>DATMJE010000408.1:0-20060 GCA_035553995.1 Usitatibacter sp. | reverse complement strand
CGCCTCGAGCTTCGCGCGGGTGAGCTTCATGTTCAGGTGCTTCGGACCGGACTGATCCGCCGTGATGAACGGCAGGTTGATGTCGGTCTCGGTCACCGTCGACAGCTCGGTCTTCGCCTTCTCCGCGGCTTCCTTCAGGCGCTGGAGCGCCATCTTGTCCTTCCGCAGATCGATGCCCTGGTCCTTCTTGAACTCGTCGGCCAGGTAATCCATCACGCGCTGGTCGAAGTCCTCGCCGCCGAGGAACGTGTCGCCGTTCGTGGAGAGCACCTCGAATTGATGCTCGCCCTCGATGTCGGCGATCTCGATGATCGAGATGTCGAACGTGCCCCCGCCGAGGTCGAAGACCGCGATCTTGCGATCGCCTTCCTTCTTGTCGAGGCCGAACGCGAGCGCCGCCGCCGTGGGCTCGTTGATGATGCGCTTCACCTCGAGGCCCGCGATGCGGCCGGCGTCCTTGGTGGCCTGGCGCTGGGAATCGTTGAAGTACGCGGGCACCGTGATGACCGCCTCGGTGACCGGCTCGCCGAGATAGTCCTCGGCCGTCTTCTTCATCTTGCGCAGCACTTCCGCGGAGACCTGCTGCGGCGCGATCTTCTTGCCGCGCACCTCGACCCACGCATCGCCGTTGTCGGCCTTGAGGATCTTGTAGGGCATGAGGTGGATGTCCTTCTGCACCTCCTTCTCCTCGAACTTGCGTCCGATGAGGCGCTTGACCGCGTAGAGCGTGTTCTTCGCGTTCGTCACCGCCTGGCGCTTGGCCGGGGCGCCGACGAGGATCTCGTCGTTGTCCGTGTAGGCGACGATCGAGGGCGTCGTGCGGGAGCCCTCGCTGTTCTCGATGACCTTGGGCTTGCCCGCTTCCATGATGGCGACGCACGAGTTCGTGGTGCCGAGGTCGATGCCGATGATCTTTGCCATGTCCGTCTTCCTTTTGCGAGGAAATGTCTCTAGTTGTTGGTCAAGTAGGGGTGTTTGCCGGTCGATTCAAGGGCCGTCACTGCGCGGGCGGCTTCGAGACGACGACCAGCGCGGGACGCAGCACCCGGTCGTGGAGCAGGTAGCCCTTCTGCAGGACGTTCACGACGGTGTTCGGATCCCCGGGCGCCTCGACCTGGCTGATGGCCTGGTGGCGGTGCGGGTCGAATTTCTCGCCCTGGGGGTTGATGGCCTTGACCGCGAACTTCTCCAGCGCGCTTTCGAGCTGCCGGGCGGTGATCTCCACGCCTTCCTTCAGCGACTGCACCGAGGGTGTCTCGACGGCGAGCGCCGCATCGAGGCTGTCCTTGACCGCGAGCAGGGCGGAGGCGAAGCCCTCGACGCCGAAGCGGTGGGCCTTGGCCACGTCTTCCTGGCTGCGGCGGCGCACGTTCTCCGCCTCTGCGCGGGCGCGCAGGAATTCCTCGCGCAGCTTCTCCGCCTCGTTGGTGGCCTCGCCCAGCCGGGCCTCCAGCTCGTTGATGCGCGCCTCGAAGCTGCTCTCGTCCCCCAGGGGCGGCTGGCCGGGGGAAGCGGCTGCGGCGCCGGAAAGATCTGCGTCTGTCACTGTGGAATTTCCTTCTGAAAAACAACCGTTTGAAGACAGATGGGGCTGCCGTGCCGGTTTTCAACCCCGGAAATCGGGACGTACCCCATTTCCCGCGGGGCAGAAAATCGGGTCCGTCCCGATTTTCCGCGGGGCAGAAAATCGGGTCCGTCCCGATTTCCCGCGGGGCGGAACGCTCCGGGCAGCACGCGGTTTTTGGAGTCCGGGGCGGGGGATCCGTTCAGCGCTTGCCGAACACGATCCAGCTCGTGAGGAGCGTGAAGAAGCTGTAGAGGATGGAGCCGACGAGTGCCGCGAGGAAGCCGTTCACGTGGAAGCCGGGCACGATCTCGGCCACCAGCCAGAAGAGCACGGCGTTGATGACGAAGATGAAGAGCCCGAGCGTGAGGATCGTCACCGGCAGCGTGAGCACCACGAGCACAGGCCGGATCACCGCGTTCACGAGCCCGAGCACGAGAGCCGCGAGGAAGGCGGCGCCGAACGACGTCACCCCCACGCCCGAGTAGACGTACGCGACCAGCAGCAGCAGCGCGGCATTGAGGAGCCAGCGCACCAGGAGCAAGAGCATCTACGCCTTTCCCGGCGCGTCCCACGCCGTCAGGTTTTCCATGGCGAGGATGGTGAGCGCGGTCATCCAGGAAGGGGTGTCGTTCGTGGTAGGGATGTAATGGAAATCCTTGCCGCCCGCCTGCAGGAAGGTGTGACGCCCCTCCTGCGCGATCTCCTCCAGCGTCTCGAGGCAATCGGCCGCGAAGCCGGGGCAGATCACGTCCACGCGCCCCACGCCCTGGCCCGGCAGTGCCGCGAGCGTATCGGCCGTGGCGGGGCCGATCCACTCCTGCGCGCCAAAGCGCGACTGGAACGTGACCACCGTCCGCGCGTCGTTCCACCCCAGCTCGGTCGCGATGAGGCGCGCGCTTTCGAGGCATTGTGCCTGGTAGGGGTCGCCGCGCTCGACGGTTCGCTTGGGCAGCCCGTGGAAGCTCATGAGAAGCCGGTCCGGCCGGCCGTGCTTGAACCAGTAGTCGTTCACGTTCTTGGCCACCGCCTTGGCGTACGCCTTGTGCGCATGGAAGTCGCGCACGAAGCGAATGGCCGGCGCGGGCTTCATCCTGCGCAAGGCCGCCTGGAGCGCATCGTCCACGCTCGCGGTCGTGCTCGCCGCGTACTGCGGATACATCGGGATCACCAGCACCCGCTCGCAGCCCTTGTCGGCCAACTCCCGCAGTCCCTCCGCCACCGTGGGCCGCCCGTACCGCATCGCACCGGCCACGGGCACGGGCGTCTTCATCTTCTCGCCGAGATAGCCGCGCAGCAGTTGCACCTGCCGGTCGTGGAAGACGCGCAGCGGCGAGCCCTCGGGTGTCCACACCGTGGCGTACTTCTTCGCGCTCCTGGGTGCGCGGATCGGCAGCACGATGAAGTTGAGGATCGGCCACCAGGCGAGCCGCGGGATCTCCACCACGCGACGGTCCGAAAGGAATTCGCGCAGGTAACGGCGCACCGCCGCGGGCGTGGGCGCCTCCGGTGTGCCGAGGTTCACCAGCAGCACGCCGGCGCGCGGCGCGCCGGGGGAAGGGGGCATCGTGGGTTCTTAGTGTTGGGAGAGGGCGGAGGAGACCAGCCGGGCCGTCACGTCCACGATGGGAATCACCCGTTCGTACGCCATGCGCGTGGGCCCGATCACGCCGACCGTGCCCACCACCTGGCCGTCGACCTCGTACGGCGCCGTCACGATCGAGCACTCGTCCAGCGGCACCAGCGTCGATTCGCCGCCGATGAAGATCTTCACGCCCTCGGCGCGCTCGCTCTGCTCGAGCAGCTCCAGCAGCTGCGTCTTGTGCTCGAAGAGGTCGAAGAGGCGGCGCAGGCGGTCCATGTCGTGGGAGAGGTCGTGCACTTCCAGGAGGTTGCGCCCGCCCGAGATCACCACGCCATCGGTGGGCTGGCGCATCGACTGGCTGCCCGCCGTGATCGCCGCCTGCATGAGCTGCGAGATGTCCTGGTGGAGGTCGGAAAGCTCGCCGCGCACCTTCTGGCGCAACTGGTCGAACTCGGTGCCGGCGTAATTCTGGTTGATGTAGTTCGCGGCCTCGGTGAGCTGCGAGGGCGTGTACGTGCGGTCCGTCACCAGCACGCGGTTCTGCACCTCGCCGTCGCTCGCCACCATGATCAGCAGCACCCGCTTTTCCGAGAGCCCGAAGAATTCCACGTGGCGCAGCACGGCGCCGCGGCGGCGCGGGGAGACGACGATGCCGGCGAAATGGGTGAGATCCGAGAGGATCTGCGAGGCGGCGCTCACGACGCGGTGAGGATCGTCCGGCGAGATCTGGTCGGCGATCTGCTGGCGCTCCAGCTCCTCCATGGGACGCACGGTGAGCAGCGTATCCACGAAGAGGCGATAGCCCTTGGGCGTTGGGATGCGGCCTGCGGAAGTGTGCGGGCTCGCGACGAAGCCCATCTCCTCCAGGTCCGCCATCACGTTGCGGATGGTGGCGGGAGACAGCTCCAGGCTCGAGAAGCGGGAAAGCGCACGCGAGCCGACGGGCTGGCCATCGGCGATGTAGCGCTCGACCAGGATCTTCAGCAACGTCTGCGCGCGTTCCGAGAGCATTCGGGCTTCCATGGGAGGCAACCCTATTCTACAAGGCAATCATGCTTTAATTGCGCCCATGACTCCCGCGTTCCGGAACGTCGCGATCGTCGGCAAGAGCGACGCGGCGAGCCTGCCCCATATCCTCGACGAGATCTCCGCCGTCCTGCGCAGCAACGGCGTGAAGATCATCATGGATCCGCGCACCGCGTCGGTGGCGCACGCGCAGCCCGATTCCGTCGTGGAGATGGCGTCGCTGCCCGCGAAGGCGGACCTCGCCATCGTCGTGGGCGGCGATGGCACCCTCATCGCGAGCGCGCGCCTCATGGCGGAGAACGGCGTGCCGCTGGTGGGCGTGAACCTGGGACGGCTGGGCTTCCTCACCGACATTCCCGCGGACAACGCCGCCCCCGCCGTGGAATCCGTCCTCAACGGCGATTTCGTGCCGGAGCAGCGGCTGGTCCTCGCGGGGTCGGTGCGCCGCGGCCAGCAGGTCATGATGTCCGCCTTCGCCATGAACGACATCGTCGTGAGCCGGGGCGCCGTCGGCAGCATGATCGAGTTCGCCGTGACGGTGGATGCGGAGTTCATCTACACCCTGCGCGCCGATGGCCTCATCGTCGCCACGCCCACCGGGTCCACCGCGTATGCGCTCTCGGCGGGCGGGCCCATCCTGCACCCCGCGCTTTCGGCCATGGCGCTGGTGCCGATCTCGCCGCACACGCTCTCCAACCGCCCCGTGGCCATCCGCAGCACGTCCAAGGTGGAGATCACGCTGGTGCGCGGCGTCGATGCGCGCGCGAACTTCGACGTGCAGGCCCATTTCCACCTCGAGCCGGGCGACGTCGTCTGCGTGGCCGCTTCTCCCAAGCCCGCGATCCTGCTGCATCCCAAGGGGTACCGCTATTTCTCGATGCTGCGGCAGAAGCTGCGGTGGACGGAGAGGACGGCGTAGGGGCGCAAGGCGCAAGGCACAAGGCGCAAGAACGAGGCGACAGGTCAAACAATGCTGAGGGCACTATCGATTCGCGATTACGTGATCGTGGACCGGCTCGATCTCGAACTGGGCGCGGGCTTCACGGCGCTCACCGGCGAGACCGGCGCGGGCAAATCGATCCTCGTGGATGCGCTGGCGTTGGTGCTGGGTGGCCGTGCCGATGCCGGGGTGGTCCGCAGCGGCGCGCAGCGCGCCGAGGTGAGCGCCGATTTCGATGCCGCCCGCCTGCCCGCCGTGCGTGAGTGGCTCGCGGACCAGGCGCTGGAGGAGGGCGATGGCGCCTGCCTCGTCCGCCGCACCGTCGATGCCGGCGGCCGCTCGCGCGCGTTCGTGAACGGCCGGCCCGCGACCGCCGCCCAGTTGCGCGACCTGGGCGAGATGCTGGTCGACATCCACGGCCAGCACGATCACCAGCTCCTGGTGAAGCGCGATCGCCAGCGCGCGCTGCTCGATGCCTATGGCGGCTCCGAAGCCCTCGCGCGGGATGTGGCGCAGCGCTTCGTCACCTGGCGGCGCGTGGCCGAGCAACGCGCGGCGCGCGAAAGCGCCCAGGCCAGCTCCGCGCGCGAGCGCGAGCTGCTGGCGCACGAGATCCGCGACCTCGAGGCCCTCGCCTTCGATCCGCAGCAGTGGATCGACGACCAGGCCGAGCACCGGCGGCTTGCCCACGCCCAAGAGCTCATCGCCACGGTTTCCGAGTGCGTCGATGCGATCGAGGAATCGGACGATTCGGCCGCCGGGCGGCTTTCGATGGCGGCCTCGCGGCTTGCCGAGGCCGCGTCGCTCGACCCGGAGCTCGAAAGCGCGCGCCGCGATGCCGACACCGCCAGCGTGCACGCGCGCGAAGCCGCGCAGCAACTACGCCGCTACCTGCAGCGCCTCGAGGTCGATCCCGGCCGCCTGGGCCAGCTCGATTCGCGCCTGAAGGCCGTGTTCGACAGCGCGCGCAAGTACCGTGTCGATCCGGCCGAGCTCCCGGCGGCATTGGCCGAACGCCGGCAGCGCCTGGCCGAGCTGGGCGGTGCGGAAAGCCTGGAAGCGCTGCGCGGGCAGGAAGCGGCACACGAGAAGGCTTATCGCGCGGCTGCCACGCAGCTCACGCAGTCGCGGCGCGAAGCGGCGCGCCGCCTGGGCGCGGAGGTCACGCGCTCGATGCAGCAGCTCGCCATGCCGGGCGGCCGGTTCGAGGCCGCGCTGCAGGAGCTGGAAACGCCCACGGCCGGCGGCCTCGAGAGCGTCGAGCTGATGGTCGCCGCGAACGCCGGCCAGCCGCTGGCGCCGCTCGCGCGCGTGGCTTCCGGCGGCGAGCTTTCGCGCATCTCGCTCGCCATCCAGGTGCTGCTTTCGGGCGAGGCCTCGGTGCCCACGCTCATCTTCGACGAGGTCGACGCGGGCATCGGCGGCGGCGTGGCCGAGGTCGTGGGCCGCCTCCTGCAATCGCTCGGCAGGCATCACCAGGTCCTCAGCGTCACGCACCTGGCACAGGTCGCCGTGCACGCGCGCGCGCAGCTCCGGGTCGCGAAGAGCGAAGGCCGCCAGGGCACGCTCGCGGCGGTCGAGCCGCTCGATGCCGCCGCACGCGTGGACGAGGTCGCGCGCATGCTCGGCGGGCTGCGCATCACGGAGGTCACGCGCCGGCACGCGGAGGAGCTGTTGCAAAACGCTGCCGCGGCGGGTACACCTTCGAGAAAGGAGAAGGGCCGGGCCGCGGCGGGACCGTCGTAGCCGCCGGGCCCTCGGGGAGAGGGCGCCATGGAATCGTACGGCGGCAAGACCGGCCTGGTGCTCGCGGGCGGCGGCGCGCGGGCCGCCTACCAGGTGGGCGTGCTGCGGGCGATCAGCGAGATCGTCCCCGAGCCGAAGCGCAATCCCTTCCCGATCATCTGCGGCACATCCGCCGGCGGCGTGAATGCCGGCGCGCTCGCCGTGTACGCCGACGATTTCGCGCGCGGCGTGGAGGTGCTCCACGAAGTGTGGCGCAACTTCCAGCCCCACCACGTCTACCGCTCGGATTTCCCGGGCGTGCTCGCCAACTCGTCGCGCTGGCTCGCGGGCTTCCTGTTCGGTGCGTTCCTGCACGACCAGCGCATCTCCCTGCTCGACAACCGGCCGCTGGAGAGCCTGCTCACGCGCGAGCTCGATTTCAGCCGCATCGGCGCCAATATCGAGGCGGGCGCGTTGGACGCCGTGTCGGTCACCTGCTCCGGCTACACCTCGGGACAGAGCTGCAGCTTCTTCGAGGCGGCCCCCGGGGTGGCGGGATGGAAGCGCTCGCAGCGCGTGGGCATTCGCTCCCGGCTGGGCGTCGCGCACCTGATGGCCTCGAGCGCGCTCCCGTTCCTCTTCCCGCCCTATCGCCTGCACCGCGAATACTTCGGCGACGGCTCCATGCGCCAGGTGGCCCCCGTGAGCCCCGCGCTGCATCTCGGCGCCGACCGCGTGGTCGTGGTCGGGACCGCGCGGATCGGCAGCCAGGCGCCCGAGCGCACGCGCGACGCGGTGTATCCCTCGCTCGCGCAGGTGGCCGGCCACGTGATGAATTCGATCTTCCTCGACGGCCTCGCCGTGGACATCGAGCGGCTCGAGCGCATCAACCGCACGGTGAGCTGCATGCCCGCAGAGGCGCTGCTGCGCGGGGGCGTGACACTGCACCACGTGGACGCGCTGGTGCTCACGCCGAGCAAGCCGCTCGAGACCATCGCCGTGCGCCACGTGCGCAGCCTGCCGTTTTCCATCCGCTTCCTGCTGCGCTCCATCGGCGCGATGCGCCGGCGCGGCGCCACCCTGGCGAGCTACCTGCTCTTCGAGCAGGGCTATTGCCGCGAGCTGATCGAGCTCGGCTACCGCGACACGCTCGAGCGGCGCGAGGAGGTCGGGGCCTTCATCGCCGGCGGGCTCTCCATCGTGCCGGGCACTTTCGCACGCGCGGTCGCGGCCTTTACCGAAGCCACTTCGGATTAACATGCGGGCCATGTCCCGCCCCACCCCGCATCCGCGCGAGCATTACCCGCACGCGCAAGACATCACCACGCGCTGGATGGACAACGACGTCTACGGCCACGTGAACAACGTCGTCTACTACTCGTTCTTCGACACCGTGGTGAACACGTACCTCGTCGAGCGCGGCGCGCTCGACATCGAGGAGAGCGCCGTCATCGGCCTCGTGGTCGAGACGGGCTGCCACTACTTCGCGCCGCTCACGTACCCGGAAGTCGTCACGGCCGCGCTGCGCGTGGCGCACATCGGGCGCTCGAGCGTGCGCTACGAGATCGGGCTCTTCGCTGCCGGCAGCGGCACGGCCGCGGCGCAGGGCCACTTCATCCACGTCTACGTCGATCGCGGCACGCGCCGCCCGGTGGAATTGCCCGCCGCGCTGCGCGCCGCGCTCGAGCCGTTGCATCGTCCATCCAACCGGGAGGCTTCATGAAGAGCATGCGCATCGCGTCCGCCGCCGCACTCGCACTCGCCGTCACCGTGGTCGTGGCCCAGGCGCCCGCCATCAAGCGCAACGTCCTGCAGCGCATGGACATCGAGGGCAACCGGGAGGTGATCCTCGGCATGGCGGAGATCGCGCAGGGCGGCACCACCGGCCGCCACACGCATCCGGGCGTGGAGACCGCCTACGTGGTCGACGGCGAGCTGGAGCTCATGGTCGAAGGCGTCGGCACCAAGGTCGTGAAGGCCGGGGAGAGCTACTCGATCCCCAACGGCCGCGTGCACAGCGGCACCGCGCACGGCAGCGGCGCCACCAAGGTGCTTGTCACCTACGTGGTGGAGAAGGGCAAGCCGCTCGCTTCGCCGGCGCCGTAAGGCCCGCCGCAAACCTATGGGAGCAGGATCGAGGACCGCGCCGGGCGGCCCTCGCCGCCCAGCACGCGCGTGATGAAACCGGCGACCGCCTCGATCTCCTCGGCGCACACGGCGTGCGGCATCGGCCACGTGTGCCATTCGACCTGGTAGCCGCGATTCTCCAGCGCCGAGCGCGAGACCTCCGCGAGCTGCAGCGGCACCACCGGGTCCTGCGTGCCGTGGGCCATGAAGATGGGTGTCGCCTTGTTCGCCGACGAGGCTTCCGCGTCGAGCGAGTTCTCGAGCGTGAGATAGGTCGACAGCGCGATCACCCCGGCGAGTCGGTTCGCGTGCCTCAGTCCCACCTGCAGCGCGATGGCGCCGCCCTGCGAGAAGCCGGCCAGCACGATGCGCGAGGAATCGACGCCGCGATCGCGTTCGCGCGCGATGAGGCGCTCGACCGCGATCTGCGATTCGCGGATGCCGCGCTCGTCGGGCAGGCGCGAGATGTCGTTCATCGCGATGTCGTACCAGGCGCGCATCACGTAGCCGTTGTTGATCGTGACCGGGCGCTCGACCGCGTGCGGGAAGATGAAGCGCAGCGCGGGCTTCGGCTGGATCGGCAGCTCCTTCACGATGGGCACGAAGTCCCAGCCGTCGGCGCCGAGGCCGTGCATCCAGATGATGGTGCCCTGCGGGTCGGCGCCGGTGGCGAGCTCGATGTGGTCCAGCAATTCCAAGATAAGTCTCCTGTTGATCGCATCTGCGAAGACACGAGGCTCAGCACTTCGCCTCGCGAAACCTCCAACCTTCCCGGGATCTCTTCATTTTCGGATGGCGGACTTCGGGCGGAAGGCCTTCACGATCTCCTCGCGCGTCTCGAGGTAGGGCCCGCCGATGAGGTCTATGCAATAGGGCACCGCGGCGAAGATGCCCGCGACGCTCGCCTTGCCCTCCGCGGTCCTGGGTCCCTCGAGCGTCTCGCGGATGGACTTGGGCTGTCCGGGCAGGTTCATGATCAGCGCCTTGCCGCGGATCACCGCCACCTGGCGCGAGAGGATCGCCGTGGGCACGAATTCGAGGCTGATGCGCCGCATCTGCTCGCCGAAGCCGGGCATCTCGCGATCGGCCACGGCGAGTGTGGCTTCCGGCGTCACGTCGCGCGGCGCGGGGCCGGTGCCGCCGGTGGTGACCACGAGGTCGCAATGGCGCTCGTCGACCAGCTCGCGCAGGGTCGCCTCGATCGTCGCGCGCTCGTCGGGTATGAGGCGGCGCTCGAACTCGATCGGGTTCATCAGTGCACCCGCGAGCCATTGCTCGAGCGCGGGAATGCCTTCGTCGCGATAGACGCCTTGCGAGGCGCGGTCGCTCGTGGCCACGAGGCCGATGCGGACGCTGTCGTGCGGGGAGCTCATGAATTCCGGGCGTGGCTCTGGAGGGTGTTGTTGATCAGGTGGAAGAGCTCGCGGAAATGCTTCGGCGCGCGCTTGGCGGAGCGCTCCTCGTGGGCGGCGCCGACGAGCGCGCGCAGCCGCTTCACGTCCGCCTCGGGAAACTCGCGCGCGAACCGCGCCACGTTGTCGTCATCCTCGAGCATCTGCGCGCGCCATTGCTCGGCCAGGTGCAGGAGCGCCGTCTGCTTCTTCGACGGCGCCTCGAGCGCCTGGAGCTGCTCCACGATGGGGCCGGGATCGACGTCGCGCATGAGGCGGCCGATGTACTGCATCTGGCGGCGCACCGCCTCGTGCTTGGTGAATTTGCGGCACGCAAGCACTGCATCGCGCAGGCTCTCGGGCAGGTCGAAGCGCGCGAGCTGCTCGGGCGAAAGCCGCACCAGCGCGGCGCCGACCGTCTGCAAGTCGGCCATCTGCCGCTTGCGCTGCGTCTTGCTGATAAAATCGGGTTCTTCTTCCATCGCCGTTGGTCCGTTCCGCGCCGCGAGAGTTTAAGCCTTTCGCCATCCGCGCCTACGCGAAGCCAGCGGCAGCAAGCCCGCCATCATGCCCGATCACCCCGTGCCGTCCGCCGCCCTGCCCCTGTCGCGACAGGCGATGGGGGATATCGCCCTGCGCGCCCTCGAGATCGCGCGCCAGCGCGGCGCCACGGATGCCGAGGTGGAAGTCTCGGCCGCCGTCGGCCAATCGGTCACCGTGCGGCGCGGCGAGGTCGAGACGGTCGAATACAACCGCGACAAGGGCATGGCGGTCACGGTCTTCTTCGGCCAGCGCCGCGGCAATGCGAGCACCTCGGACCTGCTGCCCGAGGCCATCGAGCGCACCGTCGAGGCGGCCTGCGCCATCGCGCGTCATACGTCGCAGGACACGGCCGCGGGCCTGCCCGATGCGGATCGCCTGCTGCAGGGCGCGGCACCGGATCTCGCGCTTTTCCACCCGTGGGGCCTCACCGTGGAGGAGGCGATCGAGCTTGCCCGCCGCACGGAAGCCACGGCGCTCGCCGTGGACCGCCGCATCACCAACAGCGAGGGCGCGACCATCTCCGCCTACGACGCGGATTTCGTCCTCGCGAATACGCGCGGCTTCCTCGGCGGCTATCCCAGCTCCAAGGCGAGCATCGGCTGCGGCGTCGTGGCCGAAGAGCGCGGCAACATGCAGCGCGACTACTGGTACACCACCCACCGGGATCCGGCGCGCCTGGAGGATCCGGAGACCGTCGGCCGCACCGCGGGCGAGCGTGCAGTGAGGAGGCTGCGTTCGCGGCGGCTGCCCACTGCCGAGGCACCGGTGCTCTTCGAGGCCAATGTCGCCTCCAGCCTCATCAGCCATTTCGTCTCGGCGGCGAGCGGCTCCAGCCTCTATCGCCGCTCCTCCTTCCTGCTCGACCGGCTCGGCAGCGAGATCTTCGCGCCGCACGTCGACATCTTCGAGAACCCGCACATGCCGGGCGAGATGGCGAGCGCCTATTTCGATGCCGAGGGTGTGGCCACGCAATCGCGCCCGGTGGTCGAGGGCGGCGTGCTGAAGGGCTGGTTCCTCTCCAGCTACTCGGGCCGCAAGCTCGGCCTTCCCACCACCGGCAATGCGGGCGGCAACCACAACCTCATCGTGAAGCCCGGCGAGCTGGACCTCGCGGGCCTCCTCGGGCGCATGGACCGCGGCCTGCTGGTGACGGAGCTCATGGGGCAGGGGGTGAACCCGGTCACCGGCGACTATTCGCGCGGCGCGGTCGGATTCTGGGTCGAGGACGGCCAGATCCAGTTCCCGGTCGAGGAAGTCACCATCGCGGGCAACCTGCCCGAGATGTACCGGAGCATCGTCGCCGTGGGCCGCGACGTGCTGGTGCGCGGCTCCAAGCACTGCGGCTCCATCCTCGTCGACCGCATGACCATCGCGGGCGAATAGAGTCCCTGCGGTTGTCGCGGGCGGACAGTGCGCCTTGCCCCCTTGCGCGGTTCTCGCTAGGCTTCGCTCGTTCCTGGCCCGGATGCCTTCCGGCCGCGAAAACCACCACAACGAGGAGCGAGAGATGCAGCGCAGGAAATTCCTGAAGGACGCCGGCGCCGGGCTGGCCGCCGGTGCCGCGATGATTCCCACCCTGAGCCGCGCGCAACAGGCGGCCCTTCCCGAGGTGAAGTGGCGGCTCGCCTCGAGCTTCCCCAAGTCCCTCGACACGATCTACGGCGCCGCCGAGGTGATGTCCAAGCGCGTGGCCGCGTGCACGGGCGGCAAGTTCCAGATCCAGGTGTTCGCCGCGGGCGAGATCGTGCCCGCCTTCGAAGTGGTGAACGCGGTGCAGAACAACACCGTGCAGTCGGCGCACACGGCGCCCTACTACTTCTGGGGCAAGGACCCGGCCTTCGCGCTCGATACCGCGGTGCCCTTCAGCCTCAACGCGCGGCAGACCAACGCGTGGCAGATCTTCGGCGGCGGCAACGAGCTCTTCGCCGACTTCTACAAGCAGTACAACATCTACCGCGTCCCCGCGGGCAACACGGGCGCGCAGATGGGCGGCTGGTTCCGCAAGGAGATCAAGTCGCTGAACGACCTGAAGGGCCTCAAGTTCCGCATCGGCGGCATGGCCGGCAAGATCATGGAGAAGCTGGGCGCCGTGCCGCAGCTCATCCCCGGCGGCGACATCTATCCCGCGCTGGAGAAGGGCACGATCGACGCGGCCGAATGGGTCGGCCCGTACGACGACGAGAAGCTGGGCTTCCAGAAGATCGCCAAGAACTACTACTACCCCGGCTTCTGGGAAGGCGGCCCGCAGCTCGTCTGCATGTTCAACACGACCGAATGGGCCAAGCTGCCGAAGGAGTACCAGAACATCGTCGAGGCCGCGTGCTGGGAAGCCAACACCTACATGCTCGCCAAATACGACGCGCAGAACCCCGCCGCCCTGAAGCGCCTCGTGGCCGGCGGCGTGCAGCTGCGCCGCTTCTCCAACGAGATGCTCGTCGCCGCGTACAAGGCCGCCAACGAGGTGTATGCGGAGATGTCGAAGCAGAGCCCGCACTTCAAGAAGATCTACGAGAGCATGGTCGCGTTCCGCACCGAGCAGCTCCTGTGGTTCCAGGTGGCCGAGAAGGGGTTCGACGACTTCATGCACGGCATCAACCGCATCAAGTAACGCGCTTCGCGCGCCGTGATACGGCGTGTCGCCAGGTTCGACGAAGCCCGCCTCCGGCGGGCTTTTTTCGTCCGCGAATCATTGAAACGAGGGACAGCGCTCCGGGCCTTTCGCCTCTAGCATCGGGGTAACCGAAACTGGAGCATCGAATGAAGAACGCGGACCACGGACCGGCCGGGCATGCGGCGGCCGCACCGGCACGCCCCGAGGATTGCCTCATCGGAGGCGGGCGCATGGGCGAGCTCATGCGCACGCTCGACTGGTCCGCGACGGGCCTCGGGCCCATCTCGCAGTGGCCGCAATCGCTGCGGACTTCGGTCAGCACGTGCCTCAACTCGCGCTTCCCCATCCTCATCTGGTGGGGACCGCAGTTCGTCATGCTCTACAACGATGCGTACAGCGAGATCATCGCGGCCAAGCATCCGCGGGCGCTGGGGCAGCGGGGCTGCGAATGCTGGCCCGAGATCTGGGACATCATCGGCCCGATGCTCCATGGCGTGCGCGAGCGGGGAGAGGCCACGTGGTCGGAAAACCAGTACCTGCCGCTCGAGCGCCATGGCTATGCCGAGGAATGCTACTTCACCTTCTCGTACAGCCCGATCCGCGACGAGAACGGCATCGGCGGCGTCTTCTGCGCGGTGACGGAGACCACCCAGCAGGTCCTCGGGCCGCGGCGCCTGGCGCTGCTCACGCAGGTGGCCGCGGTCGCGAGCGCCGCCGCGAGCGAGGCGGATTGCTGGCAGCTCGTGACGCAGGCCCTCGAGGATTCGCGCGACCTGCCGTTCGCCGTCTTCTACGTGCCCGGTTCGACACCGGGCAGCTTCAGGCGTGCCGCGGCCACGCGCGCGGCACCCGATGCGTCCGTTTGTCCCGAACACGTGGACCGCGAAGCGCTGCAGGCGATCGCGGGCAAGCGGGGCGCCGTGCTCCTGCCGGTCGGCCGCCCCGGCGCGGGGACTTACGGCTACCTGCTCGCGGGCCTCAATCCCGAGCGGCCCCTCGATTCGCAGTACCGGTCGTTCCTCGAGCTGGTCGCGGACCACGCGGCGAACGCGGTGAGCACCTCGCGCGCGATCGCGGAGGAACGCGCCCGCGCCGAGTCGCTCGCCCGGCTGGACCAGGCCAAGACCGTCTTCTTCAGCAACGTGAGCCATGAATTCCGCACGCCGCTCACGTTGATCCTGGGTCCGGTCGAGGACCTGCTCGCCGACGAGCACGAGCCGCTCGGCCCGGCGCAGCGCGAGCGCATGGAGATCCTGCACCGCAGCGCCCTTCGCCTGCAGCGGCTGGTCAACTCGCTGCTCGACTTCGCGCGCATCGAGGCGGGGCGCGCGCATGCGAGCTACGTGGCGACGGATCTCGGTGCCTTCGTGGGCGACCTCGCGAGCGTCTTCCGATCCGCGGTCGAGCGCGCCGGGCTGACCCTCGAAGTCGAGGCCGCGCCGGGCATGCCCGCGGCGTACGTCGACCGCGACATGCTGGAGCGGATCGTGATGAACCTGCTCTCGAACGCGCTCAAGTTCACGTTCGAAGGCGGCATCGCCGTGAAGGTGTGGAACGATGCCGGCGGATTCCACGTCACGGTCGCGGATAGCGGCATCGGCATCGCGCCCGAAAACCTGCCCGTGCTGTTCGAGCGCTTCCGCCGCATCGAGGGCAGCCGCAGCCGCACGCACGAAGGCAGCGGCATCGGCCTCGCACTCGTGCAGGAGCTGGCACGCCTGCATGGCGGCCGCGTCGAAGTGGCGAGCGAGGCCGGTCACGGCACCACGTTCACGGTGACCATCCCGCAGGGCAACGCGCACCTTCCCGCGGAGCACGTGCAGGCCGTGTGCATCCCGCCGAGGGCCACCGCGGGCGCGCATGCGTTCGTGCAGGAAGCGCTGGGCTGGTCGCGCGCCGCGATGCAAGGCGATGCCGATGCGCAGGACGGCCGCGAGGGCCGCCGCAGGATCGTGCTCGCCGACGACAACGCGGACATGCGCGACTACCTGCGCAAGCTGCTCGCCACGCGCTACGACGTGGAGGCGGTGTCCGACGGCGCCGCGGCGCTCGAGGCGTGCCGCCGCCGCATGCCCGACCTCGTCGTCTCCGACCTCATGATGCCGCGGCTGGACGGCATGCAGCTCGTGCATGCGCTGCGCTCCGGACTCGACACGCGCCACGTGCCGGTGATCCTGCTCTCGGCGCGCGCCGACGAGGACTCGCGCATCGAGGCGCTCAATGCCGGCGCGCAGGACTACCTCTTCAAGCCGTTCCGCGCGCACGAGCTGCTCGCGCGGGTGGCGGTGCGCCTCGAGATGGGCAGCCTCGAATCGGTGCTCGAGCGGCAGCGCTCGGCGCTCCTCGCCGTCTTCGCCGAAAGCCCGGTGCCGATCGCGGTGATGAGCGGCGAGAACCTCGTCTTCGAGCTGGCCAACCCGGCCTACGAGGCGACCGTGGGCCGCGGCGACCTCCTCGGCCGCGGGCTCCTCGAGGCACTGCCGGAGATGCGCGGGCAGGGGTTCGACGACCTGCTGCGCGAGGTGCTGCGCAGCGGCCGGCCCTTCGTCGGCAAGGAGCGTCCCGCCACCATCCATCGCCAGGGCAAGGCGCACGAGACCTTCTACGACTTCGTCTATGCGCCGCTGCGGGACCTCGCCGGCAAGACGACGGGCGTCATCAGCGTGGCGCAGGACGTGACGGCACAGGTGCAATCGCGCCATGCGTTCCAGGAAGCCGCGCGCAACAAGGACCAGTTCATCGCCATGATGGCGCACGAGCTGCGCAATCCGCTGGCGCCGATCCGCAATGCCGTCGAGCTCCTCAAGATCGCCGGCGACGATCCCGCGCGCCGCAACATGGCGGTCGCGATCATGGACCGCCAGGTGCGCTACAGCTGCCGCCTCGTGGACGACCTGCTCGACATGTCGCGCATCGCGCAGGGCAAGCTGCTCATCCGGCGCGAGAGTGCCACGCTCGCGAACATCCTCGAATCGGCGGTGGAGACGGGCGGCCCCTACGTGAATGCCGCCGGCCAGGGGCTGGCCGTGCATGCGCCGCCGGGACGCATCGCGTTGCACGCGGACCCGGTGCGCATCTCGCAGGTCGTGGCGAACCTCCTCAGCAACGCGGCGAAGTTCGGGCGGCGGGGCGATACCGTCAGCATCGAGGCGGCCGTGCACGGCAACTGGCTCGAGATCGCCGTCTCCGACCAGGGCATCGGCATCGATCCCGGCGAGCTGCAGGTGATCTTCGACATGTTCACGCAGGTGAGCGGGCGCCGCGAGGCGGGCGGCCTCGGCATCGGGCTCACGCTGTCGCGGAAGCTGGTCGAGCTGCATGGCGGCACGCTCGAGGCCGCCAGCGAAGGCCTCGGCAAGGGCAGCCGCTTCACGGTGCGGCTGCCGTGCAGCGCCGCGGCGCACGCCGGGGGCACCCACCGCAGGACCGAGCCGGCGCAGTAGGTGCCGTGGCGGCTTGCGCCGCTATTTCTTCTGCAGCTGCTTCATGAGGTCGTCCTGCTGCTCCTCCTCGGGCGACTTCTTCGGCTCCTCCGCGCCCTTGTCGGGCGCCGCGGGCGGCTGGCCGAGCTGCTTCATGAGGTCCTCCTGCTCGCCGGCCCGGGCGGGCTCGTCGGCGGGGATCTCGATCTTCACCTTGTCGATGTCGATCGTGGGCTGGTCGGACTTGTACACGAGCGACATCTGCGGGAACGCGATCAGCAATCCGACCATGATGACCTGGATGATCACGAACGGGATCGCGCCCCAGTAGATCTGTCCCGTGGTCACGGGCGCCATGCGCTTGCCGGTGAGCTTGTCCATGTACTCGTGCGCGGGGGCCACGCTCCTCAGGTAGAAGAGCGCGAAGCCGAAGGGCGGGTGCATGAACGAGGTCTGCATGTTCACGCCCAGCAGCACGCCGAACCAGATGAGGTCGATGCCGAGCTTGTCGGCCACGGGGCCGATCAGCGGCACCACGATGAACGACAGCTCGAAGAAGTCGAGGAAGAACGCGAGCAGGAAGATGAGGATGTTGACGACGATGAGGAAGCCCAGCTGTCCGCCCGGCAGGCTGGTGAGGAGGTGCTCGACCCACACGTGCCCGTTCACGCCGTAGAAGCTGAGGCTGAAGACGCGCGCGCCCACCAGGATGAACACGACGAAGGTGGAAAGCTTCGCGGTCGCGTCCATCGCCTGGCGTGTGAGACGCAGCGACAGCCGCCCGCGCGCAAGCGCCATCACGAGCGCGCCGGTGGCCCCCATGGCGCCGCCCTCGGTCGGCGTGGCCCATCCGAGGAAGATCGTGCCCAGCACGAGGAAGATGAGCGCGAGCGGAGGGATCAGCACGAACACCACCTGCTCGGCGAGCCGCGAGAGCAGCCCCAGCTTGAACACCTTGTTGACGATCGCGCTCGCCAGGGCGAAGCCGCCGCCCGCGCCCGCCGCGAGCACGAGGCGCTCGTCGAGCGCAGCGTCGGGATAGTGCGGCACGTAGTAGAAGCGATCGAAGAGCACCGCGGCGATCGTGGCCAGCACGACGACCACGAAGACCGACGGCGTGCCGCTCGAGCCGCTGGGCTCGCGCAGCCGCCGCGCTTCCAGCGGCAGCGCCGGCGACCATCGCGGCTTGAAGAGTGCGACACCGCCGGCATAGACGGCGTAGAGCCCCGCGAGCGCGATGCCCGGGATGAAGGCCCCCGCGTACATGTCGCCCACGGAGCGGCCGAGCTGGTCGGCCATGATGATCAGCACGAGCGAGGGCGGGATGATCTGCGCGAGCGTGCCCGAGGCGGCGATGACGCCCGTGGCGAAGCGCCGGTCGTAGCCGTAGCGCAGCATGATGGGCAGCGAGATCAGGCCCATCGAGATCACCGATGCGGCCACGACCCCCGTGGTTGCCGCAAGCAGCGCGCCCACGAAGATCACGGCGAAGGCGAGGCCGCCCCGCACCGGGCCGAAGAACTGCCCGATGGTGTCGAGCAGGTCCTCGGCCATGCCGCTGCGCTCGAGGATGAGCCCCATGAACGTGAAGAACGGCACCGCGAGCAGCGTGTCGTTCGACATGACGCCCCACAGCCGCTCGGGCAGCGCCTGGAAGAGCGAGGGCTCGAGCAGGCCCAGCTGGATGCCGAGCAGGCCGAAGAAGATGCCGTTGGCCGCGAGCGCGAAGGCGACGGGATAGCCCAGCAGCAGGAACACCACCAGGCCCGCGAACATGATGGGCGCCATGTTCTGCGCGATGAAGTCCATCAGACCTTGCCCTCGGCGATCTTGCGGATCTCCTCGGCGAGCGCACGCTCGGCCTCGGCCGGATCGTGGCGCACGATGGGATCGGGGCCGCGGCCGGTGACGAAGGCCACGCGCTTGATGAGCTCCGAGACGCCCTGCAGCACCAGGAGCGCGAAGCCCACGGGCAGCAGCAGGCGCGCGGGCCAGATCGTGAGGCCCCCCGCGCTGCCGGAGATCTCGTTCTGCGTGTAGGCGCGCACGAAGTAGGGCCACGACAGCCACATGATCAGTGTCGCCATCGGCAGCAGGAAGAGCACGGTGCCGAAGATGTCGACCCACGCCTGCGCCCTGGCGCTCAGCTTGCCGACGAGGATGTCGATGCGCACATGCTCGTTGCGCAGCAGCGTGTAGCCGGCGCAGAGCAGGAATACCGCCGAGAACAGGTACCACTGCGCCTCGAGGTACGCGTTCGAGCTCACGCTGAAGATCTTGCGCACGATCGCGTTGCCGGCGCTCAGCAAAACCGCCGCCAGGACGAGCCAGTAGACCGCGCGTCCTATATGCTCGTTCATGCGGTCGATCAGCCGCGACACTGCCAGGAGCGCCTGCATGCGTGTCCCTCCCTGGGGGAATATTCGCAAGTCCCGCCTTGTTCTCACGTGCGCGGCGGCCGGAAAAGCGCCCCGATTATAGGCGAACGCCTACAGCATCCCGAATGAAATTTTCGCGCTGGCTCATCGTTTTCCTCCTTGCCGGACTCGGCCTGGTCCCCGCGGCCTCGCAGGCCGTCGACCTGGCCAATGGCGCCAACAAGTTCAATACCTGGTGCGTGCCGTGCCATGGCAATCCGCCCCAGGGTGGGGCACAGTTCGGCGCGAACAACCCCGCACGCATCACGGCCGCCATCGGCGGGGTGGTGCCCGCGATGGTCTTCATGCGCACCATCCTCTCGGCGGCGGATATCCAGGACATCGCCGCGTACATCGGCTCCCTGGCCGGTACTTCGGATCCGCCTCCGCCGGCCAACATCACCCCCGCCTTCGATTTCTCGGATCTCTGGTACAACGCGGACCAGTCGGGCTGGGGCCTGAACATCGTCCAGCACGCGTCCAACAAGATCTTCGCGGTGATGTACACGTACGAAGCGCCGGGCGGCCGTCCGCTGTGGCTCGTCATTCCCGACGGCACGTGGACGTCGCCCCTGCGCTATACCGGCGCGATCTATCGCGTCACCGGCCCCGTGGGCGTGCCTTTCGATCCGAGTGCCGTGCTCGTGCGGCAGGTCGGCGTTGCCACGCTCTCCTTCATCGACCGCAACAACGGCACGATCGACTTCAC
>DATMJE010000407.1:0-9301 GCA_035553995.1 Usitatibacter sp. | reverse complement strand
CGCCGCGGGCGGCGCGGGCAAGGTCTATCTCTACACCACCAATCCCGACACCGCGACCGGTGACGGCGTGGCCATGGGCTGGCGCGCCGGGGCGGCGGTCGCGAACATGGAGTTCATCCAGTTCCACCCGACCTGCCTCTTCCATCCGCACGCCAAGTCCTTCCTCATCTCGGAGGCGGTGCGCGGCGAGGGCGGGCTGCTCAAGCTGCCCGACGGCGAGCGCTTCATGCCCGCGCACGACCCGCGCGCCGAGCTCGCGCCGCGCGACGTGGTGGCCCGGGCGATCGACTTCGAGATCAAGCGCCACGGCATCGACTGCGTCTTCCTCGACATCACCCACAAGGGCGAAGCGTTCATCCGGGAGCACTTCCCCACGATCTACGCGCGCTGCCTGGAGTTCGGCATCGACATGACGCGCGAGCCCATCCCGGTCGTGCCCGCCGCGCATTACACCTGTGGCGGGCTGGTGGCGGACCTGCGCGGCCGCACGCTGGTGGGCGGCCTCTATGCGCTGGGCGAGACCGCGTGCACGGGGCTCCACGGCGCCAACCGCCTCGCCTCCAACTCGCTCCTCGAATGCCTCGTCTTCTCGGAAGCGGCCGCGCACGACATCCTCGCGCAGGACCCGCCTTCCCTGCCCCGGCTGCCCGCGTGGGACGAGAGCCGCGTGACCGATGCCGACGAGGAGGTGGTGATCTCGCACAACTGGGACGAGCTGCGCCGCACGATGTGGAACTACGTGGGCATCGTGCGCACCACCAAGCGCCTGGAGCGCGCGCGCCACCGCATCCAGCTCCTGCAGGAGGAGATCCAGGAGTTCTATGCCCACTTCCGCGTCTCGAACGACCTGATCGAGCTGCGCAACCTGGTGCTCACGGCCGAGCTCATCGTGCGCTCGGCGCTCGCCCGCCACGAAAGCCGCGGCCTGCACTTCAGCCGCGACTATCCCGACATGCTGCCCCGCGCCCTGGATACCGTGCTCAGCCCGGACGCGCCCAGCTCGACCATCGGCGCGCCGCTTCCCACGCGCGCCTGAGTGCCTTGAGCCGCATCCCGGTCCTCACGCCGGACGAGCTGCGCGCGGTGGAAAACCGCGCCGCGGGCTGGTCCCCTTCCCTCATGGATCGCGCCGGCCGTGCGACCGCCACCGCGGCGCTGCGGCTGGCACGCGATGGCGAGGGACCCATCGTGGTCGTCGCCGGCCCCGGCAACAACGGCGGCGATGCGTGGGTCGCGGCAGCCCACCTGCGCGAGAGCTTCGAGCACGTCGTGGTCGTGGACCTCATGGGCACGGCACCGAAGGCGCCCGAAGCGCGCGCGGCGAAGAGCGAGTTCGCCGCACGCTCCGGCGCGATCGTGCGCGACTGGCCGACCCGTGCGAATCCCGCACTCGTGATCGACGGCCTGCTCGGCATCGGGCTCGCGCGCGACGTGGATCCCGCCTGTGCCGACGCCATCGGGCGCGTCAACGGCTGCGGCGCTCCGGTGCTCGCGATCGACGTCCCGAGCGGCCTCGACGCCCACACCGGTGTGGTGCGCGGCAGCGCCGTTCGCGCAACGCATACCCTCACCTTCATCGCGCACAAGCTGGGCCTGCACACGGGCGCGGGGCCGGACCACTGCGGCGTGCTCGAGCTGGACGACCTGGGCGCCGGCGACCAGGCCCTGGTCGAGTCGCGCGGCTCGCTGCTCACCCCGGCGACGGTGCGCGGCTGGCTGCGGCCGCGTGCGCGCGCCTCGCACAAGGGCGACTTCGGCACGGTCGCGATCATCGGCGGCAATCGCGGCATGGTCGGTGCGGCGCTGCTCGCCGGCCGCGCCGCCCTGCACGCGGGCGCGGGCAAGGTGTTCGTGGGCCTGCTGGCACCCGATGCGATCACGGTGGACCTGCTGCATCCGGAGCTCATGCTGCGCCCGGTGGACGACACCTTCGGTGCGGACGTGATCGTGATCGGCCCCGGCGCCGGACGTTCGCCCTCGGCCACCTCGGCCTCGATGTTCGAGCGCACGACGCTGCCCGCGGCACTCGCGCTCGCGCGCCCGCTCGTGGCCGATGCCGATGCGCTCAACGTGATCGCGCTGAGCGAGGCGCTGCAACGCACGCTTGCCGCACGCCGCGCGGCGACGATCCTCACGCCGCATCCCGCGGAAGCCGCGCGCCTGCTGGGCCGTTCCACTACGGAGGTGCAGGCCGACCGGCTCGCGGCGGCCCGGGCGCTCGCCGCGCGCTATCACGCGTACGTGGTCCTCAAGGGTGCGGGCAGCGTCTGCGCCTTCCCCGACGAGCGCTGGGCGGTCAACGCGACCGGCAATCCGGGCCTCGCATCGGGCGGCACCGGCGACGTGCTGGCAGGCATGATCGGCGCACTCCTCGCGCAGGGGCTCGATGCCGAGCGCGCGCTGCAGCTCGCGGTGTGCGTGCATGGGGCCGCCGCCGATGCGCTGGTCGCCGCGGGCAAGGGACCCATCGGCCTCACCGCCTCGGAAGTGACCGTCGAGGCCCGCCGCCTCATGAACGCATGGACGGCAGGATAGAATCCGGCGCATGGACACCATGGACGAGAGCCCCGCACGCGAATCGATGGCCTACGACGTGGTCGTCGTCGGGGCGGGCCCCGCCGGTCTCGCAGCGGCCATCCGCCTGAAGCAGCTTTGCGCGGCGCGCGGCCAGGACTTCTCCGTGTGCGTCGTCGAGAAGGGGTCGGAGGTCGGCGCGCATATCCTCTCCGGCGCCGTGATCGACCCACGCGCGCTGGCCGAGCTCTTCCCGGACTGGAAGGCCGCCGGAGCGCCGCTCAACCAGCCGGTCACCGAGGACCGTTTCCTCTTCCTGTCGGAAGAATCCTCGTGGCGCACGCCGGAGTGGATGCTGCCCGCGTGCTTCAGGAATCACGGCAACTACATCGCGAGCCTCGGCAACCTCTGCCGCTGGATGGGACAGCAGGCCGAGGCCGCGGGCGTCGAGATCTATCCCGGCTTCGCCGCGGCGGAGATCCTCTACGGCGAGGACGGCCACGTGCGCGGCGTGGCCACGGGCGACATGGGCATCGGCAAGCAGGGCGAGCGCACCGGCCGCTTCCAGCCGGGCATCGAGCTGCATGCGAAGTACACGTTCTTCGCCGAAGGTTGCCGCGGCCACCTGGGCCGGCGGCTGGAAGGCCGCTTCAAGCTGCGGGAAGGCCGCGGCCCGCAGGTCTACGGCCTCGGCATCAAGGAGCTGTGGGAAGTCGCACCCGAAAAGCATGTGCCGGGCCTCGTCGTGCACTCCGCGGGCTGGCCGCTGGACAGCGGCACCTACGGCGGCTCGTTCCTCTACCACGCGGAGAACAACCAGGTCGCCGTGGGCTTCGTGGTCGGCCTCGCGTACAGCAATCCCTACCTGAGCCCGTTCGAGGAGTTCCAGCGCTACAAGACGCATCCCGCCATCCGCACGTTTTTCGAGGGTGGCCGGCGCATCGCCTACGGCGCGCGCGCCATCGCGGCGGGCGGGCTGCAGTCGCTCCCGAAGCTCGTGTTCCCGGGCGGGGCGCTCATCGGCGACGAGGCCGGCTTCCTCAACGCCTCGCGCATCAAGGGCACGCACGGCGCGATCAAGTCCGGCATGCTCGCGGCGGAGGCCGTGTTCGAGGCGCTCGCGGCGGGACGCGAAGGCGATGCGCTCGAAGCTTATCCCCGCGCCTTCGAGCAAAGCTGGCTGCACGAGGAGCTGCACCGCGCGCGCAACTTCAAGCCGTGGATGTCGAAGGGCCTCTACATGGGCACGCTCATGGTCGGCATCGACCAGGTGCTCTTTCGCGGCAAGGCGCCATGGACACTCGCCCACGACCATGCGGACCACGAAACGCTGGTGCGCAAGCAGGACGCGCGGCGCATCGTGTATCCGAAGCCCGACGGCAAGCTCACCTTCGATCGCCTCTCCTCGGTGTTCGTCTCGAACACGAGCCATGAGGAAGATCAACCGGCGCACCTGCGGCTGCGCGATCCTTCGGTGCCGGTCGCGGTGAACCTCGCGGTTTACGACGGACCCGAGACGCGTTACTGTCCCGCTGGAGTGTACGAATTCGTGGAAGAGGCGGGTGCGGCGCGGCTGCAGATCAACGCCGCCAACTGCGTGCACTGCAAGACCTGCGATATCAAGGACCCGCGCCAGAACATCGAGTGGGTGGTGCCCGAAGGTGGTGGGGGACCGAACTATCCGAACATGTGACGGAAAAGGAGCCCTGCGATGAAAACCGTTGCCGAACTGCTTCGCACCAAGCCCGCCCGCAACATCGTGAAGGTGCGGCCGGAACTGAGCGTGCTCGAGGCCATCAAGGTGCTCGCCAGCGAAGACATCGGCGCGGCCGTCGTCATGAACGGCGACCGGCTGGTGGGCATCTTTTCCGAGCGTGACTACACCCGCAAGGTCATCCTCAAGGGCCGCTCTTCCGACAGCACCCGGGTGGAGGAGATCATGACGCCCAACGTGATCACCGTCACGCCGCGCACCAAGACGCGCGACTGCATGGCGATCATGACCGAGAAGACCATCCGCCACCTGCCGGTGGTGGACGACGGCCGCGTGGTCGGCATGGTGTCCATCCGCGACATCGTGGGCGACATCATCGCGGACCAGGATTTCACCATCGAGCAGCTCGAGCACTACATCAGCGGCAACTGAGCCGCGGCAACCCCAGGAGCGAACCCACGCATGTCCGGTCACGGCATCCATGTCCATGGCGCACACGACCACGCCGTCGAGCACGAGGCCCAGAAGGGCGGGCTCGGCCAGCAGGTCGCCATCTTTTCCGCCGTGCTCGCCACGGTCGGTGCCGTCGTAAGCTTCCTCGGCGGGCACACGCAGAACGAGGCGATCCTCTTCAAGAACGATGCGGTGCTGGAGCGCGCCGAGGCCTCGGACCAGTGGAACTTCTACCAGGCGAAGAGCCAGAAGCAGAACCTGGCGGAGATCGCCGCAACCCTCGCGACGGATCCGAAGGTCGCCGGCAAGTACAGCGCCGAGGCGGCCCGCTACAAGGGCGAGAAGGCGGATATCGAGAAGGAGGCGCGCGCCCACGAGGAAAAGTCCAAGGCCTTCCTCGAGAAGAGCGCGCACGCCCTGCACCCGCACCACTTCCTCTCGATCTCGATGACGCTGCTGCAGATCGCCATCGCGCTCGCCTCGATCACGGTGCTCACGCAGAAGCGCTGGCTGCTCACCGGTGCGGCGGTGGCGGCCCTCGGAGGCGCGGTCCTCGGCATCGTCGCCTGGGTCTGACGCTCCCGGCGTGAGCGCCGGCGCCCGTCCCATGCTCGAGGTTCACGGACTTGCGAAGTCCTTCGGCGGGCACGTGCTGTTCGAAGCGATCGACCTCGACGTGGCGGCGGGCGAATGGGTCGCGGTCGTCGGCGAATCCGGATCGGGCAAGTCCACCCTGCTGAACCTCGTCGCCGGCATCGACCGGCCCGACCGCGGCAGCGTCCGCCTCGGCACGACGCCGCTCGACTACGGCGACGATGACGCGCTTTCCGCCTGGCGGCGGCGCAACGTGGGCTTCGTCTTCCAGGCCTTCCACCTGCTGCCCTACCTCGACGTCGAGGAGAACGTGGCGTTGCCGCTGGCGCTGCTGGGCGAGGCACGGGCGCCCCGCCTGGAGCGCGCGCGCGCCATGCTCGCGTCGATGGGACTCGCAGGTTTCGAGCGCCGCAAGCCCGCGTCGCTTTCCGGCGGCGAGGCCCAGCGCGCGGCCATCGCGCGGGCCCTGGTCCATCGCCCGGCGCTGCTGCTCGCCGACGAGCCCACCGGCAACCTCGACGAGGCCAATGCGGCGATCGTGCTCGATTGCCTCGCGCGCGCCGTGCGCGAATCGGGCGCGGCGGCGCTCATGGTGACGCACTCGACGCTCGCGGCCGGGCGTGCGGACCGCATCGTGCGGCTCGCCCGCGGCCGCCTGCGCACGGCCTGAGGCGAATGCGCGCGAGCCTCGCCTTCGCCCTCGTCCGCGGCACCCTCGCCGCCAGCCGCTGGCGCCTTGCGCTCACGCTCGTCTCGATCGCGCTCGGCGTGGCGCTCGCGGCCGCCGTGCATACGGTCCATTCGTCGGCGCTTGCGGAGATCGACCGCGCCGCCCGCGCACTGTCGGGCACCGCGGACCTCGAGATCCGCGGCCCGCGCAATGGCTTCGACGACGCGCTCTTCGTGCAGGTCGCCTCGCGCCTCGAAGTCGCCGTGGCGAGCCCGGTCGTGGAGATCGATGCCCCGCTCGAGGACCGCGACGAGACGATCCGCATCCTCGGCATCGACCCGTTGCGCGCCATGCGCCTGCAGCCGGCTTTCGTGGCGCAGGCCGCCTCCACCGGGGCGGGCGAAGCCGGCACCCTCCTCGATCCGCATGCCGCCTGGCTTTCCCCCGCAGCCGCCGCGCGCCTCGGGCTGCACGAGGGCGCGACGCTGCGCGTGCTGGCGGGCGTGGGCACGCGGGAATTCCGCGTGGGCGGCATCCTGCCGGGACTGCAGGCCGTGGGCGACCTCGCCGTGATCGACATCGCGGCGGCGCAGGACGACTTCGCACGCGTGGGACGGCTCTCGCGCATCGATTTGAGGCTGCGTCCGGGCGTGGATGGCGGACGCTTCCGTGCCGTGCTGCATGCGCTGCTGCCGCCTGGCGTGGTGATCGAGGTCCCCGCGTCCGTGGGCGAGCGCGCCGCGGGCATCACGCGCGCCTATCGCGTGAACCTCGATGCGCTCGCCCTCGTGGCGCTCGCGACCGGCGCGTTCCTGGTGTTCTCGACGCTCGCGCTGCAGGCCGCGCGAAGGCGGCACGAGTTCGCGCTGCTGCGGGCGCTGGGCGTCTCCCGTCGCGGGCTTTCGGCACTCCTCGCTCTCGAGGGCGCGATCCTCGGCGCGATCGGATCCGCCCTCGGCATCGCGCTCGGCCTCGTGGGCAGTCGCGCACTCTTGCGGCGCTCCGGGGCCGACCTGGGCGCGGGCTACTTCAGCGGCCACGAGGGCGTCTTCGCACCGGACCCGGTCGCGCTCGGCGCGATCGCGCTGCTCGGCATCGGCGTGTCCACCCTCGCGGCGTGGTGGGTCGCGCGCTCCGTGGGGCGCATGGCCGTGGCGGAGGCCTTGCGCGACCGGTCCGTCGACGTGGCGGCCGCCTCTCCATGGGGCGGGTTCCTGGGCCTCACGCTGGCGGTGGCCGGAATGCCGCTGCTCCTCCTGCCACCTGTCGCGGGATTGCCGTTGGGGGGTTACGCCGCGATCGCGCTCTGGCTTGCCGCTTCCGTCGCGTTCGTGGCGCCCGTCTGCCGCGGCATCCTTGCGAGGGTGGCGCCGCAATCGAATCCGCTCGCGGCGCTCGCCTTGGCGCAGGTGCGCCAGCTCCCCGGACACCTTGCGGCGAGCGTGGCCGGCATCGTGGTGAGCGCGTCGCTTTGCGTCGCGATGGCGATCATGGTGCATTCGTTCCGGGTCTCGCTCGCGCACTGGCTGCAGGGCGTCGTGGGTGCCGATCTCTACGTGCGCGCCGCGAGCGGCGGCGACAGCGGCTACTTCACGGCCGAAGAGCAGCGCCGCATCTCCGGGCTGCCGGGTCTCGCGCAGGTGCAGTGGCTCCACTTCGACCGCCTCGTGCTCGAGGGCCAGGCCACACCCGTGACGCTCATCGCGCGGCCCGTCGACGAGCGCATCCTCGAAGGCTTTCTCGCCGAGCCGCCGGGCCTGCCGAAGCGCTCCGACGATGTTGCCGTGTGGGTCTCGGAAGCCGCGCGCGACCTGCACGGATGGAGGCCGGGATCGCGCATCGAGCTGCCGATCGCGGGCCGGCGCGTCCCGGTGCGCGTGCAGGCCGTGATCCGCGATTACGCGCGCACCTGGGGCGCGGTCATCATGCCGCTGGCGGAGTACCGGCGCATCACCGGCGACGCCACGGCGAGCGACGCGGCCATCTTCCTCGCACCGGGCATGGACTCGCGCCGTGCCGAAGCCGCGATCCGCGCGGCGCTTCCCGGTGCGCGTGCCCTCCTCTTCGAGGACGCGGGCGACCTGCGCACGCGCTCGCTGGCGATCTTCGACCGCAGCTTCGCGGTCACCTACGCGCTGGAGGCGATCGCCATCGCCATCGGCCTCGCGGGCGTCACCAGCAGCTTCGCGGCGCTCGCGTGGTCGCGGCGGCGCGAATTCGGCGTGCTGCGGTTCATGGGCCTGTCGCGGCGGGAGATCCTGCGCATGCTCGCACTCGAGGGCGCCGCGGCGGGGGCGCTCGGCGCGGCCCTCGGCTTCGCTTCGGGCAGCGCCATCAGCCTGGTGCTCGTGCACGTGGTGAACCGCCAGTCGTTCCACTGGACCATCGAGGTGTACTGGCCCGTGACCGCGCTCGCGGCGCTGGTGGCGGCAATCGTCGCGAGCTGTGCGGCGGGCGCGCGCATGAGCGGCGCGGCGGCGGTGCGGCATGAAGCGGTGATGGCGGTGAAGGATGATGCGTAAAGAGGCGCAAGGCACAAGGCGCAAGGCGCACGAAGAGATGACGCGTAGGGACGCGCAGGCGGCAAAACCCGTGGCGCATGACCGGATGCCCCCGGTTGCGTCGCTTCTCATGCGCCTTGCGCCTTGTGCCTTGCGCCTTCTCTTGCGCCTTGCGCCGTGTGCCCTGTGCCTCGCGATATGGCCCGCCGCGGCCTTCGACCCCGTCGTTCCCGGCCACGACATGCGCTTCCCGCGCGATGCGGGCGCGCATCCGGGACATCGCATCGAGTGGTGGTATGTGACGGGCCATCTCGATCCTGCGGATGGCGGTGCGTCCCTCGGCTTCCAGGTCACGTTCTTCCGCGTGCGCAATCCCGCCGCGGAGGGCAGTGCCAGCCGCTTCTCGCCGGCGCAGCTTCTCTTCGCGCACGCGGCCCTCGCGGACCCCGCGGTGGGCCACCTGCTGCACGAGCAACGCAGCGCGCGCGGCATCGCGGGCCTCGTCGAAGCCGCGCAGGCAGAGACCGATGTGCGCATCGACGACTGGTCGCTGCGCAGCGAGGACGGCGTGTACAACGCCCACGTCGCCGGCGACGAGATGGCGCTCGACCTCGTGTTCCGGCCGACGCAGGCCCCGCTCCTGGAGGGCGAGCGCGGCTTCAGCCGCAAGTCGCCGGACGAGCGCCACGCGAGCTACTACTACAGCGAGCCGCAGTTGCGCGTGAGCGGACACGTGGTCGCCAAGGGCCGCACGCGCCAGGTGTCGGGCGTCGCGTGGCTGGACCACGAGTGGTCGAGCGAGCTGCTGGTCGCGGAAGCTGCCGGATGGGATTGGCTCGGCGCCAACATGGATGG
>DATMJE010000406.1:0-7524 GCA_035553995.1 Usitatibacter sp. | reverse complement strand
GCCGCAAGATGCCGGTGACGATCCTGCTGAAGGCCCTCGGCTACAACAGCGAGCGCATCCTCGAGCAGTTCTTCGCGTTCGACACCTTCCACATGACCAAGAAGGGCATCGAGTTCGAGGTCGTGCCCGAGCGCCTGAAGGGCGAGATCGCGCGCTTCGACATCACGTCGAAGGCGGGCAAGGTCATCGTGCAGAAGGACAAGCGCATCACGGTGAAGCACATCCGCGACATGGAAGCCGCGGGCATGAAGAAGCTCTCCGTGGAGCCCGATTTCCTCGTGGGCCGCGCGCTGGCGAAGAACGTCGTCAACACCGAGACGGGCGAAGTCGTCGCCAACGCGAACGACGAGATCACCGAGGCGGTGCTGAAGAAGATCCTGGATTCGGGCGTGGAAGCCATCCAGACCCTCTACACCAACGATCTCGACCAGGGCCCGTACATCTCGCAGACGCTGCGCATCGACGAGTCGACCGATGCGTTGAACGCGCAGGTGGCGATCTACCGCATGATGCGTCCCGGCGAGCCGCCGACGGAAGACGCCGTGAAGACCCTCTTCAACGGCCTCTTCTTCAGCGAGGACCGCTACGACCTCTCCGCCGTGGGCCGCATGAAGTTCAACCGCCGCGTCGGCCGCGACGAGCTCACCGGTGCGATGACCCTCTCCAACGAGGACATCGTGGCGGTGATCAAGATCCTGGTCGAGCTGCGCAACGGCCGCGGCGAGATCGACGACATCGACCACCTCGGCAACCGCCGCGTGCGCTCGGTGGGCGAGCTGGCGGAAAACCAGTTCCGCTCGGGGCTGGTGCGGGTCGAGCGCGCGGTGCGCGAGCGCCTGTCGCAGGCCGAGAGCGAGAACCTGATGCCGCACGACCTGATCAACGCGAAGCCCGTCTCCGCCGCGATCAAGGAGTTCTTCGGCTCCTCGCAGCTGTCGCAGTTCATGGACCAGACCAACCCGCTGTCGGAGATCACGCACAAGCGCCGCATCTCCGCGCTGGGCCCGGGCGGCCTCACGCGCGAGCGCGCGGGCTTCGAGGTGCGCGACGTGCACCCGACGCACTACGGCCGCGTCTGCCCGATCGAGACGCCGGAAGGCCCGAACATCGGCCTCATCAACTCGCTCGCGCTCTACGCGCGCACCAACGAGTACGGCTTCATCGAGACGCCCTATCGCCGCGTGCGCGACGCCAAGGTCACCAAGGACATCGAGTACCTGTCCGCGATCGAGGAAGGCAAGTACGTGATCGCGCAGGCGAACGCCGACCTGGACAAGAACGGCAAGTTCGCCGACGAGCTGGTGTCGTGCCGCCACCGCAACGAGTTCACGCTCTCGACGCCGGACAAGATCGAGTACATCGACGTGGCGCCGTCGCAGATCGTGTCGGTCGCCGCCTCGCTCATCCCGTTCCTCGAGCACGACGACGCGAACCGCGCGCTGATGGGCTCGAACATGCAGCGCCAGGCCGTTCCCTGCCTGCGCGCGGAGAAGCCGCTCGTCGGCACGGGCATCGAGCGCACCGTCGCGATCGACTCCGGCACCGCCGTCCAGGCGCGCCGCGGCGGCCGCATCGACTACGTGGATGCGGGCCGCATCGTGGTGCGCGTGAACGACAACGAGACGCGCGCCGGCGAAGCGGGCGTGGACATCTACAACCTCACCAAGTACACGCGTTCCAACCAGAACACCAACATCAACCAGCGCCCGCTGGTGAAGGTCGGCGACATCCTGGCGTCCGGCGACGTGATCGCCGACGGCGCGTCCACGGACATGGGCGAGCTGGCGCTCGGCCAGAACCTGCTCGTGGCCTTCATGCCGTGGAACGGCTACAACTTCGAGGACTCGATCCTCATCTCCGAGCGCATCGTCGCCGAGGACCGCTACACCTCGATCCACATCGAGGAGCTGGTGGTCGTCGCCCGCGACACCAAGCTCGGGCCCGAGGAGATCACGCGCGACATCTCGAACCTCTCGGAGCGCATGCTCTCGCGCCTCGACGAGTCGGGCATCGTCTACATCGGCGCGGAAGTGGAGGCGGGCGACGTCCTGGTCGGCAAGGTGACGCCGAAGGGCGAGACCCAGCTCACGCCGGAGGAGAAGCTGCTGCGCGCGATCTTCGGCGAGAAGGCGAGCGACGTGAAGGACACCAGCCTGCGCGTGCCCTCGGGCATCTCGGGCACCGTGATCGACGTCCAGGTCTTCACGCGCGAAGGCATCACGCGCGACAAGCGTGCGCAGCAGATCATCGACGACCAGCTCAAGGACTACCGCAAGGACCTCCACGACCAGCTGCGCATCGTCGAGGACGACGCGTTCCACCGCATCGAGAAGGTGATCATCGGCAAGATCGCCAAGGGCGGCAAGAAGCTCACCAAGGGCGCCAAGATCACCAAGCCCTACCTCGAGACGGAGATCGAGCGCTACGACTGGTTCGACATCCGCCTGCAGGACGAGGATGCCGCCGCCCAGCTCGAGCAGCTGCGCGAATCGCTGGACCTCACGCGCAAGGAGTTCGACCGCGCGTTCGAGGAGAAGAAGAAGAAGCTCACGCAGGGCGACGAGCTGCCCCCGGGCGTGCAGAAGATGGTGAAGGTGTACGTGGCGGTGAAGCGCCGCCTGCAGCCCGGCGACAAGATGGCCGGGCGCCACGGCAACAAGGGCGTGATCTCGAAGATCGTGCCGGTGGAAGACATGCCGTTCATGGCGGACGGCACGCCGGTCGACATCGTCCTGAACCCGCTGGGCGTGCCCTCGCGGATGAACGTGGGCCAGATCCTCGAGACGCACCTGGGGTGGGCCGCGAAGGGCGTGGGCCTGCGCATCCAGGAGATGCTGCGCGCCAACGAGGGTGTCGTGAAGATGCGCAAGTTCGTCGAGCGGATCTACAACACCACGGGCAAGAAGGAGGACATCGCCTCGTTCTCCGACGAGGAGATCATGGAGCTCGCGAAGAACCTGCAGGGCGGCCTGCCGTTCGCGACGCCGGTCTTCGACGGCGCGACCGAGATGGAGATCAAGGAGATGCTCGAGATCGCGGGCCTGCCGCGCAGCGGCCAGATCACCCTCTACGACGGGCGCACGGGAGATGCCTTCGATCGCTCGGTGACCGTGGGCTACATGCACATCCTCAAGCTGCACCACCTCGTGGACGACAAGATGCACGCGCGTTCCACCGGCCCGTACTCGCTCGTCACCCAGCAGCCGCTGGGCGGCAAGGCGCAGTTCGGCGGCCAGCGCTTCGGCGAGATGGAGGTGTGGGCGCTGGAGGCGTACGGGGCGGCCTACACGCTGCAGGAGATGCTCACCGTCAAGTCCGACGACACGCAGGGACGCACCAAGGTCTACGAGAACATCGTGAAGGGCGAGCACAAGATCGAGGCGGGCATGCCCGAGTCGTTCAACGTGCTGGTGAAGGAGATCCGCTCCCTCGCGATCGACATCGACCTCGAGCGGTACTGATTGGCACTAGTGGCCGGAGTTTCGCGACCTACTAGCTACCAGGAGATTACGTAATGAAAGCATTGCTCGATCTGTTCAAGCAGGTCACCCAGGAAGAAGAGTTCGATGCCATCCGCATCGGGCTCGCTTCCCCCGAGAAGATCCGTTCGTGGTCGTACGGCGAGGTGAAGAAGCCCGAGACGATCAACTACCGCACGTTCAAGCCGGAGCGTGACGGCCTCTTCTGCGCCAAGATCTTCGGGCCGATCAAGGACTACGAGTGCCTTTGCGGCAAGTACAAGCGCCTCAAGCATCGCGGCGTCATCTGCGAGAAGTGCGGCGTGGAAGTCACGCTCACCAAGGTGCGCCGCGAGCGCATGGGCCACATCGAGCTCGCCTCGCCGGTGGCGCACATCTGGTTCCTGAAGAGCCTGCCCTCGCGCCTGGGCATGGTGCTCGACATGACGCTGCGCGACATCGAGCGCGTCCTGTACTTCGAGGCCTACGTCGTCACCGACCCGGGCATGACGCCGCTCAACCGCTGCCAGCTCCTCTCCGAGGACGACTACCTCGCGAAGGTCGAGGAGTACGGCGACGATTTCTCCGCCGCCATGGGCGCCGAGGGCGTGCGCGAGCTGCTGCGCAAGCTCGACGTCGGCCACGAGATCGAGACGCTGCGCACCGAGCTCGCCTCCACCGGCTCCGAGACCAAGATCAAGAAGATCGCCAAGCGCCTGAAGGTGCTCGAGGCGTTCAACAAGTCGGGCATCAAGCCGGACTGGATGGTCATGGAAGTGCTGCCGGTGCTGCCGCCGGACCTGCGCCCGCTGGTGCCGCTGGACGGCGGCCGCTTCGCGACCTCCGACCTCAACGACCTCTACCGCCGCGTGATCAACCGGAACAACCGCCTGAAGCGCCTGCTGGAGTTGAAGGCCCCGGAGATCATCGTGCGCAACGAGAAGCGCATGCTGCAGGAGGCCGTCGACTCGCTGCTCGACAACGGCCGCCGCGGCAAGGCGATGACCGGCGCCAACAAGCGCGCGCTCAAGTCGCTCGCCGACATGATCAAGGGCAAGAGCGGCCGCTTCCGCCAGAACCTGCTCGGCAAGCGCGTCGACTACTCCGGCCGCTCGGTCATCGTGGTCGGCCCCACGCTCAAGCTGCACCAGTGCGGCCTGCCGAAGCTGATGGCGCTCGAGCTCTTCAAGCCGTTCATCTTCCACAAGCTGGAAGTGATGGGGCTCGCCACCACCATCAAGGCCGCCAAGCGCATGGTCGAGAGCCAGGAGCCGGTGGTGTGGGACATCCTCGAGGACGTGATCCGCGAGCACCCGGTGCTGCTCAACCGCGCGCCCACGCTCCACCGCCTCGGCATCCAGGCGTTCGAGCCGGTGCTGATCGAGGGCAAGGCGATCCAGCTGCACCCGCTGGTGTGCGCGGCGTTCAACGCCGACTTCGACGGCGACCAGATGGCGGTCCACGTGCCCATCTCGCTCGAGGCGCAGATGGAAGCGCGCACGCTGATGCTCTCGTCGAACAACGTGCTGCACACGGCGCACGGCGAGCCGGTCATCGTCCCGTCGCAGGACATCGTGCTGGGCCTGTACTACGCCACCCGCGAGCGCATCAACGCGCGCGGCGAGGGCTCGCTGTTCATGAACGTGACGGAAGTCTCGCGCGCCTACGAGTCGGGCGGCGTGGAGCTGCACGCGAAGATCACGGTGCGCATCAAGGAAGCGCGCCGCAACGAGGACGGCTCGATCGAGGACGTGGTGAAGCGCTACGAGACCACGGTCGGCCGTGCGCTGCTGTCGGAGATCCTGCCGGCGGGCCTGTCGTTCGCGCTCATCAACAAGCCGCTCAAGAAGAAGGAAATCTCGAAGCTCATCAACGAGGCCTTCCGCCGCTGCGGCATCCGCGAGACGGTGATCTTCGCCGACAAGCTGATGTACACCGGCTTCTCGTTCGCCACGCGCGCGGGCCTGTCGATCTGCGTCGACGACCTGCTCATTCCCGAGCAGAAGAAGTCGATCATCGACGAGAGCGAGCGCGAGGTGAAGGAGATCGAGCGCCAGTACACCTCGGGCCTCGTGACCCAGGGCGAGCGCTACAACAAGGTGGTGGACATCTGGGGCCGCGCCGGCGACCAGATCGCCAAGGCGATGATGGACCAGCTGGGCAACCAGCGCGTCACCGACCGCAAGGGCAAGGAAGTCAACCAGGAATCGTTCAACGCGATCTACATGATGGCGGACTCGGGCGCGCGCGGTTCGGCCGCCCAGATCCGCCAGCTCGCCGGCATGCGCGGCCTGATGGCCAAGCCCGACGGCTCGATCATCGAGACGCCGATCACGGCCAACTTCCGCGAAGGGCTGAACGTGCTGCAGTACTTCATCTCGACGCACGGCGCGCGTAAGGGCCTTGCGGACACCGCGTTGAAGACGGCGAACTCGGGCTACCTCACGCGCCGCCTGGTGGACGTGACGCAGGATCTCGTGGTGATCGAGGACGATTGCGGCACCCAGCAGGGCATGGCCATGAAGGCGCTCGTCGAAGGCGGCGAGGTCGTGGAGGCGCTGCGCGAGCGCATCCTCGGCCGCGTCACCGCCAACGACATCATCAACGCCGAGAGCCAGCAGACCATCGTGCCCGCGGGCGCGCTCCTCGACGAGGGTGCGGTCGAGCGCATCGAGGCGGCAGGCATCGACGAGGTCAAGGTGCGCACGCCGCTCACCTGCGACACGCGTTACGGCCTGTGCTCCAAGTGCTATGGACGCGACCTCGGCCGCGGCTCGCTCGTGAACGTGGGCGAGGCGGTGGGCGTCATCGCCGCGCAGTCGATCGGCGAGCCGGGCACGCAGCTCACGATGCGTACGTTCCACATCGGCGGCGCCGCTTCGCGGACCGCCGTGGCGAGCTCGGTCGAGGCCAAGTCGAACGGCGTCGCCAAGTTCGTGAACACGCTGCGCCACGTGACCAACGCCCGCGGCGAGATCATCGCGATCTCCCGCAACGGCGAGATTGCCATCTCGGACGACAACGGCCGCGAGCGCGAGCGCCACAAGGTGCCGTACGGCGCCACGCTCACGATCGAGGACGGCGCGCGCGTGAAGGCCGGCCAGCCGCTCGCGAACTGGGACCCGCTCACCCGCCCGATCATCACGGAGTACGCGGGCGAGATCCGCTTCGAGAACGTGGAAGAGGGCGTCACCGTCGCCAAGCAGATCGACGAGACCACGGGCTTGTCCAGCCTGGTCGTGATCGACCCGAAGCGGCGCGGCACCTCGGCCACCAAGGGCCTGCGCCCGGCGGTGAAGCTGATCGGGCCCACGGGCAAGGACGTGAAGCTCACCACCGGCACGGGCGACACGCCGGTGAACTACACGTTCCAGATCGGCGCCATCATCACCGTGAAGAACGGCCAGCAGGTGAACGTGGGCGACGTGCTCGCGCGCATCCCGCAGGAATCGTCCAAGACGCGCGACATCACGGGCGGCCTGCCGCGCGTGGCGGAGCTCTTCGAGGCACGCTCGCCGAAGGATGCGGGCCTGCTCGCGGAGATCACCGGCACGGTGTCGTTCGGCAAGGACACGAAGGGCAAGCAGCGCCTCATCATCACGGACTTCGACGGCGCCGCCCACGAGTACCTGATCCCGAAGGACAAGCACATCACCGTGCACGACGGCCAGGTGGTCAACAAGGGCGAGATGATCGTCGACGGCCCGGCGGATCCGCACGACATCCTGCGCCTGCTGGGCGTCGAGGCGCTCGCGCGCTACATCTGCAACGAAGTGCAGGACGTCTACCGGCTGCAGGGCGTGAAGATCAACGACAAGCACATCGAGGTGATCGTGCGCCAGATGCTGCGCCGCGTGTCGATCGTCGACCCGGGCGAGTCGCGCTTCATCACCGGAGAGCAGGTCGAGCGTGCCGAGGTTCTCGACGAGAACGACCGCGTCATCGCCGCTGGCAAGAAGCCGGGCGTGTTCGAGTACATGCTGCTCGGCATCACCAAGGCGTCGTTGTCGACCGACTCGTTCATCTCCGCGGCCTCCTTCCAGGAGACCACGAGGGTGCTCACCGA
>DATMJE010000405.1:0-7305 GCA_035553995.1 Usitatibacter sp. | reverse complement strand
CCCGGGTTCACCAATGTCGACCATTCCTCGACCAGCTCGCCGTCGTGCACGCGCACGATGCCGATCTCGGTGATGCGGTCGCGCGTGGCGACGGTGCCGGTGGTCTCGAGGTCGACGAAGGCGATGGCCGGCGCGAACATTCAGGCGAGCGCCTTGCGGCGGCGCGGCTCGTTACGCCACGGCGCGTCGGCGAAACGTTCGACGAGGAAGTCGACCATCGCGGCGACCCGCGGCGAGCGATGGCGGCCGTGCGGGTAGACGGCATGCAGCGGCAACGGCTCGCGGTGGTGCACCTCCTCCAGCAGCGGCACGAGGCGCCCGTCGCCGATCGCGGCACCGACGATCGCGTCCGAAAGGCGGATGATGCCCACGCCCATGCACGCGAGCTGCAGCAGCGTGTCCGCGTTGTTGGCGCTCACGTTGCCGGCGACCTCGATGGCGCGCACGCCCTCCGCGGTCATGAACGGCCAGCGGCGCAGGTTCGGCGCGTAGGCGACCGAAAGGCAGTTGTGGCGCAGCAGCTCTTCGGGATGGCGCGGCGTGCCGTGGCGCTTCAGGTACGCGGGCGATGCGCAGATCACGCGCTCCAGGTCGCAGATGCGCCGCGCGACGAGCGACGAATCGACCAGGCTGCCCAGCCGGATGCCCAGGTCCGCACCCTCGTCCAGCAGGTCCACGACACGGTCGGTGATGGTGAGCTCCACCTGCATCTCGGGATAGCGCGCGAGGAACGCCGGCAGCGCGGGCGAGAGCTGGTGCATGCCGAAAGCGGTGCCCACGTTGATGCGCAACGCCCCCCTCGGCTTGGCGCGGAACCGGGCGACCTCGTTCTCGGCCTCGACGATGTCGGCGATGATGCGCTGGCTGCGGTGGAAATAGGCTTCGCCCTCGGGCGTGAGGGCGAGCTTGCGCGTGGTGCGGTTGAGAAGGCGCACGCCGAGGCGGTCCTCGAGGCGCGTCACCAGCTTCGAGACCGCCGACGGCGTGAGGCCCAGCTCGCGCGCGGCGAGCGAGAATCCGCCCCGCTCGACGGTGCGCACGAACGCGGTCATGTCGGAGGGCTGGCTCAACGGATTCTTTCCGGAACGGCTCGAAAGCGGCAGGGATGCCGCCGATTGTATGCGAGGCGGCCGGTAATCCGGATGGCGTAAAATGATAGACCCACCGCCGAAAGCTTCCGCATGGCCCGCACCCGCGCCAAATCCCCTCCCCGCCTCACCCGGGACGCCGAGCGCCTTATCGCGCTGTCGCTCGGGCTCAACGCCTCGGGAAGCCTTACCGAGGACCGCTTCTGGGAGGCCGAGATGTCCGCGCTGGTGGCCAAGCTCCTCGAGAACGGCAACGACGCGCCCATCGACGGCGCGCTCGACCACCTGTACCAGACCAACCTGGGTGCGTACGACACGCTGATCGAGCTGGTCGAGAACGAGAGCGAGTCGGTGCTGGTGACGAAGGACGACAGCACGTCGCAGGCGCTCCTCATCGCGGCACCGATCGTGGCGTGGTCCAAGTACGCCATCCCCTCGGGGTCGATCCCGCGCGCGGAGGCGCAGACGCTCACGGTGCAGCTCCAGGCGCACGTGCTGGCGCAGGATGCGCGCGTGACGGTGGTGCCGTACCTCTATTCGATCGACCAGCTTCCGCGCCATTTCTCGGAGCTGCGCCGGCTGACCGCACGCCTGGCCGATGCCGCCGTCGCCGACGAGCCGCCGCGCATCGAGCTGGCGCGATTGCCGGAAACGGCGCACCTGCTCGCCGATACGCGCTTCGTGGTGGCGTGCGCCGCCGTCCCGCGCGGACGGGCGCTCTTCCGCTGGCAGGAGGACGCCTCGGGGCATGCGGGCCGTGCCGGCAGCCTCGAGCAATGGATCTCGCAGGCGCGCCCCACGCTCGCGAAGCTGCTGCCGGGCTGCGTCTTCGAGTGCCTGCTGCCGGACGCCTATTACGTGAACTGCCGCGAGTCGGATCGCCGCGTGCGCCCCTTCGGCATTCGCGCCGCCGTGGCCTTCCTCGAGAACGCGCTCAAGATGAAGGCGGCCGAGCTGCACGCGGTCGTCGCGGGCTTCGGCGAGGAACGCGTGGACGAGTATCGCGTGGCCTTCTCCGCGGGCGAGGATACCGAGGTGGCGCACGGCGTCGTGTGGCCGCTCTACGGCCGCGAGGACGAGACCGCGCGCCCGGGCCCGCTCGACGAGGTGCTGGCCCAGCTCACGGAATGCGGCGTGACCGAGGTGAAGAAGCTCTCGGGCACCTTCACGCCCGAATACTGCGAGGACTGCGGCGCGCCGCTCTTCGCCAACACCGAGGGCGAGATCGTGCACGCGGAGCTGCCCGAGGAAGCGGATACGCAGGCCGCGCACTTCCACTGACTTGACGCCCAGTCATTCCCGCGAAGGCGGGAATCCAACCTGCGACCGTCATTCCCGCGAAGGCGGGAATCCAATTTCCCAGCGCGGAAATGACGTGCCCCAATGGACGCCCTTTCGGAAGTCCTGCGCCTCGCGCGGCTGAATGCGAACGTGACCCTCGATGCCACGGCGCACGAGCCGTGGTGCGTGTCGGTGCCGGGCAGCGAGGCGGTGATGCGCGCGCACCTGGTGCTGGATGGCGAGTGCGAGCTGAGGACCGCATCGCAGGAAGCCACGCTGCGATCGGGCGACTTCGCATTCCTGCCGTACAGCGATGCGCACCTCATCGGCAGCGCGCTCGATGCGCCCGCGGTTTCCTTCTCCGCGCTCGTGAAGTCGAACCTCGTGGGCGACCTTCCGCCCGTACGCGTGGGCGGCGACGGACCGGCCACGCGCTGGATCTCCTTCTCGTTCGCTTGCGAACGGCATCTCGCCCGCACGCTCGTGGAGGCGCTGCCGCGCATGGTGGTGGCGGATGTCAGCGGGGCGCCCGCGATCGAATGGCTCGGCGATGCGCTCGGCCTCGTGCTGTCGTCGAGTGACGCGCCTTATCCCGGCGCCGCGGCCACGCGCGGAAAGCTCGCGGAAATCGTGCTCGTGGAGGCGCTCGCGCGCTTCATCCAGTCCACGCCCAGCGGCACAGGGTGGCTCGCGGGCCTGAACGACCGCTATGTGGGCCGCGCGCTCGCGCTCGTGCATGGCAGGCCCGGGGAATCCTGGACGGTGGCGAAGCTGGGACGCCAGGTCGGGCTTTCGCGCAGTGCGCTCGCGGAGCGCTTCGCGCTCGTGATGGGCGAGCCGATCTTCGCCTTCCTCACGCGCTGGAGGCTGCAGCTCGCGGCCGAATACCTCATCACCACCACCCGGCCCATCGCCTCGATCGCGCACAACGCCGGCTACGAGTCGGCCAACGCGTTCTCGCACGCGTTCAAGCGCGTCTTCGGCAAGCCACCCTCCGTCTGGCGCAGGAAGCGCCGGAAGTAGTTCCGTCGGACGGCTCCGGCAGCGAGAACGCGTCATCTGCGCGCGCCAAAAAAGACGCTCCCTGCACACGAAGACGGAGCGACAAAATGAGGCGGAATGCGAATTTCGCGCGCGCCCTCGCGCGTTGGGCAGTCCTCATTCTCTGGGTCATCGCCGGTACCGCCCACGCCGACAGGACACCCGGATACACCATCCAGGTACTGCCGCAGCTCGCAGGCCTGAGCGGTACCGCGCGCGCCATCAACAATCACGGCGACGTCGCGGGCGCTTCGTTCGTGACGGGCTTTCCCAACCTCACGCAGCACGCGGTGCTCTGGCAACGCGGCAAGTTGATCGACCTCGGCACCACGCTCCCCGGCTCGAGCCTCGTGGAAGCGATGAACGACGCCGGCACCATGATCGGCGAGGTCGGCGTGCAGCCCTTCATGTGGCAGGACGGGCGCCCCACCCCGCTGCCATTCGCCGGCCGCGTGAGCCGCATCAGCCATGACGGCACCATCGCGGGCAGCTTCTTCCCGAGCGGCATCTTCAACTTCCGTGCCGAGCACGCGATGTTCTTCCGCGACGGCGTCCTGCACGACCTGGGCATCCCCGCGGGATTCCGTTCCAGCACCGCAGGCGACGCGAACGATCACGGCATCGTGGTCGGCTCCGCGATCCTGAACTTCAGCTCCGACAACCACGCGATGGTGTGGAAGAACGGCGCGCCGCGCGACCTGGGCGGCCTCGGCGGCCACAACAGCTTCGCCTTCATGGTGAACGATCGCGGCGACATCGTGGGCACCGCCGAGACCTCCGACAACCGCGTGATGATGGTGCGCTGGCAGGTCGAGGGCGGCATGCAGGTGCTGGGCGAGGCCCTCGCGCCGCACGCCCTGAACCAGCGTGGCGACATCGCCGGCAACAACCTGCATACCGGCAAGCCCTTCCTGTGGCAGGACGGCAAGCTCATCAGCCTGCTGGACCTGCCCGACCTGCGCGCGACCGGCTGGGCGAGCTTCTCGGTGTTCGCGATGAACGACCACGGCCAGATCGCGGGGATCGCGTTCAAGCCCAATGGCGGATTCTTCGACGGGATCGTGGCGGTGCTCACGCCGAAGAGCTGATCACCTCAACGCGCGATAGAGGAATGGCAGCGACGTATCCATGCGGTAGTCGATGTCGGAGTGCGTATCGTCGAATTCCTCGTACGTGTGCCGGATGCGCGCCTGCGCGAGGCGCTTGGAGAGGATGCGCGTGCCGTAGTGGATGTGGTACTGGTCGCGCGAGCCGCAGTCGATGTAGATGCCGCGCAGTGAAGCGAGGTTCTTGCGGTACTTCGTGACGAGGTTCACCGGATCGTTCGCCTGCCACCGTTTCCAGCGCTCCGGCAGCACCTCGCCCGTCTCGAGGTTGAACGGCAGGCGGAAGCCGTTGGGCGCGCGGGGATCCGGATCGTACGTCGCGGCCATGCACAGGTTCATGATGGCGTGGCCCTCGCCCATCGTGAGCTTGGGCCTGGACCACACCGCGTCGAGGAAGCGGCGCACGCGTCCGTCGTCGCGCCCGCTATCCGCGCCGCGCTCCATCCTGCGCACGTCCATGGCGCCGGGCTTCGCCGGCTTCGCGCGGTACCTGGCGAGCTCGTTCAGCGTGTTGGGCCAGTCGTGCCAGTAGACGAAGTCGAAGTACGCGTCGCCCGAATGGTCCGCGATGGCGCCCCACGTCTGCGGATATTTCATGCCGTGGATGATCGCGCCATAGCCGCCCGACGACTTGCCGAAGCAGCCGCGATGGTCGCGCGAGGCGAGCGTGCGGAACTCGCGATCGATGCAGGGCACGATCTCGCGCGTGATGTAATCGGCGTAGTTGCCGATGGCCGACGAGTTCACGTACTGGTTGCCGCCGAGCGCCGTGAAGCAATCGGGCAGCACCACGATCGCGGGTCCCATGCGCTGCTCGTGGATGAGGCGCGCGAGGCGTTCCGGGAGGTTCTCGCTGAAGTTCTTCCACGCCACGTGCGCGAGCCCCGAGCCCATGAACCCCACCAGGTCGTAGAGCACCGGAAAGCGCTTGCCGCGATTGCGCGTGCCGCCCTCGTCGTATTGCGGCGGGAGCCACACGGCGAGCGGACGCGTCGCCGGATCGCCGAGCGGGTTGTCGCGGAGGATCTTCGACACGTGCTCCAGCACGACGACTCTGCCGGCGGACCAGGCGGGACGTTTGAGCATGGCGATCGGGCGAAAAACAAAACGCGAGAATACGCGCAGAATGCGCGAGGCGTTTTTCCCCCGTCATTCCGCATGTCTCCATGCCGCCGCGTGCGCGCGAGGTCGCGATGAAAACCCGCTTCGACGAGCCGGGCCGCAAGGTCCGCCTGGAATCGCTGTCGGCCGACCCCCCCGCGCGCATGACCGAGGCGCGCGCGGCGAAGCGCTTCGACGCGGTCGCGAAGGAGATCTTCCGCGCGCAGGAATCGATGTGGGGCGCGCGCATGAACGCGATGCTCGTCGTGCTGCAGGGCCGCGACGGCGCGGGCAAGGACGGCGCGATCAAGAACGTGGCCGGGCAGCTCAATCCGCGCGGCGTATCGGTCACCTCGTTCGGCGTGCCGACGCTCGAGGAACGCCAGCACGACTTCCTCTGGCGCGTGCATCGCCATGCGCCGCGGCTGGGCGAGTTCGCGATCTTCAACCGCTCCCACTACGAGGACGTGCTGGTCGCGCGCGTGCACGAGCTGGTGCCGAAGAAGCTGTGGAAGCGCCGCTTCGAGCACATCGCGGACTTCGAGACGCTGCTCGCGAGCCACGGCACGCTCATCGTCAAGTTCTTCCTCCACATCAGCCGCGAGGAGCAGGAGAAGCGCCTGGTCGAGCGCGAGCGCGATCCGCTCACGGCGTGGAAGCTCAACGTCGAGGACTGGAAGGAGCGCCGCCACTGGGACGAATACACCGAGGCCTACGAAGACGCGATCTCGCGCACCGCCGCCCGCCATGCCCCATGGATCGTCGTGCCGGCGAACGCGAAGTGGTATCGCAACCTCGTCGTGGCGGAGGCCATCGCCGCGGCGTTGCGCGAGCCGTTCAAGGCGTGGGAGAAGAAGCTGCAGGAGCTCGCGCGCACGGGCCGCGAGGAGCTGGAGGCCTACCGGGCGGGCAAGCGGGAATGACGACGCCCAGGAACAAGGACACGCTCCTGCACGTGACCAGCGTCACGCAAGTGGAGATCCTTGACGCGGCGATTGAATACGCACGAATCGCCTCCGAACGACGCAGTTCGATGCGCAGATCGCGGCGATCGCGCGGTCGGTTCAAGCATCCATCGCCACCCGGAATGTGGCAGATTTCCAGGGCTGCAGCGTCAAGGTCATGAATCCCTAGGCGACGCCTGAACGCGGTCAACAAAAAAGCCGCCCGGAGGCGGCCTTTGCGATCGGATTCCCCGCTTACGCCGCGACGCGGCGCTTGTACTCGTTGGTGCGGGTATCGATCTCGATGCGGTCGCCGGTCTCGCAGAACGCCGGCACCTGCACTTCCCATCCGGTGGAGAGCTTGGCGGGCTTGAGCACCTTGCCCGACGTATCGCCGCGCACCGCCGGTTCCGTGTACACGACTTCGCGCACGATCGTGGTCGGCATCTCGAAGGAGATGGCGCGGCCTTCGTAGAAGAGCGCCTCGCCGGTCATGCCGTCCTCGATGTAGTTCACCGCGTCGCCGAGGTTGTCCTTCTCGATGTCGATCTGGTTGTATTCGCTGTCCATGAACACATACAGGGGATCGGCGAAGTACGAGAAGGTCACTTCCTTCTTTTCCAGCATGAGCAGCTCGAACCGCTCGTCGGCCTTGTACACGGTTTCCGTGTTCGAGCCGCTGAGGAGGTTCTTCAGCTTCATCTTCATCGTGGCGGCGTTGCGGCCGCCCTTGTTGTATTCAGC
>DATMJE010000404.1:0-2825 GCA_035553995.1 Usitatibacter sp. | reverse complement strand
CCACTCGCCCATGTCCCAGTCGTGGGAGACGATGCGCGTGCCGGGCCGCAACCGCAGCAGCTTCGGGCGCAGCTGCAGGTTCACGTCGGGCAGCAGGTACATCGTGATCACGCTCGCGGGCGACAGGTCCGCCTTGAAGAGGTCGAGCTCGCGGAAATGCGCGCGGTCGGCGACACCGGCGCGCTGGGCCGCGGCGCGGCTGCGCTCGACCAGCTCGGGGACGATCTCGACGCCGAGGCCGCGTGCGCCGAAGCGCCGTGCGGCGGTGATCACGATGCGCCCGTCGCCCGAGCCCAGGTCGATCACGAAGTCGCGCGGACCGACCTTCGCCAGCTCGAGCATGGCGACGGTCACGTTGTCCGGCGTGGTGATGAAAGGCACTTCCTCCACCGCGAGCGCCGCACGTGCGGCGAGGAGGAGGGCGGCGAATGCGGCGATGCGGCGAATCACCAGGCTGGTTCGATCCGGTGCAGGGAATTCGGGGCTGCGCCATGATATGCCAGAATGCACGTCGTTTCCCCGGCTATCCAAAGGATGCCACGGCCGGTAGCGCGGGAATGGCGCCCTCGCCGGGCTTGTTGACGCAGGCGGGACCCGGGCGAACCGAGAGGCGTACCCGGCCATCAATCCCTAAACAACATCGGAGGTCTCATGAACAAGAAATTGAACGCCGCGCTCGTCGCGGCAGCGCTGGTTGCGGCACTGGCCGGTTGCGAAACCATGAACAAGATGGGTGCTTCAATGAGCGGCGGCGGCGGCGAGAAGGTCAGCCTGACCGGCTCCAACGAGGTGCCGCCGGTGCAGAGCGCGGCTTCGGGCATGGGCACCGTCGCCGTCAATTCCGACAAGACGGTGAAGGTGGACATCAAGGTGAGCGGCATGACGCCGACCGCCGCGCATATCCACGAGGGCGCCGCGGGTGCGAATGGCCCCGTCCTGGTGCCGCTGGTGAAGAAGGGCGACAACGAGTTCGTCGCCGCCGAGGGCGCCAAGCTCACGGATGCGCAGTACGAAGCCTACAAGGCCGGCAAGACTTACGTGAACGTGCACAGCGAGGCCCACAAGGGCGGCGAGATCCGCGCCCAGCTGAAAGGCCAGTAATTAATTCCTAGGGGGTGGCCGGCAGGCCCGGGGGCTCTCCCCGGGCCGCCTCTACCGGCACCCAGCCCTCGTGCACGCCGTGGCAAGCCACGCGCGCGCCGTCGAAGGGCAGCAGCTCCGGCCGCTCCACGCGGCACTTTTCGCGCGCGTAGGGACAGCGCGGATTGAACGTGCATCCCGGGGGCGGATCGAGCGGGTTCGGCACCTCGCCCGCGACCGGCGTGCGCGCCTTGCCCGACATCGTGATGTCCGGGATCGCGCTCTCCAGCATGCGCGTGTAGGGGTGCAGCGGACGGCGGAAGAGCGTGCGCGTATCCGCGATCTCCACGATGCGCCCGAGGTACATCACGCCCACGCGGTTCGAGATGTGCGAGACGACCGCGAGGTTGTGCGAGATGAAGAGGTAGGTGAGGCCGTGCTCGCGCTGCAGGTCCTTCATGAGGTTGAGGATCTGCGCCTGCACCGAGACATCGAGCGCGCTGGTGGGCTCGTCGCAGACGAGGAACTCCGGGTTCGAGGACAGGGCGCGCGCGATCGAGATGCGCTGCCGCTGGCCCCCGGAGAACTCGTGCGGGTACTTCTCCGCATCCTGCGGGGAGAGGCCCACGTCCGAAAGCAGCTTCGCCACCGCCTCGCGGATGCCGCGCTCGGTGGCGATGAGGCCGTGGGAGCGGATCGGCTCGGCCACGATGCGCTCCACGCGCCAGCGCGGGTTGAGGCTCGCGTACGGGTCCTGGAAGATCATCTGGAAGCGCCGCCGCATCGCGAGCATGTCGGTGCGCCGCGTGATGGTGGCGAGGTCCACGCCATCGAAGCGAATGGAGCCGTGCGTGGGCGCATAAAGCCCGCAGATGAGGCGCGCGACCGTGGATTTGCCGCAGCCCGATTCGCCCACCAGCGAGAGCGTCTCGCCGCGCGCGATGCCGAAGCTCACGCCGTCGACCGCGCGCAGCAACTGGCGCGGCGCACGCTCGAGCACGCGGTTCAGCCACGGCCGCGAGACGTCGAAGTCCTTCGCAAGATCGCGCACCTCCAGCAACGGCACGGAGGCGGGAGCGGCCTTCTGCGGCTCCGCGCCGGGATTCGCCCCCTCAGGCATGCACCGCTCCCTCGCTCCAGTCGTTGCCCGCGGCCGGGGCGCGGCGCTCCGGCGCATGCAGCCAGCATGCCGCGAGCGTCTTGTTGGCCGGCAGGAGATCCGGGCGCTCGCTGCGGCAGCGGTCGAAGACCCGCGGGCAGCGCGGGTTGAAAGGGCAGCCGCGCGGGATGGCGGTGAGCCGCGGCATCGAGCCTTCGATCTGCGGCAGGCGCTCGGTTTCCTGCCCTACCGCGGGAATCGAGCCCATGAGGCCGGCGGTGTACGGGTGCTGCGGATCGTGGATGACCTGCTGCACGGGGCCGATCTCGACGATCCGGCCGGCATACATGACCGCGACGCGATCGGCCGTCTCGGCGATGACGCCCATGTCGTGCGTGACCAGCATCACCGCGGTGCCGTGCTCGCGCCCGAGGCGCTTCAGCAGCGTGATGATCTGCGCCTGGATGGAGACGTCGAGCGCGGTGGTGGGCTCGTCGGCGATGATGAGGCGCGGGTTGGCGCAGAGCGCCAGGGCGATCACCACGCGCTGGCGCATGCCGCCCGAGAACTAGTGCGGATAGTGTCCGAAGCGCAGCTCCGGAGCCGGGATCCCGACCTCGCGCAGCAGCCCGAGCGCGCACGAGCG
>DATMJE010000403.1:0-2455 GCA_035553995.1 Usitatibacter sp. | reverse complement strand
GCGAACGACCCGCACCTGGGCCTGCAGGCGCCCGCGCTCTGGTATCTCGCGCATATCGCGACGCCACGGGGAAACGTGGTCGGCGGCACGCTGCCCGGCATTCCCTTCGTGGTGCTGGGACGCACGGACGGCGTCGCGTGGTCGATGACGACCACCAACGGCGATACGCAGGACCTCTTCGTCGAGCGCCTCGTGCCGGGCGATCCCGACAGCTACCTCACGCCGTCGGGGCCGGCGAAGTTCGACGTGCACGAGGAAACGATTCGCGTCGGCAGCGAGGAGCGCCGCGTGCGCATCCGTTCCTCGCGGCACGGACCGGTGCTTTCGGACGCGGTGAAGGGCGTGGGGCAGGCCACGCCGCCGGGATATGTCCTCGCGTTGCAGTGGGCCGCGCTCACCGAGGACAACGCCACGCTGCGCGCGGGCTTCGAGATGAACCGCGCGCGCAACGGCCGCGAGCTCTACGCCGCGGGCCGCGACTTCCACGCGCCGCAGCACAACGTGGTCTTCGCCGATACCGAAGGGCACATCGGCTTCGTGGCGCCGGCGCGGTTTCCGATCCGCAGGCCGGACAACGAGGCCATGGGCCGCGTGCCCGTCCCCGGGTGGGATGCGAAGTACGACTGGACCGGGTTCATCCCGTACGAGGAAATGCCCGCCGTCTTCGACCCGCCCGAGGGGCGCATCGTGACCGCGAACCATCGCATCACGCCGCCCGGATACCCGCATTTCATCTCGGTGGACTGGTACGCGCCATACCGCGCGGACCGGATCAACGAGCTCCTCGACCGGCAGCCGCGGCATTCGCTCGATTCGTTCGCGCGCATCCAGGCGGACGACCTCTCGCACCTCGCGCGCAATATCCTGCCGATCGCCCGCGCGGCGCAGCCCCGCACGGACCTCGGCCGCAAGGCGCAGGCGATGCTGCCGGGATGGGATGGCCGCATGCGCATGGATGCAGCCGCGCCGCTCGTCTTCACCGCGTGGTATCGCGAGCTCACGCGCATGGTCTATGCCGACGAGCTGGACGACCTCTTCAACGAGGCGTGGGACCAGCGGGCGACGTTCATGATGGCGGTGCTGCGCAACGAGAACGGCGAGGGCCGCTGGTGCGACGATGTCCGCACGCAGCCGGTGGAGGATTGCGCGCTGTTGGAGTCGCGCGCGTTCGACGTGGCGGCGCTCGATCTCGAGAAGCGCTTCGGGGCGCCCTCCGGGTGGCGCTGGGGCGCGGCACACGTGGCCGCGAGCGATCACCGGCCGTTCGGCTTCTTCCCGGTGGTGAGCTCCCTCTTCAACGTCTCACCCGAGACCGCCGGCGACAGCCACAGCGTGAACGTCGGGCACATCCACGTCCGCGACGAGGTGCGCCCCTTCGCCAACAAGCATTCCGGCAGCCTGCGCGCGATCTACGACCTCTCCGACCTCGACCGCTCGCGCTTCATGCAGAGCACCGGGCAGTCGGGGAATGTGCTGTCGCCGTGGTATTCGAATTTCGCGGAGAGGTGGGCGCGGGTGCAGTACGTCGAGATTCCGACGCGGCGGGAGGCGATCGCGGTGGCTCATTCTCTTCGGCTGGTGCCTTCGAGGACTCCACAAGACGTTGGCGAGGGGGTCCGTTTTCGAGCGGTCCTTGACGGTGTTTGAGAGGGCAGAAGCATCCTGCAGCACTTGGTCAAGGCGGTAAACGGCAACCACCGCATTGACGCGGTTGCGAGCAAACACCTTCATTCGGCCGGTGCCATGGGCGGGCAACCACCTCGGGGACCGCTCGAATAACGGACGCCCCTCGCCAACGTCCAGGCGTAAGTCGCGCCGCGACCTGCTATTCAGCACGCCGCTGTAGAGCGCTTCCGCGCTCAACGCGGCCCTCTCCGCTATCGATCGCTCTCGCGCTCGACGCCGGCCTCGCTTTCGCGCCCTTTCCTCGTCGGGTTGTCATCGCGTTCGACCTGCACGTCATTCAACAGCGGGCTATTGCATCAAAAAGTCGAGCTGGCAGCTATGGAGGATGCGGGGGACGCGATACGAGAGGAAAAGAGCGTCGGACCTGTCAAAAGCCGTCGGCAGACGGTGCGCAGCGCGGGCGTCGAGGGGGCGTACCTGCTCGAGCGGCGATGAGGTGGTTGCCCGCCCATGGCACCGGCCAAGTGAAGGTTTTTGCATCCCACCGCGTCAATGCGGTGGTTGCCTTTTAACTCCCCGCTCAAGTGCTGCCATCGTCTTCGAACGCGTCCGGCATCGTCAAACGCCCGCTCGACGCAGGTACCCCCCTCGACGCCCGAGCAAAGTAGCGGTGGTGACAGCGCCAGCGCTGTATACAATTTGAGCCGACACTTGACGCACCGCAAACCCGGCCACCCGCGCGCGAGCACCATCCCCTGACCGACCCGGCGGAGCGCGCCCGAGTGAAGCTGCAAAATTCCTTCATCCTGCGCGAGTACCTGCGCCCCCA
>DATMJE010000402.1:0-11245 GCA_035553995.1 Usitatibacter sp. | reverse complement strand
TCTCGGTCAAAAAGCATTCGACACAGATGAACACAGATGAACACAGATAAAAGCTTTCAAGGTGTTCGTTCGTGACTGGCTAGCCACCGATCGGAAGCAGCCGGTTCCACGCCGCAAACGACAACCTGAAGTTATCTGTGTTCATCTGTGTTCATCTGTGTCTTGCAGACGCCCCGAGGCTCACTCGCCGGCGATAGGCGCTGCCGGGCCGGGCGCGGCCGGTGCTTCATTCGCGCGAGCCTGGACCTTGCGCGGCCGCACGTAGATCACGTGATAGACGAGCGCAACCAGCACGCTCCCTCCGACCAGGTTGCCCGCGATCACGGGCACGAGGTTGTGCCACAGGCCCGCCACCTGCACGGGCTGTCCCGCGTCCCACGCGAGCATCATGCCGAGGGGAATGACGTACATGTTGGCGATCGAGTGCTCGAAGCCCGCGGCGACGAACGCCGCGATCGGCAGCACGATGGCGAGCAGCTTGTCGGTGACGCTGTGCCCCGCGAGCGCCACCCACACCGCGGTGCATACGAGCACGTTGCACATCACGCCGCTGAAGAAAGCCTGCGTCCACGGCAGCGCGGTCTTCGCCGCCGCGAGCTTCATGTAGGTGGCCGCGACGGCACCGCCATCGTTCGACGGATGGCCCGACAGGAAGACCAGCACCGCGAGGCCGAGGGCGCCCGCGAAATTGGCGGTGCACACGATCACCCAGTTGCGCAGGACCGCGCCGGTCGAGACCTTCCGCTCCGCCCACGCCATGGCGAGGAGGTTGTTGCCGGTGAAGAGCTCGGCGCCCGCGACGAGCACCAGGAAGAGGCCGAGCGAGAACACCACCCCGCCCACGACGCGCCGCGCCGCGATCGGCATCGAAGCATCGCTCAGGACGATCACGTTGAAGATGGCTCCCAGCCCGATGAAGGCGCCCGCGAGCATGCCCAGCATGACCAGCGACAGCAGCGGTATGCGCGTCTTCGCGACGCCCAGCTCCGAGACACGCCGCGCGATATCGCTCGGCGTGAAGGCATCGCATCCGTAGAGGGTGTCCATAGGTCGCGGCGTCACTCATAGACGCAAGGCACAAGGCGCAAGGCACAGGGCGCAAGACAGGCTACATGACGGTACAGGGCCGGGCGTTGACCCGGCTCAGCCGCACCAAAAAAAACGGAGCCCGGGGGCTCCGCTGTCCTGCAAACGCCCGCGCTCAGCGCGGCCAGTAGGGCCGCCCGTAGGCGAAGTTGCCGTCGGCCAGCACGCGGCAGCGCGAATAGTCGAGGTCGCCCTGGTGCTCGCCCGGCCGCACGGCCTCGAAGTGGCCGGCATGCGGATTCCAGCATTCCTCGCGCGTGGCGCCGGCGCTGGCACTGCGGTCGTAGTAGTAGTAATTGTCGCCGCCGATGGGGCGGCAACGGCCGAAGTCGAGGTCGGGCTGGTTGTCGCCCGGACGCACGCGCTCGAAGTGGCGGGCATGCGGATTCCAGCATTCCGAGTTCTCGTTCGTCCATGCAGGCGCATCGCGATAGACGTAGTAGTCCGCGTGCGCGCCGGCAGCCGCGCCGAACAGCAGCAGGCCTGCTGCGATGGCGAGTTTCCTGTGCATGTGTGATCCTCCAGAAGGGTGAGCCCGGGGACAGGCATCGATGAACTTCCGACACCGTCCGCTTGTCGCGCGTTCGGCCCGGCCATAGGCCCCTCGATGCAGGACACGGGCTCGCTGTCTTGCAGCTATCCGGCTACACCGCGGCGCGGGCTGCAGGACGCCCTATTTCGCGGTGGAAGCCTGGTAGAAAACGGTCTTCCACCTGCCGTCGCGCCGCGCCCACACCGAGGTCGCATAGCCCTTCCACTCGACGCTGATGCCCGCGACCCGGTACGACAGGATCACCGTGTCGGCCGTCGGACGCACGACCTTCCAGCCGTCGAGCTTCATCTTCCAGCTCGGCGGCTGGCCGAAGGCGAGGATCTGCGCCCAGTTGCGGCGCTCGGCGCCGCCCTGGAGGTCGGTGCCGTAGTCGATGGACAGCATGTCGTCGGAGAAAAGCGACATCAGCTCGAGCGGATGCAGCAGGCTCGCGGGATCCCACTTGCTGGTCTCGAGGCGAATCAGCTCCTCCTCCGTGGGATCGAACGCGCGCGCGGGGAGCGCGGCGAAGAGGAGGAGCAGCAGCAAAGCACGGCGAATCGGCATGGAAGAGCACCTTGGTCTGATTGTCTGGCCAACGGCGCCCGGCGACGATTATTCCCGTTTGTCCCGAATCAATCCCCCCGCCGTTGCGCGCCGCCACACTGGACGGCGCAGAAGGGAGTTTCCCATGCCGCAGGCCGCAGGCATTCCGCAATACCTTCGCGAAACCTACTGGTGGGCCTACGTGCATCCGAAAGCGGTGCAGGTCTTCGAGAGGCAATGGCTGGTGAACCTCATCCTCTGGGGCAACTTCGCGAAGCTGCGCGATGCGGCACTCGATGCGCTTGGCACCCCCCTGCACGGCCGCACCCTGCAGGTGGCGTGCGTGTACGGGGACTTCACGCCGCAGCTGGCGGCGCGAACGGCCGCCCACGGCAGCCTCGACGTCGTGGACGTCCTGCCGATCCAGCTCGACAACCTGCAGCGCAAGCTCGAGACGGACGCAACCGTCACGCTGCTGCAACGCGATGCCAGCGACCTCGGCTTCGACGATGCGAGCTACGAGCGCGTGGTGCTCTTCTTCCTGCTGCACGAGATGCCCGAAACCGTGCGTCGCGCCACGCTCTCCGAGGCGTTGCGGGTGCTGAAGCCTGGGGGACAGCTCGTCGTCGTGGACTATCACAGCCCGGCGGCCTGGCATCCGCTGCGGCCGGTCATGAAATGGATCCTGCGCAGCTTCGAGCCCTTCGCGATGGACCTCTGGGCGCACGAGGTGGCGGAGTTCCTGCCGCGCGGCTGCGACGTCGGCATCCAGAAGACCAACTACTGCGCCGGCCTCTACCAGAAGCTCGTCATCACCAAGCGGATGCGGGGGCCGTCGCTCGACAAGCCGTGGCGGCCCTGACGCCACGAGCCCCGCGGCCGTTGCGGCGGCGGGGCTCGCGGCCGTTGCGCGGTGATCAGCGCGACAGGATGTAGGCCACGACGTTCCTGATTTCCTTCTCGTCCTTGGTCTTCAGGCTGTCGTGCGTCTCTTCCTTCCCCTCGACCTTCACCTTCGGGTGCGTCGTGAGGTGCGTGTAGACCTTCTCTTCCGCGTCGGGCTTGCCCTTCAACTTCGCGGCCACTTCCTTGTACGAGGGCCCGTCCTTCTTCTTGTCGACGGAGTGGCACTTGAAGCAGCCGCTCTTCTTCATCAGGGCCTCGGCAGCGGCGTCGTCCGCCGCGAAGGCAGGCACGACGACGGCGGAGGCGAAGGCAAAGATCAATGCGGTGTTGAGGATTTTCATGGCGTATTCCGTTGTTGGTGATGGGTTAGTAACGACGTACCGGTCCTGCAGGTTGACGCACTCGCGCAAGCGCATGCCCGCAGCCTGCGGCTAGATGACCGCCAGCGCGACCGCCGCGGTGACCGTTCCCGCGAGAGCCACACCGTAGCACGCGAGCCAGGTGAATGCGTTGAGCCGCACGCCGAAGTCGTGCAGCGTGTGGTAGATCCGGTGCGCGCCGTGCCAGAGGAACAGCGCGATCACCATCTCGACGGCCAGCTTGCCGAGCGGCCCGTGCGCGAACGCGGCCGCCCTTTCGTACGTGAATGCCGTGTCGGCGCCGAAGAGCCCAAGGGGTGCCGCGATGCCGGTGAGGAACACCAGCATCGCGCCCACGAGCGCGGAGAGCATCCCGCCGGCGCCGAACAGCAGCCAGTACGGCGGTTGGCCCGAGCGCTTCATCGCGGCCGCCCGGTGAAGAGAAGGAACAAGGCGATCGATGCCACGCCCGCACAAGCCAGGCCTGCGGTGGTGATCGCCCACGCGGGCACGCGACGCCCCGAAACGACCAGCGGCGGCATCGTCTTCGGCATGATGCTGAACCAGCTGTACGCATGGAAGAGGAACACGGCGAGCAGGACGAGATGCAGCCCGACGGACCAGCCGCTGCGCAGCCCCTCCAGCCAGCCGTCGAAGGCCTCGCGCCCCTGCGAGAGGCGAATCACGCCCGCCAGCAGCACGAGCGCGTAAGCCGCCACGAAGAATGCGGTGAGCTCCCGCGCCATGTATTTCAGGAAGAAGCGGTCCCGGCGCCACCAGCCGTCCATGGAACGCACATACGGACGACGCGCCGCCATCGCTATGCCCCGCCCGGCAACAGCCGCACGAGCCACGAGAGCGCGCTCGCCGTCTTGTTCTGGTTCACCGCGTTGGCCGGGTCCACCTGCTTGGGGCAAACCTCCGAGCAGTAACCCACCGCGGTGCAGCCCCACACGCCCTCTTCCGAGTTCACGAGCTCCATGCGCTCTTCCTTTGCCGCGTCGCGCGAATCGCTGTTGTAGCGGTGCAGCAGCGCGGTGAGGCCCGGGCCCAGGAACGCCTTGTCGAGCCCGTACTGGGGGCACGCCGCGTAGCAGAGCAGGCAGTTGATGCAATGGCTGAACGACTCGTAGCGGGACAACTGGGTGGGCGTCTGCAGGTGCTCGCCCGCACTCACCCGCAACGGCACCGCCGGCTCCAGCCATGGCTTGATGCGCGGCAGCTTGGCGATGAAGTCGCTCGCATCCACGACGAGGTCGCGCTCGATCGGGAAGTGCGCGAGCGCCTCGATGCGCAGCGGGCCGGGCCAGAAATCGCGCAGGAACGTATGGCAGGCAAGCCGCGGGACGCCGTCGATCATCATGCCGCAGCTGCCGCAGATCGCCATGCGGCAGGACCAGCGGAAGGTGAGCGAGCCGTCGAGGCGGTCCTTGATGTGCTGCAGGCCCTGCAGGACCGACATGTCGTCGGTGAAGGGGACGTCGAAGCGCTCGACGTACGGCGTGGACGCGTGCCCGGGCTGGTAGCGCAGCACCTCCACCGCGATCGTGCGGGTCTCAGGCGTGGAGGACACCGGGCTCTTCCTTTCGTGCCTTCTCGGCGGCCTCGCCCGCGGCGCCGTAGGCGCGCGTGCCGGGCGGCGAGCGGGTGATGACGACGTCGCTGAAGCCGATGGTCGGCTCGCTTCCCGCGGCATAGGTGGCCAGCGTGTGCTTGAGGAAATGGCGATCGTCGCGTTCGCAACAGTCGGGATCGAGCCGCTGGTGCGCGCCGCGCGACTCCCGGCGTGCGAGCGCGGAATGCACCATCGCGTGCGCCACGTCGAGCTGGTAGGAGAGCTCGAGCGCGCCCAGCCATTCGGTGTTCCACCCTTCGGCCGTGTCCCCGAGGCCCACGTAGCCCACGCGCTCGCGCAGCTGCGCGATCTCGTGCGCCGCATCCTGCATGCCCGCCGTGGTGCGGTAGATGCCGCACCCTTCCTCCATGCTGTGGGCCATCGCATCGCGGATGTCGCCCAGCCGCTCCGTGCCCCGGCTGCTGCGTACCGCGAGCGCCTTTTCGCGTGCGTCCTGCGCCTGCCAGCTCAGGGCAACGGCGCTGCCGTGCTCCGTTGCGTTGGCGAAATGCGCCGCCGATTCACCGGCCACCCGGCCGAACACGCACAGCTCGGCAAGCGAGTTCGACCCGAGGCGGTTGGCGCCGTGGATGCCGCTGGAAGCGCATTCACCGGCCGCGAAGAGGCCGGGAAGCATGGTGGCCGCGTGCACGTCCGTGGGAATGCCGCCCATCGTGTAGTGCGCCGCGGGACGCACCGGGATCGGGCTTTGCGCCGGATCGATGCCCATGAACTCGCGCGCGAGCTCGCAGATCTGCGGCAGCCGCTCGGCGAGCTTGGCCGCGCCGAGGCGCCGCAGATCGAGATGGACGTAATCGCCGTGCGGGCCCTCGATGGTGCGGCCCTTGCGCGACTCGTGCCAGAAGGCCTGCGAAAGGCGGTCGCGCGGTCCCAGCTCCATCGCCTTCTTGCGCGGCCAGGGATCCGCAGGCCCCAGGCCATAGTCCTGCAGGTAGCGGTAGCCGTCCTTGTTCACCATCACGCCGCCTTCGCCGCGGCATCCCTCGGTGAAAAGCAGGCCCGTGCCCGGCATGCACGTGGGGTGGTATTGCACGAATTCCATGTCCCGCAGCGGCACGCCGCGGCGGTAGGCGAGCGCCATGCCGTCGCCGGTCACGATGCCGCCGTTGGTGTTCTGGCGGAAGACCCGGCCGGCGCCCCCCGTTGCGATGACGACCGCACGCGCATGGACCAGGCGGAAGCGGCCGGTCGCGATCTCGATGGCGACCACGCCCTGCGCGCGTCCGCCTTCCACGAGGAGGTGGCAGCAGAAGTACTCGTCGAGGCGCCGGATGCTCGGGTACTTGAGCGAGGTCTGGAAGAGCGTGTGCAGCATGTGGAAGCCGGTCATGTCGGCGGCGAACCACGTGCGCTCGATCTTCATGCCGCCGAACGCCCGCACGTTCACGTGCCCGTCGGGCTTGCGGCTCCACGGGCAGCCCCAGTGCTCGAGCTGCACCATTTCCTCGGTGCAGTGCGCGACGAAGTATTCGACGGCATCCTGGTCGCAGAGCCAATCCCCGCCGGAGACGGTGTCGTCGAAGTGATGCTCGAGGCTGTCGTCGGGACGCACCACGCCCGCCGAGCCGCCCTCGGCCGCGACGGTGTGGCTGCGCATGGGATAGACCTTCGAGATGAGCGCCACGTTGAGCGTGGGATCGCTCTCCGCTACCGCGATGGCGGCGCGGAGCCCTGCCCCGCCACCCCCGACGATCGCTACGTCGCACTGGAAGAAGTCCATGCTCAAACCGTAGCGCCCGCCGGGATTCTGGCGTTGATGCCGATCAACCTACTTGAACCGGTAGACGTAACGCACACCTACGAATGTCACGTTCTGGTCGGGCTTGAGGGTGACCGTCGTGTTGTCCGAATAGACGAAGGTGTTCCAGGTCCACTCGTCGAGCTTCTGCTTGTCGTAGATGACGTCCACGCGGATGTCGGCGTTCTTCTGCAGCGCGTACAGGCCGTACACGTTGAGGCGCGTGTCGCGCCACACGACGTCCGGCAGCCCGCCGGATTGCGCGAAGAACTGGACGTTCGTCGTGCTCGCCGATCCATCCAGCGTCTGGTCGTAGATATTGCGGTCGTTGATCCACAGGAGGTCCGCACCCATCTGGAACTTGGGCGAGACGCGGCCGCGCACGTTCACGCCCATGGTCTCGTTGCGGTCGCGGTACTTGATGATGTAGCCGGTGGAATGCGCCACGTTCACACCCTGCTCGTTGAAGGTGTAGTAGGCGCTGGCCTTCCACGCGTCGTTGATCGCGTAGGTCGCGTCGATGCCGGCGGTCTTCACCTCCGTGGTCGACAGGCCCTTCGTGGTCGGCGCCGAATAATCGTCGCGCCCGTTCTCCAGCGTGAACTGCAGCGAGAGCTTCTCCGACGGCGACCATTCCGCCTGCGCCTTCACCTTGTCGCGCTTCCGGTCCATGAAGATCATGGGGAAGATGCCGGTGCGGTTGAAGATCTCCTGGTCGGAAACGGGGATGCTTCCGGTCGCGGGCAATGCCGCGGGCTTCAGCCACGAATCGCCCTGGCGGTCGCTGTGCGAGAGCACGATCCAGCCGGTGATGTCCTCGGAGAGCGACCGGCGCAGCTCGCCGCGATAGGTGAGCTCGCGGGTTTCGGAGCGCAGCGCCGTGATGCCCGCGATGCTGTCGCCGATGCAGTCCGCGTTCTCGAGCTGCAGGCATTCGGGGCTCTCGAACTGGCCGCGGTTCAACTGCTCGTAATCCACGCCCAGCGTGCCGCGCACGGCGCCGGGGAAGAGATAGCTGCCCTCGAGCTTGCCTGCGTTCTTCTTGAGCGAGTAGGTGCCGTTCACGAAGCGGTTCGTGCCTTCGATGTTGTAGAGGGCGAGCGGGGACTTGTCCTCGCGGTCCTCGTAGCGGTAGTTCGCGTTGAGCGTGAGCTTCGACCAGGGACGCGAGACGATGCCCGCCTGGAAGAGGTTCGTGTCCACGCGGCCGCCGTAGTTGGAGACGCCCGCGGGCGCGTTCGTGAGGCCGTTGGAAACGAAGTCGTCGTGCTGCTCGGCACGCGTATACGCGTACTTGAACGTGGCGCGCGTGGTGGGCGAGAAGCCGTACGTGCCCGAGACGTAGAACTGGTTCGCTTCGTTGTCGGGCGGCAGCGCCGTGGGCAATTGCAGGATGTTGCGCAGCCCCGCCGTGAGCGGGATGCTGCCGTCCTGCCCCATCGGGTGGCCGAGCGGGTTGTTCAGGTTGCCGTTGATGGTCGCCGTCATGGCGCCGTTGTGGTTGTCGTAGAACGAGCCCCAATAGCCCGCCTGCACGGTGAGCTTCTCGCCCAGGTAGTTCACCTTGGCTTCCCACTGCTGCGTGCGCGAGTCGACCGCCTCCGGCAGCATGAGGATGGCCCACTGGTTCACGCCGCTCGCCATCGGGGTGCAGATGGGCGAGGGTGCGGCTCCCGACGGGCACGTGAAGCCGCGGCCGAAGATGCGCGACCCGTCCTTGTCCTCGTTGATGAACGAGGCCTCGAACATCCAGTTCTTGCCGAACCACCATTCGCCGCCCACGGTCGAGCGCTTGCGGTCGAGCTGGAGGTTGAGGTCCTGCCCGGTGCCCACCGCTGGCAGCAGCGTCACGATTTGCGAGGTGCTGGTCGAGCCCTGGAGGCTGCTGTTGATCGTGCGCGGATAGTGGCGCGTGAGCTCCCAGTACTCGCCGAAGATCTTCCACGCCCCCTGGCGATCCCATTGCGCACGCAGCTCGCGTGAATCGAGGCCCAGGTTGCGGCCGTAGAACGACATCCACGTCCCCGTCGCGTCGTTGCGGCGCAGGAAGTCGAAGTCGAGGAGGAAGAAGGCATCGTGCTCGCGCAGGCCGTTGTACTGGCTGAAGAGCGAGCGGTCCTTCTCGTCGCCGGAGACGAACCCCCCGCCGACCGCCACCGTGCTGCTGGGCTTGGTGAGGTCGGTGATGTCGGCTTCCTGCGCGTGGGCGCTGCCGAAGGCGCCCGCGAGGGCCACCGCCAGCAGCTTCATGCTGAACTGTTTCCGTGTCTGGCTCGTTGTCATGTTCTTCTCCGTCTCAGCGGAAGTTGAACTGCGGCGTCGGATTCGTCGTGCTCGGGTTGTTCGTCCCGTGAATCTGCGTATGGCAGTTCAGGCAACCCCGCGCCATGAAGTAGTTGATTCCGGACTTGCCGCTCGTCGTGCCGCTCAACAGCGACGAGGGCTGGCCCTGGCCGGCGATCTGTCCCACCTGCGCGCCGTGCGGCGTGTGGCACTGGTGGCAGAGCATCGGCGGGCGGACCTTGAGCAGGTTCTCGACCACCGTGCCGTGCGGGTTGTGGCAGTTGCCGCAATCCTCGGCGACGGGCTCGTGCGTGTGCACGAACGGGCCGCGCTTCTCCATGTGGCACGTGTAGCAGGTGTCGTTCACGCTATCGCGCTTCATGAGCTTCGGGCCCACGGAGCCGTGCGGGTTGTGGCAGTCGGAGCAGCCCATCTTCCCTTCCGGGATCGGGTGGCGCGACGGCTTCTGGATCTGCGTGCGCTGCTCCTTGTGGCACGCGAAGCAGACCTCGGGCTGCGTGAGCTTGTCGCGCACCGCGTCGTGCTGCGTGTGGATCTGGTGGCAGTTGGTGCACGCGACGTCCGCGTTCCAGTGCTGGCTGCCTTCCCAGTGCGAGCGCTTGGCGTCGGCCTGGTGGCAGGTGAGGCACGCCTCGTTCAGCTTGGCCGAGGGCGAACGGCGCGCGCCGCGATAGACGCGGTCGGGTGCCGGCCTCTCGGTCGCGCCTTCCGGCTTGTTGATGTGCGTGTCGCTCTCGCCGTGGCAGTTGGTGCACGACGGCGTGCGGCCGTCGGCGACCGTGCCATGGCGCGTCTTGCCGATGGCGAGGACCGGATAGTCCTCGGTCTCGTCGTGGCAACGCGTGCACTTGGCGTCGCCGCGCAGCACCGCGTCCTTCTTCGGTGCGGCGGGCGGGTCGGCCGCCAAGGCGAAGCCCACGTTGAACAGGATTGCGAATCCGGCGGCGGCGGCGAGCCCGTGCAGGACGTTGCGGAGACTTCTCATGGTTGTTTCTCCTTTTGCAGTACGGGGCGGCCGGCTTCGCGGCCTTCTTCAATTCACTGGCTGCTGACCTGGATGTCCGCGGGGCCCGGACCGGCAGGCTCCTTGTGGGCGATCGCGAAGTGGCAGTCGATGCAGGTCTTGCCCTCGGCCTTGCCCTTCGCGTGCCGCGCCTTGGCGCGGTCGGACTGCTTGTCCTCATCCATCTTCGCGGCGTTGTGGCAGTTGCGGCATGGCGCGGAGTCGCTCGCCTTCATGCGGCGCCAGACGCGCTGCGCCATCTCGGAGCGGTGCGCCTCGAACTTTTCCTTGGTGTCGATGGTGCCCATCGCCTTCGAGAACAGATCGTGGGTGGCGAGGACCTTGGCCTTGATCAGCGCAATGGGCTCCCGGGGCACATGGCAATCGGAGCAGATCGCGCGCACGCCGGTGCGGTTGGTGTCGTGGATCGTGCCCGTGTACTCGGCATAGACGTTGTCCCGCATCTCGTGGCAACCGGTGCAGAACTTCTCGGTGTTGGTCCACGCGAGGCCGGCTGCGCCGCCGACCACGAGCACGGCCGACACGACCACGAAGACGAGGACACTTGCGGCGATCACCGCTGCGGCCTTTCCGCGCGAGGGATATTGCTCGCGAAAGACGCGCCAGAACTTGCCTAGCATTGATGGGCTCCCTTGCTGAATTTGTTGGCCGGGTGCCGTGCTTAGCGGAACGGCGCCAGGTGAGGAACTCCTCCCGGGACTGCGCCAGCGCCTGCCCCGGGATTTTCCACCCCGGGTGCACGAGCCTCCCATGGCACCTTGGGGCCGTTCTCGGTGTTTTGTTTCGGTGCGCGTGCCGGCGTGGCAACGGCGTCGAGCGTATCGACGAGGAGAAGGGAGCCGCCGAACAGCACCGCAGCGACCGGCAGGAAGATCTTCATCGGGCGTCGACCTCGGACTCGAGGGTCCTGTTGTTGGTTACAAGGCCCGAGTTTCGACCGATGACCGGTCGCCGTATTGACTGCTATCAACCCATGCAAGGCCTTGTTTTCCCGGAATCGGGAACGCGATCGGACCTCGCGCATGGCTGAATGCGAACCGTTGCGATTCCCGAAAGCCGCCTGTCATCGGGGGCCGTGCTGGAAACAGAGTGCCGGCAGGCGGGTTGGCACAGG
>DATMJE010000401.1:0-3610 GCA_035553995.1 Usitatibacter sp. | reverse complement strand
GCTGCCCGACTGGCGCCCGGCGCCGGTGAACGCGTGGGCCGTGTTTCCGGGCCGGCGCCTCATGCCGGCCAAGACCCGCGTTTTCCTCGATGCGCTCGCCGCGGTGTTCACCGGACCCGAATGCCAAGGTTGATACAGCGGGGAGTCCGGGTACCCAAAAGCATTTCGACACAGATGAACACAGATGAATGCCGATAAACCATTCAGGTCTTCGTGCGCGTAGGAAATTCACCACGAGCACGATGAACGAAATTCTTTTCAGGTTCATCTGTGTTCATCTGTGTTCATCTGTGTCAGAAAGCCTTTTGCCGACTGGACTCTCCGCTTCAGCGGCTCACGAGCTTCTGCCGGTCGGCGGAATAGTGATCGCCCTGCACGGTGATCCTCGACAACGCCTGCCCGATGCTCCGAAGGTCCCCCGCGTCGAGCGTGACGGACGCCGCGCCCAGGTTCTCCTCGAGGCGATGCAGCTTGGTCGTGCCCGGGATGGGGACGATCCACGGCTTGCGCGACAGCAGCCACGCGAGCGCCACCTGCGCCGGCGTCGCATGCTTGCGCCCGGCGATGTCGCGCACCAGCCTGACCAGCACCTCGTTCGCCTTGCGCGCCTCCGTCGAGAAGCGCGGCACGGTGTTGCGGAAGTCGCTCTTGTCGAACGTCGTGTCCTGGTCGATCGCGCCCGTGAGAAAGCCCTTGCCCAGCGGGCTGAAGGGCACGAAGCCGATGCCGAGCTCTTCGAGCAGCGGCAGGATCTTCTCTTCCGGCTCGCGCCACCACATCGAGTATTCGCTCTGCACCGCCGCCACCGGTTGCACCGCATGGGCACGCCGGATGATCTCCACGCCGGCCTCGGAAAGCCCGAAGTGCTTCACCTTGCCTTCGCGAACCAGATCCCCCACCGTGCCCGCCACATCCTCGATGGGCACGGCGGGATCGACGCGATGCTGGTAGAAGAGGTCGATGCGATCGGTCCTGAGCCGTTTCAGGGATTCTTCGGCCACCTGCCGGATGCGCTCCGGACGGCTGTCCAGCCCGGCGGTGGCGTGCCCGTCCCGGAATCCGAACTTCGTCGCGATGACGACGCGATCGCGAAACGGCTGCAGCGCTTCGCCCAGCAGCTCCTCGTTCGTGCCCGGCCCGTACGCCTCGGCCGTGTCGAAGAAGGTCACGCCTCGCTCGAACGCCGCGCGGATCAACGCGATGCCTTCCTGCTTCCCGGTCGCGGGTCCGTAGCCGTAGCTCAGTCCCATGCAGCCCAGGCCGATCGAAGATACCTCGGGGCCGCTTCGCCCCAGCTTGCGCTTTTCCATGTCGCCTCCTCGTGAACGGTTCGTTGCCATCGATGATGCCGCCGCCGATATCGGCGATAAATACGTACAATTCGCATGACATCGTGACACCAGCTCATCAATGGATCGCGACAACCTGGGTACGCTCTCCGCCTTCGCCGTGGTCGCACAGGAGCGCAGCTTCACGCGCGCCGCCGCGCGGCTGGGTGTATCGCCTTCGGCGCTGAGCCACGCCATCCGCCGCCTCGAGGAGAAGCTGGGCACGCAACTGCTCGCACGCAGCACGCGCAGCGTCTCGATGACGCAGGCGGGCGAACGCCTGCTCGCGCGCGTGGGACCTGCGATGGAGGAGCTCTCCTCGGCGGTGCAGGAGCTGGGTGCGCAGGCCGGCCGTCCCGCGGGCCACGTCCGCATCAGCGCACCGGCCGAGGCGGCGCATCGCATCATCCTGCCGATGCTGCCGAGGTTCGTCGAAGCCTATCCCGACATCGTGGTCGAGGTGCTCGTCGAGGCCGCCTTCACCGACATCGTCGCGCGCCGCCTCGATGCCGGCGTGCGCCTCGGCGAATCGCTCGCGAAGGATGTGGTCGCCGTGCCGATCTCGGGACCGCAGCGGCTGGTGGTGATCGCGTCACCCGCGTACGTGAAGGCGCACGGCACGCCGAAATCGCCGCGGGAGCTGCGCGATCACCGCTGCATCAACCAGCGGCTGCTCGCGGCGGGAAGCCTGTACAAATGGGAGTTCGCGCGCGGCCGCGAAAAGATGGAGGTGGCGGTGGAAGGCCCCCTCGTCTTCGACGACGGCGGCATGGTGCTCGAGGCCGTCCTCGCCGGCATCGGGCTCGGTTATGTGATGGAAGAGCGCGCCCTGCCGTACCTCCAGTCCGGGCGCCTCGTTCGCGTGCTCGACGACTGGACCCCGCCCTTCCCCGGCTTCTATCTCTACTATCCGGGCCGCAAGCAGGCTTCCGCCGCGCTCGCCGCATTCATCGACGCGATCCGCTTGCGGCCGGGGAAACGGCGCTGATGCGGGAAGAAACTTGTTCCGCAGCGCGATTAATGCTGCCCCAGGGCGTATAATGAACTTGCAGGATCATCAAGCAGCGAAGTCTCAGTCCTCTCTTTCGGCGCTCGTGCAGTCGCACGGCCGAAGCGAAATTTCCCTTCCTTGGTCATCGTGACCCGTCGCCGGGCCGGGTGTTCGTCCGCGCGTCTATAGAAAGGGCACTCGATGGCGAAGGAAGACACGATCCAGATGGAAGGCGTGGTTAACGAAGTCCTGCCCGATACGCGGTTCCGCGTGGCCCTCGACAACGGCCACATCATCATCGCGTACATGGCCGGCAAGATGCGCAAGCACCGCATCCGCATCCTGGCCGGCGACAAGGTGAGCATCGAGCTCACGCCCTACGATTTGAGCAAGGGCCGCATCACGTTCCGCCACAAGGATGAGCGCGCCGCACCGCCGTCCGCGCATCGTCCTGCGGTTTACGGACGTCGCTGAGGTTTACCGCGGCGGGAGGCCTACCCCGCCAGCGTCGCGCATGCGCAACCCGTTGACGCGGCGCAACGCGGGGCCCGCTGGCCGCCACACAATGCTGGAATGGCGCCAGATCCCGCGGCCGGCGACGCCCTGTTTCGCCACATCCTCTTTCCCACCGACGGCTCCAAGCTTTCGGTGAACGCCGCGCGCTATGCCGTGGAGCTCGCACGCTCCCTCGGTGCGAAGCTCACCGCGTTGCACGTGATTGCGCCGTACATGCCGCCGTTTCCCGACCTGACCGGCGGCTACGCGTACGCCACGGGCGAGGAAGAGTACCAGCGCATCACGCAAGACCAGGCAGAGCAGATCCTGGGCGCCGTGGGCGAGGCCGCACGCGCTGCCAATGTGCCGTTCGAATCGGTGCGCACCGTATCCGGCACGCCCTGGGACGCGATCGTGCGCACTGCAGGGGAAAGCGGTTGCGACGCGATCGTGATGGCGTCCCATGGCCGCAAGGGCGTCTCGGCGCTGGTGCTCGGCAGCGAGACCATCAAGGTCCTCACGCACTGCAGCATCCCCGTGCTCGTCACGCGCTGACCGATCGGTGAGGCGGGTGCATACTTTGCGCCCATGGAGCCCGTCCGGACCCATTACCGCATCGATGGCGACGCGCCCGGCGCGCAGTGGGTCACGCTCATCACCGGCATCGCGAACGACCTGTCCATGTGGGACGGACAAATGCCGGCGCTCTCTCCCTTTCGCGTGCTCCGGTACGACCTGCGCGGCCAGGGGCGGACGCCGGCGACCGATCCGCCTTATACGATCGCGCTTCTGGTGG
>DATMJE010000400.1:0-8537 GCA_035553995.1 Usitatibacter sp. | reverse complement strand
GGATATCGAGCTCACCGGCGTGGTGTCGGGGCTGCCGCAAATCACGCCGCGTGGCGCGCGCTTCCTTTTCGAGGTCGAGCGTGTGGGCACCGAAGGTGCGGTCGTGCCGCGCACGCTCTCGCTCACGTGGTATCGCGAGCGGCGCGAGGATGCGCCCGTGCCAACCATTCGGGCCGCTGAGCGTTGGCGCTTCACGGTGCGATTGCGACGTCCGCACGGGCTTTCCAATCCGCACGCATTCGACTTCGAGGTGTGGGCGCTCGAACGCGGCATCCGCGCGACCGGCTACGTGCGTCCGAAGACGCAGGCCACGCGGCTCGACGATCGCGTCGAAGGCTGGCCGTACACGCTGCATCGCTGGCGTGACGAGGTGCGCGCGCGCATGTTCGATCACCTGGGCGATGCGCGGCTGCGCGGCGTGCTGGTCGCGCTCGCGATCGGGGACCAGGATTCCATCGCCGCGCCGGATTGGGAGGTGTTCTGGCGCACGGGCGTGGGGCACCTCATGAGCATCTCCGGGCTGCACATCACCATGTTCGCGGCGCTCGCGTTCTTCGTCGCATTCCGGCTGTGGGCGCGAGTGCCTGCGCTGGCGCTGCGCCTGCCCGCACGCAAGGCCGCCGTCCTCGCCGGCATGGTGGCGGCGCTCGCCTACACGCTCATGACCGGATACGCCGTCCCTGCGCAACGCACCTTCGTGATGCTCGCGGTGGTGGCCTGCTGCGTGCTCCTGGATCGGCAGGGCGCGCCGTCGCGCGTGCTCGCGGTGGCAGCGCTCGGCGTCGTGCTGCTGGATCCGTGGGCCGTGCTCTCGGCCGGCTTCTGGCTCTCGTTCGGCGCGGTCGCGTCGATCTTCTATGTGATGGCACTGCGCACCGGCCGGCACGGCAAGCTGCACGGTGCGGTCCTGGAACAGCTCGCCGTCACCGTGGTGATGCTGCCGATGCTGATGGCGCTTTTCCAGGAGATATCGCTCGTCTCGCCGCTCGCGAACTCGTTCGCGATTCCACTGGTGAGCCTCGTGGTCGTGCCGCTCACCATCGCGGGCGCATTCCTGCCGCTTCCGTGGCTGCTCGATGTCGCGCACCTGCTGATGGAATGGCTCATGGTGCCGCTCGAATGGCTCGCGTCGTGGCCGAATGCGATGCTCGAGAGCCACGCGCCGGCCGCGTGGACCGTGGCGCTCGCCGTGGTGGGTTGCCTCTGGCTCTTGGCACCGCGCGGCGTGCCGATGCGGTGCCTGGGTGCCATCTGGGTCGCGCCGATGTTCCTCGTGCGGCCTCCCGGGCCCGCGCCGGGAGAGGCGTGGATCGAGGCACTCGATGTGGGCAACGGCCTCGCCATCGTCGTGCGAACGGCTACACACGCGATGGCGTACGACGCGGGGCCTGCGTGGAGCGAGGATGCCGATACGGGCAACCGCATCGTGGTTCCCTACCTGCGCGGCGAGGGCATCGCGCGGCTGGATGGGCTCCTCATATCGCATGCGGACGACGACCATTCCGGCGGCGCGGAATCGATCGCCCGGCTACGTGAGCCGCCCTGGTTGCTCACGTCGATCGATCCCGGGAACCCGCTGCACGAGAGCTTCGAGCGTTCCATCCGCTGCGAGGCGGGCTATCGGTGGACGTGGGACGGGGTGGAATTCCGCGTCGTACACCCTGCCGCAGAGGCTTACACGCCGCCCGCACCGGATTCACGCGGCCACGTTCGCGCCCGCAAGGAAAACGATCGCAGTTGCGTCCTGCGCATCGAGACGGCGGGTGCCGCGGCGCTGCTCACCGGGGATGCGGAAGCGCGCAGCGAGATGGAAATGCTCGCCCGCGACGCGCCTGCGGTGCGCGCGCAGGTGCTGGTCGTGCCGCATCACGGCTCGCGCACGTCGTCCACGGCCGCGTTCCTCGATGCGGTGCATCCGGAGGTGGGTTTGATCTCCGTCGGCTACCGCAACCGTTTTCACCACCCTGCAGCCACCGTCGTGGCACGCTACCGGGAGCGTGGCATCGTGCTCCGGCGAACGGACGAGGAGGGCGCGCTGCGCATCACCCTCTTCCCGGCGCCGCCGGGTTTCCGTGTGGAACCCCTGGCCGCGCATGAGTCATACTGGAGTCAAAGGAAACTGCGATCTCCCCCCACGCAGTGAAAACGACATGAACAAACCGGATCGTTACGGCGGCGTCGCCCAGGCCTTCCACTGGATCGTCGCCATCCTGGTGCTGATGGCCTTCATTTACGGCCCCGGCGGCTCCGAAGAGCGCGTCTATGCCCACGCGCGCGATGCGGATCGCCAATTGCACGAGACGCTCGGGCTGCTCGTCTTCGCGGTCACGGGGCTGCGCGTGATGTGGAGAATGCTGAGCGACCAGCCGGATCCATCCGCGATACCCCGGTGGATGGGCGTCGCGTCCAGGCTGATACAGGGCCTTCTCTATGCGCTGCTCTTCGCGATCCCGCTCACCGCCATCACCGGAGCGTGGCTCGAAGGGCATCCCCTCACGCTGGTGGGCAACGTGCCCATCCCGCCGCTGCTGCCCGAGTCGCACGAGCTGGGCCAGCGCATCGCGGAGCTCCACACGTGGCTCGGCGATACGATCATGTGGCTCGCGGGCCTGCACGCGCTTGCGGCGATCTACCACCACTTCGTGCTGCGCGACGGCGTGCTGCTCTCGATGCTGCCGCGCCGCAGGTCGCTCAGGCATTGGTAAGCCCGCCCGCAAGGCGCGCAACTTGTTCGAAGCTTTGCTGACATAGCGGTCGTGACGTTCACGATCGTCCTGCTCTCGCTCGCCGCGTTCGCGAGTGCCGCCTCCATGCGCGTGACGGATGCGATGCTGCCGCGCCTCGCGAGCGACTTCCACGTGGGCCTCGCCCAGGCCGCGAGCGTCATCACCGTCTTCGCGGTCGCGTACGGCGTGATGCAGATGCTCTTCGGCGCGCTCGGCGACCGCTTCGGCAAGCTGCGCGTGATTTCGCTCGCCGCGATCGGCGCATCCGCGGCCACGTTCATCTGTCTCGCCGCGCCGGGCTACCCCGTGTTCATCGCGGGGCGGCTGCTCTCGGGCGGGTTGTGCGGCGCGATCATCCCGCTCGCGATGGCGTGGATCGGCGATGTCGTTCCGTACGCCGAGCGGCAACCCGTGATCGCGCGCTTCCTGCTGGGGCAGATCCTCGGGCTCGGCGTCGGCACCGCCGTCGGTGGTTTCGCGGCCGAGCAGCCGCAATGGCGCTGGCCGTTTGCCGTGCTGGCGGTGTGGCTGCTGCTCTCGGGGGGCGCGCTGCTGCGTGCTTCACGGCGGCATCCCGCACCGCGGCCCGCCATCCACACCAACTTCTTCCACGACCTGGCGCGCGTGCTCGGATCGCGCTGGGCCCGCATCGTGATCGCGACGGTGTGCGTGGAGGGCATCGTGGTCTTCGGCGGCCTCGCGTTCATGCCCACGCACCTGCACTACGCGCGCGGCTTCTCGCTCTCCCATGCGGGCCTGTCCATGCTCATGTTCGCCGCGGGCGGCGTGGGCTTCGCGATCTTCGCGCGGCCCGTGGTGCGGCACCTGGGCGAGGTCGGGCTCGCCATCGGCGGCACCCTGTTGCTCGCGAGTGGGCTGGCGCTCGCCACGTGGACGCCCTTCGCGGCCATGGCGCCCGGCGGCTGCCTCCTCGCGGGGCTCGGCTTCTACATGCTGCACAACACGCTGCAGACCAACGCCACGCAGATGGCGCCCGAGCGGCGCGGTGCCGGGATGGCGCTCTTCGCGTCGATGTTCTTCCTCGGGCAGGCCGCGGGCGTGGCGGTCGCGGGTGTGCTGGCGGAACGCGTCGGCGCGCTGATGGTGCTCGCGGGGGCGGCGGTGGTCATCGTGCCGATCGGGCTCAACTTCGCGCGCCTTCGGCGCGGCATGAAGTGACGGCGCCCGAACTTCAAACAGGGGAATTCACCACGGAGTGACAGCGCCCGAACTTCAAACAGTGGAATTCACCACGGAGGACACGGAGGACACAGAGGGTGGCACAGAGGAAAGCACTATTTATGAGTTCGTGCCTACGTCGAACGCAGCCCGGATTCATTCATCAGGTTTCCTCTGTGCCACCCTCTGTGTCCTCTGTGTCCTCCGTGGTGAGATCCCAAGCTTGAAGTTCGGGCAACCAGTGCTCCGTGGTGAGATCCCAAGCTTGAAGTTCGGGCAACCAGTGCTCCGTGGTGAGATCACTGTCAACTCTTGAGCGCGACCGGGTCGTGAACGTCCTCGCTTTCAACACTTGCGCGTTGAAACTGGATGGGCCTTGACTCGACGCTGGAAACCAAAGGGCTGTACGCAAGGCTGTCGTGGCAGATCATCGGCTGCGGCATGCGCGCGCACACGGCTCTTGGTCCGGGACTGCTGGAGTCGGCCTACCAGGAATGCCTGTGCCACGAGCTGAAGAGAGCGGGGCTGCAATTCCGCCGCGAGATGCCGATTCCCATTACCTATCGGGAGGTCACGCTCGCCACGGAATTTCGGCTCGACCTGCTGATCGAGGAGGCCGTGGTCGTCGAAGTCAAGGCCGTGGAGCATATCCTGAAGCTTCACGAAGCCCAGTTGCTTACGTATCTGCGAATGACCGGCAAACGGCTCGGGCTTCTACTCAACTTCAACACCGTCCACTTCCGGGACGGCATTCGCCGCCGGGTCTTGTGATCGAGAGCGCCCGAACTTCAAACAGGGGAATTCACCACAAAGGACACAGAGGGTGGCACAGAGGAAAACCGTTGTTTGTGATTCGTGGCTGCGGCAAGCGTAGCCGCGTATTCACACGATTGGTTTCCTCTGTGCCACCCTCTGTGTCCTCTGTGTACTCTGTGGTGAGATCCCAAGCTTAACGTTCGCGCGATCAGTGCTATAGCTGAGACTGCGCCCCGCGCCGCAGGTCGAGCGTGAGCGGAAACTGCGGATTGCGCCCCTCGCGGTGCACGACCATCTCGCCCGGCGTGTGCCCCATCGCCTGGAAGCGCGCGGTGCGCCGCGCTTCGGCCTCGAGCGCGTTCACGGGGAAGGCCGCATAGTTGCGTCCGCCGGGATGCACGACGTGATAGGTGCAGCCGCCGATCGAGCGGGCGCTCCACGTGTCGACGAGGTCGAACACGAGCGGCGCCTGGATCGCGATGGTCGGATGCAGCGCGCTCGGCGGATTCCACGCCCGGAAGCGCACGCCCGCCACGTATTCGCCCGCGCGGCCGGTCGGGTTCAGCGGCAGCGGGCGGCCGTTGCAGGTCACCACGTAGCGCTGCTCGGTCAGGCGCTGCGTCTTCACCTGCAGCCGCTCGATCGACGAATCGACGAAGCGCGAGGTTCCCGTCTGTGCCGCCTGCTCGCCCAGCACGTGCCACGGCTCGATCGCCTGGCGCAGCTCGATGTCGATGCCCTCGTAGGTGACCTGCCCGCAGCGCGGGAAGCGGAATTCGTAGAACGGGGCGAACCACTCGAAACGGAACGGATAGCCCGCGTGCTCCAGGTCGTCGATCACGTGGCGCATGTCCTGGGCCACGAAATGCGGCAGCATGAACTCGTCGTGCAGGCGCGTGCCCCAGTGCACCAGCCGCTCGCGGTACGGCTTCGACCAGAAGCGCGCCACCATCGCGCGCAGCAGCAGCGTCTGCAACAGGCTCATGCGCGCATGCGGCGGCATCTCGAACGCGCGGAACTCGAGCAGCCCCAGCCGCCCGGTGGCGGTGCCCGGCGCGTACAGCTTGTCGATCGAGAACTCCGCGCGGTGCGTATTGCCGGTGAGGTCGACTAGGAAGTTGCGCAGGATGCGATCGACCAGCCAGGGTTTCTCGTTCGGCTCGCCCATGCGAAACAGCCGGTCGAACTGCTCGAAGGCGATCTCGAGCTCGTAGAGCGTGTCGTCGCGCGCCTCGTCCACGCGCGGGCTCTGGCTCGTCGGCCCCACGAAGAGGCCCGAGAAGAGATACGACAGCGCGGGGTGGTTCTGCCAGTACGTGATGAGGCTGCGCAGCACGTCGGGACGGCGCAGGAGGGGGCTGTCGGCGGCGCTGGGACCGCCGAGCGTCACGTGGTTGCCGCCACCCGTGCCGGTATGGCGGCCGTCGAGCATGAACTTCTCGGTGACGAGGCGCGTCTGCCGCGCTTCCTCGTAGAGCGTCTCGACGTGGTGCTTGAGCTCCGCCCAGTTGCCCGCAGGGTGGATGTTCACCTCGATCACGCCGGGGTCGGGCGTGATGCCGAAGCGGCCGAGGCGCGGATCGTCGGGCGGCGGGTAGCCCTCCAGGCGCACGCGGATGCCGAGCGCCTGCACGGTACTTTCGATGGCGCCGACGAGCGAGATGAAATCCTCGAGCAGCGAAACCGGCGGCAGGAAGACGTAGAGCGCGCCATCGCGCACCTCCACGTCGAGCGCCTGCTTGATCACCTCGCGCGCATCGCCGCCTTCCACCTTGCGGGCTTTCGCGTGCTTCGTGCCGGTGGCCTGGCGCCCGGGCTTGCGCTGGCCGAGTGCGCTGCGGCGCTCGAACGGGTCCTGCGGGATCTGTGCCTCGTCCTCTTCGGGCAGCGTTTCGGGCAGGGAGGCGAGCGGCAGCCGGTAGCCCAGCGCCGAGTCGCCTTCGATGAGGAAGATCTTTCCGCGGCGTAGCGGCCATGGCGAGCTCAGCCATTGGGTCGCGTTCGTGGCCTTCGCACGCGCGGCCGCTTTCAGCGGCAGCACGTAGCCGCGCGGATTGCCGAGTCCCGCGGCGATGCGGTCTCCGAGGCGGCGGCGTGCAGGCTCCGAGCTCGTGTCTTCCGTGGTGAGGTCCACGTTGGTCGGCAGCGCGGCCTCGTCGCGGATGGTGCGCCACGGATCGTCGTAGGCAGGCTGCACGTAATCGATCGAGAGGCCGAGGAACTGTGCGAGCTCCTCGGCGAAGCGGCGCGCGTCCTCGTGCGTGCGCGTGGGCTCATCGGGGCCGGGCTCGTTCGCCTGGTCCCAGACCGGGATCCCATCCTTGCGCCAGAAGCACGACAGCGCCCAGCGCGGCAGCGGCTCACCGGGATACCACTTGCCCTGCCCGAAGTGAAGCAGTCCTCCCGGGGCGAAGCGCTCGCGCAGGCGCAGGAGCAGCGCCCGCGAGAGCTCGAGCTTCTTCTCCGACATCGCGGTGTAGTTCCATTCCGGGCCGTCCATGTCGTCCATGAAGACGAACGTGGGCTCGCCGCCGACGGTGAGGCGTACGTCGCCGTCGGCGAGGTCGTGGTCCACCTTCTCGCCGAGCGCATCGATCTCGCGCCATTGCGCATCGGTGAAGGGGCGCGTGACGCGCGGATCCTCGTGGATGCGCGTGACCTTCATCTCGAACGAGAAGCGCGTGTCGGCCTTGTCCGCGAGTCCCGTGACGGGTGCCGCGCTTCCAGGCACGGCGGTGCACGCGAGCGGGATGTGGCCTTCGCCCGCGAGGAGTCCCGACGTGGCGTCGAGGCCGATCCAACCCGCGCCCGGGATGTACACCTCGCACCAGGCGTGCAGGTCGCAGAAATCCTTGTCGGGACCGCCCGGTCCGTCGAGCGGCTTCACGTCGGACGCGAGCTGGATGAGATAGCCCGACACGAAGCGGGCGGCGAGGCCCAGGTGGCGAATCACCTGCACCAGCATCCATCCCGAATCGCGGCACGAGCCCTGGCCGCGCTGCAGCGTCTCCTCGGGCGTCTGCACGCCGGGTTCCATGCGGATGAGGTATTGCACGTTGTCGCGCACGCGGCGATTGACGTCGATCAGGAAATCGATCGTCGCGACCTGGCGGCCGGCGTATTCGTCGCGCACCTTCTGCAGCCATTGCCCGAGCAGCGGGCCCGCCGGCTCCGTCTCGAAATAAGGCGCGAGCTCACGCGCATTTTCCGGCTCGTACGCGAACGGATACTTCTCCGCGTTGGCCTCGACGAAGAAGTCGAACGGGTTGATGACCGTCATGTCCGCGACGAGGTCGACCTCGATCTCGAGCTCGCGGGTCTTCTCCGGGAACACCAGCCTCGCGATCCAGTTGCCGAACGGATCCTGCTGCCAGTTGAGGAAATGCTTCGCCGGCTTTATGCGCAGCGAGTAGCTCTCCACCGGCGTGCGCGTGTGCGCCGCGGGCCGCAGGCGGACCTCGTGCGCCGACAGCGACACCGGCCGGTCGTACTCGTAGCGCGTCTTGTGGTGCAGCGCGACCTTGATGGTCACGACGGCGGCTTATGCGTGAAGAAAGCGAGGAACACAGATGAACACGGATGAACACAGATAAAGGCGGAACCTGGATGTTCGTGCCGGTGCTTGCTACTGTGATAGCTCGCTCTGGGGTTATCTGTGTTCATCTGCGTTCATCTGTGTTCATCTGTGTTCCATTCTTTTTGCGCGCATTACTCGAGCCAGTCGGGGTCGGGAAGCTCGGAGAAGACCCGCCGCAAGCCGCCGCCCCACCGCGAGCGCAGCATGGTGAAGTAAGGATCCCCCTCGCGGATGCGGTGCTGCATGCCCACGCGCAGGCTGTCGCGCGGGTACCAGAGGAGGTCGATCGGCAGCCCGAC
>DATMJE010000399.1:0-24400 GCA_035553995.1 Usitatibacter sp. | reverse complement strand
GCGAGGTGTCGTTCCTCGCGGGCGCCCTGGCGCGCTCGAGCGAAGGCGAGAGGCTGGTCGCCTGGATCAACGCCCCGCACCTTCCGTATGCACCCGCGCTGCGGGAGCTCGGCATCCCGCTCGAGCGCTGCCTCGTCGTGCGTCCCGCGAATCGCGAGGATGCGTTGTGGGCCGCGGAGCAGTCGCTCAGGTCCGGTGCCTGCGGCGCGGTCCTGCTGTGGCTCGGCGAATCGCAGCGCGGCGAGGATTACGCATCGCTGCGCCGGCTGCAGATGGCGGCGGAAGCCGGGCGCGCCATGGCGGTGCTCTTCCGTCCGACGGCCGCGGAGAAGCTTTCGACACCGGCGCATTTGCGCGTGTCCCTCGCGCGCGGCGCGGGCGTGCTGCGCATCCGCATTCCCAAGCGGCGCGGGCCGCCGCTGCTCGAACCGGTTTGCCTCTCCATCGGCTTCGCGCCGCGCGCCGTCCAGGATGCGCCGGCGCGCCTTCCCGCTCCCGTCACGCTGCCCGAACGCGCGCGCGCCCTGCAGCTCGTCCCGCGCTGAAAGGCAGCGCATGCTCTGGATCGCGCTCGAGCTGCCCGCATTGCCTTTGCAGATCGTGGAGCGCGCCGGCGTTTCCAGCATTCCGCTCGTGGTGAGCGAGGGACCGGCGCAACGCCCGCTGGTCGTTTGCGCCAACGCGGCGGCGCGCGCGGCGGGCATTCGCGAAGGACAGGCCGTCGCCGCGGCGAAGGCATTGGTGGGAGAGCTGATCGTGGTGCCGCGCGATGTGGCCTCCGAGCGCGCGAACCTCGAGCGGCTTGCCGCGTGGGCCGGGCAGTTCACGCCGATGTCGTGCCTCGATGCGCAAGGCATCGCGCTCGAGGTCGAATCCTGCCTGAGGCTCTTCGACGGGCACGCGAAGCTCACGGCTGCGATCGTGCGCGGCGTGCGCACGCTCGGCTTCCATGCAGCGCTGGGTGTCGCACCCACGCCGCTCGCCGCTCGCGTCTTCGCGCGCGCCGAGGCGCAGGGGCGGGCGGTGCGCGCATGCCTCACGCTCGCGGAATTGCCGCAACGCGTGGCGGAGCTTCCGCTTTTCCTGCTCGACTGGCCGGCGAAGACGCTCGCACGCCTCACGGATCTCGGCGTGCTGCGCCTGCGCGACATGCTCGAGCTGCCCGCCGAAGGTGTCGCGCGCCGCTTCGGCCCGGAGATCGCGCTGTCCCTCGATCGCCTCATGGGCCGCGTGGCGGATCCGCGGCTGCCCTACGCGCCGCCGCCGCGCTTCCGCTCGCGCCTCGAGCTGCCGGCCGAAGCCGATGGCGTCGATGCGCTGCTCTTTCCGCTGCGCCGGCTGCTGGCGGAGATGGAAGGGGCGTTGCGCGGACGCGGCGCGGGCGTGCAGCGCCTCACGCTCATGCTCGAGCATGTGCGGCGTGCGCGCACGCGGCTGGACCTCGAATTCGCCTCTCCCGAGCGCGAGGCGGCCTTCATCCTCGCCATCGCGCGCGAGCGGCTGGGACGGCTCAGCCTCGCGTCGCCCACGTGCGCGATCGAAGTGCGTGCCGATGCGCTGCTGCCGCATGCGCCGCGCGCCGGTACCTGGCTGCCCGGCGCTGCCGAGCTCGCCATCGATCGCGAGCGGTTGGTCGAGCGGCTATCGGCGCGGCTGGGTCGCGATCGCGTGTTCGGCATTGCAGTCGCCGACGATCATCGGCCGGAGAGGGATTGGGCACCGGCCTGCGCCGGTGCGACGACGCGTCCTACCCGCGCCGGCGAAACTCGTCATTCCCGCGAAGGCGCACTTGGTCATTCCCGCGAAGGCGCACTTGGTCATTCCGGCGCAGGCGCACCTTGTCATTCCGGCGCAGGCCGGAATCCAATCTCCATCACCCGCCCCGCCTGGCTGCTCAACCGTCCGCAGCGCCTCATCACGCACGACGGCATCCCTTCCTGGCAGGGGGAGCTCACGCTGCACGCGGGTCCGGAGCGCATCGAGTCGGGCTGGTGGGATGGCGAGGAAGTGCGGCGCGACTATTACGTGGCGCTCAATCCGCGCGGCGAGGCCTGCTGGATCTTCCGCGAGCATCGCGACCTCGCCTCGTGGTACCTGCATGGCGTGTTCGCGTAACCATGGTTCCCGGCTACGCCGAGCTTCACTGCCTCACCTGCTACAGCTTCCTGCGCGGCGCCTCCGGGCCGGAGGAGCTCGTGCATCGTGCGGTCGAGCTGGGCTATCGCGCGTTGGCGATCACCGACGAGTGCTCCGTCGCCGGTGTCGTGCGCGCGCATGTGGCCGCGAAGGAAGCGGGCCTCGAGCTCATCGTCGGCAGCGAATTCACGCTCGTGGATGGCGTGAAGCTGGTGCTCCTCGCCACCAGCCTGCGCGGCTACGAGACGCTCTGCGAGACCATCACGCTCGCCCGCCGTGCCGCGCCCAAAGGCGAATACCGCCTCGCCCGCACGGATATTCCCGCCCGTCCCGCGGGGCTGCTCGCGCTGTGGATTCCGGCTGGGGCGGCTTCGGCGGACGGTGACGAGGCCCTCGCGACGGCGCGCTGGGTCGCGGAGCATTTTCGCGGCAATGCGTGGCTTGCGGTCGAGCTGCATCGCGGTGCGAACGACGCGGGGCGAATCGAGATGCTCGAGGCCCTCGCGCGCAAGGCGGGGCTGCCGTGCGTGGCCGCGGGCGACGTGCACATGCACGTGCGCGAGCGCAAGCGCCTGCAGGACGTGATGAGCGCGATCCGCCTGCAATGTCCGCTGCAGGCCGCGGGACGCAGGCTCCAGCCCAACTCCGAGCGCTACCTGCGCACCATCGGCCGGCTGTCGAACATCCATCCGGCACGCCTCCTCGCGGCGACTCTCGATGTCGCCAGCCGCTGCACCTTCTCGCTCGACGAGATCCGCTACGAATATCCGCAGGAGCTGGTGCCGGCGGGGCAGACGCCCACGACGCACCTGCGCAAGCTCACGTTCGCCGGCCTCGAGCGGCGCTATCCCGCGGGCGCGCCGGCTGCCGTCGTCGAGACCGTCGAGCACGAGCTGAGGCTCATCGAGGAGCTCGCTTACGAGCCGTTCTTCCTCACCGTGCAGGACATCGTCGCCTTCGCACGCAGCAAGGACATCCTCTGCCAGGGACGCGGCTCCGCGGCGAACTCGGCCGTCTGCTACTGCCTCGGCATCACCGAGGTCGATCCCGGCCGCATGTCGGTGCTGTTCGAGCGCTTCATCTCGAAGGAGCGCAACGAGCCGCCCGACATCGACGTCGATTTCGAGCACCAGCGCCGCGAGGAAGTGATCCAGTACATCTACGGGAAGTACGGCCGCGAGCGCGCCGCGATCACCGCGGTCGTGATCACCTACCAGCCGCGCAGCGCGCTGCGTGATGTCGGCAAGGCGCTGGGCCTGTCGCTCGACCAGGTCGACATGCTGGCCAAGTCGATGTCGTGGTGGGACAACCGCGCGGCGCTCGAGAAGCGCCTCGCCGACTCGGGCTTCGACCTCGCGAGCGACGTCATCCGCCAGGTGATCGACATCACGCAGGAGCTCGTGGGCTTCCCGCGGCACCTCTCGCAGCATCCGGGCGGCTTCGTGATCGACAACCGCCGCCTCTCGCGCCTCGTGCCGGTCGAGAACGCCACCATGCCCGGCCGCACGGTGATCCAGTGGGACAAGGACGACCTCGATGCGCTCGGCCTGCTGAAGGTCGACGTGCTGGGGTTGGGGATGCTGTCGTGCATAAGAAGGGCGATAGACCTGGTGAATGGATATAAGGCGCAAGGCGCAGGGCGCAAGGCGCAAGAAGAGAGCGGGAATGCACGAGCTGCAGGGGTCAACGCGCAGGAAGAAAACCAAGGCGGCCTTTCTCCTGCGCCTTGCGCCTTGAGCCTTGCGCCCCTGTCGCTCTCCAACATTCCCCCCGAAGACCCCCGCGTCTACGACATGATCTGCCGCGCGGACACCATCGGCGTGTTCCAGATCGAGTCGCGTGCGCAGATGTCGATGCTGCCGCGGTTGAAGCCGCGCGAGTTCTACGACCTCGTGATCGAGGTCGCGATCGTGCGCCCCGGCCCGATCACGGGGCGCATGGTGCATCCGTACCTGCGGCGGCGCGAGGGCAAGGAGCCGGTCACGTATGCGAGCCCGGAGGTGAGATCGGTGCTCGAGCGCACGCTGGGCGTCTCCATCTTCCAGGAGCAGGTCATGCAGCTCGCGGTCGTGGCCGCGGGCTTCACGGCGGGCGAAGCGGACCAGTTGCGCCGCGCGATGGCCGCATGGCGGCGCCGCGGCGGCATCGAGCCGTTTCGCGAAAAGCTCGTGAACGGCATGCTGCAGCGCGGTTACACGAAGGAGTTCGCCGAGCAGATCTACCAGCAGATCCAGGGCTTCGGCGAATACGGCTTTCCCGAATCGCATGCCGCGAGCTTCGCGCTGCTGGTCTACGTGTCGAGCTGGCTCAAGTGCCACGAGCCCGCGGCCTTCGCGGCGGCGCTGCTGAACAGCCAGCCCATGGGCTTCTATTCGCCCTCGTCGATCGTGCAGGATGCGAAGCGCCACGGCGTCGAGCTGCGGCCCGTGGATGTGCAGGTGAGCGACGTGGATTGCTCGCTGGAAGTGAACGCGGATGCGCCCCCTGCACTGAGACTTGGGCTCGCGATGGTCAAGGGGCTCAAGGTGGAATCGGCCAGGCGCCTCGTGGCCGCCCGGGCAAACGGTGCTTTCATTTCGACGGAGGATCTCGCACGCCGCGCACAGCTCGACCGCGGCGACCTGAGCGCGCTTGCCGCGGCCGACGCGCTCGCGAGCCTCGCGGGCCACCGGCGCGAGGCGCTGTGGGAGACGCTCGCCGTGGACGAGCCGACGCGCCTCGGCATGCCGGCCGTGCAGGTGGCGCCACCGCCGCTCGCGGTGCCGACGGAAGGCGAGGAGATCGTCGGCGACTACGACACGCTGGGCCTCACCCTGCGCCGCCATCCGCTGGCACTCCTGCGCAGCCGCCTCGACCGCAAGAATATCCGCACCGCGCACGACATCGCGAATGCGCGGCACGGGCAGCTCGTCCGCACCGCCGGCATCGTCACCTGCCGCCAGCGTCCCGCCACGGCGAGCGGCGTCATCTTCGTGACGCTCGAGGACGAGACCGGGTACGTGAACCTGGTGGTGTGGAACGATCTTGCCGATAAGCAGCGCCGCGAGCTGCTCGCCGCGAAGCTGCTCGGGGTGAGCGGCCAGGTGCAGCGCGAAGGGCTCGTCGTGCACGTGCTCGCGCGCCGCCTCGAGGACCTGAGCCCGATGCTGGGACGGCTCGCGACTTCGAGCCACGACTTCCACTAAGCCTTGCACGAGGGGCAAAGCCCGCTCACGAGCGCGCGTGGAGCGCAGGTACAATCCCGGCCGTGGACGCTTCGCGCACCGTTCGCCTGCTGGCATGCCTCGTGTGCATTGCCGTGCCGGTGCTCGTTCGTGCGCAACAGCCTCGACACCTCGCCGGGCTTTCGCTGGAAGACCTCTCGCTCGAGCAGCTCGCCGAGATCCGCATCACCTCGGTGTCGCGGCGCGAGGAGCGCCTTGCCGGTGCCGCCGCCTCGATCTACGTCATCACGTCCGAGGACATCCGCCGCTCCGGCGTGACCAACATCGTGGACGTGCTGCGCCTCGCGCCCAATCTCTTCGTCGGCCGCGGCGACAGCAACCAGGCCGTCATCGGCGCACGCGGCCAGTACGCGGGCACCTCGAACAAGATGCTCGTGCTGGTCGACGGCCGCACGATATACACGCCGCTCTTCTCGGGCGTCTTCTGGGACCAGCAGGATTTCGTCCTCGAGGACATCGAGCGCATCGAGGTGATCAGCGGCCCGGGCGCGACACTGTGGGGCACCAATGCGGTGAACGGGGTGATCAACATCACCACGCGGCGGGCGGCGCGGGACGGGAAGGGCGTGGCGGTGGGTTTCGCCGGCGACTTCGAACGTGGCGCCGTGCTGCGATCGGCGGCGCCGCTCGGCGACGATGGCGCCTATCGTCTCTATGCGAAGTACCGCCAGACCGACGAGCGCCGGCTCGACACGGGCGCGCCCGCACAGGACCGCGCCGAACGCGCGCTCGCGGGCGTGCGCGCCGACTGGGAACGTGGCACGCGCAGCGCCACCTTCGAGGCCGAAGCCTACAAGGCCCTCGTGGACAACCTCGGCGGCGACCGCGACATGACCGGTGCGCATGTGCTCGGGCGCTGGCAGGACGAGCTCGCGCATGGCTCGCACCTGCGCGTGCAGGGCTACTACGATCACACCGAGCGCGTGCACCAGGCCAGCTTCGCCGAGAAGCTCGACATCCTCGACCTGGACGTGCAGCACGAACGGCCGGGCGCCGCGCACACGCTGGTCTCCGGCGGCGGCTATCGCGCCGCGCGCGACAACGTCGGCAACACCGCGGCGATCGGCTTCGATCCCGCGCTCGCCTGGCAATGGTGGGCCAACGCCTTCCTGCAGGACGAATGGTCGCTTGCGAAGGAGGTGCAGCTCATTTTCGGCCTCAGGGCGGAGCGCAATCCCTATACCGGCGTCGAGTGGCTGCCGAACGCGCGCTTCACATGGCGCTTCGTCGGCGAGCACGTGCTGTGGGGCGCGCTCTCGCGGGCCATCCGCGCGCCCTCGCGCATCGATCGCGACGCGTTCACGCCCGTGCTGCACGCGAACCATTCGTTCGAGGCGGAAGTCGCGAACGTGGCCGAGCTGGGCTATCGCGCGCAGGTCGATTCCACCGCCAACGTGTCGCTCACGCTGTACCACCATCGCTATCCCAACCTGCGCAGCGTGGCGCTCGCGCCCGAGGCCGGCACGGTGGTCCTCGCGAACGGCTTCGAGGGGCGCACGACCGGCCTCGAAGGCTGGGCCGGCTGGCGTCCCGTGCCGTGGTGGCGCCTCGCGGGCGGCTTCACGGTCATGAACCAGGACATCCACGTGCGCGCGGGCGAGGTGGACGTCGGCGGCGTGGGCCAGATCAGCAACGACCCGGGGCACACCGTGCAACTGCGCTCCAGCTGGGACTTCGGCCGCGCCTGGGAGGCGGATGTGGCCGTGCGCAACGTCGGGCACATCCCGAATTTCGACGTGCCGCAGTACACGGTGTGGGATTCGCGCATCGGATGGCGCTCCGCACGCGGGCTGGACGTGGACCTCGTGGTGCAGAACGTCTTCGACCGCACGTACACCGAGTTCGGAGCCTCGGGCGGCCGGGCGGTTTTCGGCCGGACCTGGTTCCTCAAGCTGCGCTGGCAGGGGTGAGCGTGCGTCCGGCGCGCTGGCTTTTCGTGTGGGCCGCGTTGCTCGTCTCGAACGCCGCCGTGCCCGCACAGGATCCCGCGGCCATCGAGGCCCCGGAGGCGGGCATCAAGGCGGCATACCTCTACAAGTTCGCGGCGTACGTGGACTGGCCCGGGAATGCCGCCACCGGCTCCCAGGCCTTCGTGATCGGCGTGATGGACGCCGACGATGTGGCGCAGGAGCTCGAGCGCATCGTGCCGGGCCGCAGCGTGCACGATCGGCCCGTGGAGGTGCGGCGCGTTCGCGAGGGCCAATCGACCGCGGGCCTGCACATGCTCTTCATCGGCCGGGAAGGGGACGTGCGCACGGCGCTGCGGGGCCCGGAGCAGCCCGGCCTGCTCGTCGTCACGGACAACCCCCGCGGCCTCGAGCTGGGCAGCACCATCAACTTCGTCGTCGCGGGCGAGCACCTGGGCTTCGAGGTCTCGCTGGAATCGGCGCAGCGGCACGGATTGCGCATCAGCTCGCGCATGCTCAACGTGGCACGCCGGGTGGTGCCGAAGGCATGAACCTGCTTGCGCACATCGGCGGGTCGCTGCGCTTCCGCGTGATGGCGCTGGTGCTCGCGACGACGGTTTCCGCGCTGCTCCTGAGCGCCGCGGGCCTCGTCGTGTACGACCTGCGCGCCTACGAGCGGCTCTGGACCAACGACCTCGCCACGACGGCCGAGGTGCTGGCGCGCTCCAGCGCGCCCGCGCTCGCGTTCAACGACCGGCGCACGGCCGCGGGCGACCTCTCCGTGCTGAAGGCCCGCAATCGGGTGGTCGCCGCGGCGCTTTACACGCGCGATGGGGAGCTCTTCGCCACGTACGTGCGGGCCGGAGCGCAGGCTCCCGCGTTCCCGCAGCACCCGCAGGCCGACGCCCACTTCGTGGAAGGCGGCGAGCTGGTGGTGCTGCGCCGGGTCGTGGAGGGCGGCGAGGTGATCGGGACGGTCTACCTGCGCGCGCTCTTCAGCCCGTTCGAGCGCCTGCGCGACTACCTGCTGATCCTGGGCGGCGTGATGGTCGCGAGCCTCGCCGCCGCGGCCGTCTTCTCGAGCTGGCTGCAGGACGCGGTGACGCGCCCGATCCTCGAGGTGGCGCGCGTGGCCCGCGGGGTGATGCAGACGCGCGACTACTCGCTGCGCGCGCCGAAGACCACCGAGGACGAGATCGGCCAGCTCGTCGATGCCTTCAACGCCATGCTGGCGGAGGCGGGGCGGCGCGCCGAGGCGATGCGGGAAGCCGACCGGCGCAAGGACGAGTTCCTGGCCACGCTCGCGCACGAGCTGCGCAACCCGCTGGCGCCGCTGCGCAACGCGCTGGAGATCCTGCGCGTGGCGGGCGACGATCCGCAACGCGCGCAGAAGGCCCGCGAGATGATGCAGCGGCAGCTCGCGCAGATGGTGCGCCTCGTGGACGACCTGCTCGACGTGTCGCGCATCACGACCGGGAAGCTCGCCGTGCGCAAGGGCGCGGTCGAGCTGCAGGGCATCGTGCGCGACGCGCTGGAGAGCGTCCGTCACTTCATCGAAAGCCGGCGCCACGTGCTCGAGCTGCAGCTTGCGCCGGAGCCGATCATGGTCGACGCGGACCGCACGCGGCTCGCCCAGGTGTTCTCGAACCTGCTCAACAACGCGGCCAAGTACACGCCGCCGGGCGGGCACATCAGCCTCGTGGTGGAGCGGGAAGGGCAGGAAGGGGTGGTCCGCGTGCGCGATACCGGCATCGGCATCGCGAGCGACTCCATGGCGGCCATCTTCGACATGTTCGTGCAGCTCGACCGCTCGCTCGAGCGCTCCCAGGCGGGGCTGGGCGTGGGCCTCACGCTGGCGCGCCGCCTGGTGCAGCTCCATGGCGGCGAGCTTTCCGTGCACAGCGAGGGCCCGGGCCGCGGCAGCGAGTTCGTCGTGCGCCTGCCGCTCGGGCCCGCGGCACCGTCCTCCCAGCCGCGGGCCCCGGCGGAGGCGCTTCCGGCACCGCTCGCGCGACGCATCCTGATCGCGGACGACAACGTGGACTACGCGAGCAGCATGGGGCAGCTTCTGCAGGCCAAGGGACACGACGTGCGCGTCGTGCACGACGGTGCGCAGGCGCTCGAGACGGCGGTGCAATTCCGGCCGGACGTCGCGTTCCTGGACATCGGCATGCCGCGCATCCATGGCTACGAGCTCGCTCGCCGCCTCCGGGCGCAGCCGCTGACGGCACGCTGCCTGCTGGTGGCGGTCACCGGGTGGGGGCAGGAGGACGACCGGCGCCGCGCACGCGAGGCGGGATTCGACCGGCACCTGGTGAAGCCGGTGGAGCTGCCGCAGGTGGAGGCGGTCATCGACTCGATCCCGGTTTCAACGCTGTAGGGCCTGCGCATGGGGGTCGCCATGGGAAGTCGCCCATGTCATTTGTCAGATTCCGCCTACGTGGTTTTCCGCTGGCAACCTATGCTCCCGGCTGCCAGGCTCGGGTAAAAAAGGCTCATGCCGAGCCTCCCCTTTCCCCTCAACTCCGAGTGCACGGGAGGCTTGACATGGCCCGAGCGCCTCGACGAGTGCGCTTCGGTCGCCGACGTCGTGGACGTGGTGCGCGTCTTCATGGCGCGCTTCGATCCCGACGAGATCGCATCGCTTCCGCCCGGCTGCAGGCCCGGCAAGATCGTGGATGCGGATGACGTGAGCGCGCTGGCGGTGGATCTCGTGCACCATACCTGCCGCGATGCGGAGCCGAGGGAGCTGCTGCACAAGCTGGCGGCCCTGTTCGCCCACGCCTCGGGGCGTATCGCCGAGCTGTCCGCCCGTTCCAACGACGCCGAGGAAGCCCGGCTCGACAGCGCCTGAGCGCCGGCCCATGCGCCCTGCGTTGAGGCGAACCGGCCACGCGATCCTCGCGATCGCGGCGGCCTTCGCGTTGTATGCCGTAGGCGTGGGATTGGTGGCACCGCACTTCGTGCAGATGGCGGTGGTGGACCGGTTGCACGAAGCGCTGGGCCGGCCCGTGACGCTCGAACGCGTGACCCTCGATCCCTTCACCTGGCACGGCTCGCTCCACGGCCTGCGCATCCTGGAGGCCGACGGCCGCACGCCATTCTTTTCCCTCGCCTCGCTCGAGTTCGCGGCCTCGCCCCGGTCGCTGCAGCATCGCGCGCCGGTGCTCGATGCGCTCGCCATCTCCGGCATCGAGGCGCGGCTCGTGCGCATGGCCGATGGGCATTACAACGTGGACGACATCGTCCGCCACCTGCGCTCGCGCGCGGAATCGAAGGCGTCCGGCAGCCATGAGGAGCCGATGCGCTTCTCGCTCCAGCACGTGCAGCTCTCCCAGGCCGCCATCGACTTCGACGACCAGCCGCGCGGCCGGAAGCACCGGATCAGCGACATCACGCTCGCGGTCCCGTCGATCTCCAATCTCCCGGTGCACGTGAAGGATCGCGTGGAGCCGGTGTTCTCGGCGAACGTGAACGGCGCGCAGGTCTCGCTCCATGGCGCCACGCAGCCCTTCGACGATTCGTTGCGCTCCGATTTCGACATCGACGTGCATACCGTCGACCTGCCGGCGTACGTCGCCTACATTCCCGGCGACCTCGGCGTGAAGATCGACCGTGGCAAGCTCGACGCGAAGCTGAGCGTGCGCTTCGCGCAGGGCCCGAAGGAACCCGCCGTGGACGTGAGCGGCACGGCCTCCTTTCGCGATGTGGCGCTCTCGACGCCGGAGGGCGCGCTGGCGGCCTTCGATGCGCTGGACACGCAGGTCGCATCGGCGCATCCCCTGCGCGGCACGGTGAAGATCGCCTGGGCGAAGCTCAGCGGCGCGCGGGCGATGCGCGATGAATGGCGCGTGGCTTCGGCGCGCGTCGACGACGTGAGCGCCGATCTCGGCCGGCGCGAGGTGAAGGTAGCGGCGCTCGCGACCGAAGGCGGTGACCTCGTCCTGCGTCGCGACCGTGACGGCAACGTGCAACTGCCGCAGGTGCGCGCCGGGGAAGGCGATTCGTCCGCTTCGCCCTGGACCTTCTCGCTGGATCGCGCCGGCCTCACCGGCTGGCGGCTCGCGGTGCACGATGCGACGGTCTCCCCGGAGGTCACGCATCGCGTGGCGGTGCAGTCGCTGACCGCGACCGGCATCTCGACGCAGGGCGGCTTGCACGGCAACCTCGAGGCGAAGCTTGGCGTGGGTGAGGGCGGCCTGGTGCAGGCCTCCTCGAAGTTCGCGCTCGAGCCGCTGCGCGTGAAGGCGGACATCGATGCACGCGGCATCGACCTGGTCCCCCTGCGCGCCTATGCGCAGCATTTCCGCACCGTGGCGCTGAAGAGCGGCAGGGCGTCGGCGAAAGGCGAGCTCACGTTCGAGGAGGGGAAGGGCGGCACGCTGCACGTGAGCTACGCGGGTTCGGCCGGCATCGACGGGCTTGCCACGCGCGACACGCTCATGCGCAGCGACCTGCTCAACTGGAAGTCGGTGCGCGCGACGGGCATGAAGGTCGATTACGCGGACAATGCGCCGGTGGTGCTGCGCGTGGCCGACATCGTGGTCGACGGCGCGTATTCACGCATCGTCGTCTCGCCGCAGGGCCGCCTCAACGTGCAGCAGTTGCGGTACGCCACCGTGGAGGAGCCCGAGGCGGCCGCGCCCTCGCCGCCGCGGGCGCGCGACGTGCGCATCGATCGCATCCGGTTCGCCGACAGCCGCCTGGACTTCACCGACCATTACATCCGGCCCAACTACAGCGCGGACGTACGCGAGCTGCACGGCTTCGTGCGCGGCCTTTCATCGGATCCCAAGAGCCGCGCCGTGGTGGAGCTCGATGGCCGCTGGGACAATTCCTCGCCCGTCGTCATCGCGGGCACGGTGAACGCGCTCGCAGGGGATCTCTTCCTCGACGTGGGCGCGAAGGGCCAGGACATCGAGCTCACGAAGCTGTCGGCCTATTCGCAGCGCTATGCGGGCTACGGCATCCGCGACGGCCGCCTCTCGCTGGACGTGAAGTACCACATCGAGGGCGGCAGGATGGAAGGGCGCAACCGCATCGTGATCGACCAGCTCGCGTTCGGCGACAAGGTCGAGAGCCCGGATGCGACGCAACTGCCGGTGCTCTTCGCCATGAACCTGCTGAAGGACGAGAACGGCCGCATCGACCTCGAGATTCCCATCAGCGGCTCGCTCGAGGATCCGAAGTTCGACCTGGCCGCGCTCATCGGCAATGTCGTGGGCAGCTTCTTCAGGAAGGCGATCACCTCGCCCTTCTCGCTGATCACCGCGGCGCTCGGCAGCAATGGCGCGAAGGGGGCGGGTAGCTCGGGCGCGGACGATCTGGGCTTCGTCGAATTCGAGCCGGGCGCCGCGGACCTGGCTCCTCCAGCGCGCGAGAAGCTCGAACGTCTCGCCAAGGCGCTGCAGGCCCGGCCCGCGGTCAAGCTCGAGATCGCCGCGCACGCCGACGAGTCGAAGGATGCCGAAGCGCTCCGCGCCGCCGCGTTGCGCGAGCGGATGGAGGCGGCGCCGAAAGACCTGCCGCCGGAGGTTCGTGCAAAGCTCGAGCAGGAACCCGTCGAGATAGGCCCCTCGCAATTGGCCGCGCTCGCCGAACGGCGCGCGTCCGAAGTAAAGTCCTTCCTTCTCGCGAATGGCGAGCTTGCCGCGGAGCGAATCAGCGTCGCGGCTGCCACCCCTCGCGAGCCAGCCCAGGCGCGCTCAAGACGCGTCGATTTCGCTCTTCACTGAACGCGCGCACGCCTCGTAACCGGATCGCGGGGCCCAGGATGACAACAAAAGATGTTCCCGACGCCGCTCCCGAAGGAGCCGCCGGAGGTGATGCTGGAGCTGTTGCTGCAAAGCTCGCCGGCGCAGGCGATGCCGGTGCCGTTGCTCCAAACCTCGACGGCGCGGTCGATGCCGGTGCTGTTGCTGCAAACCTCGCCGGCGCCATCGATGCCGGAGCGATTGCTGCAAACCTCGCCGGCGCGGGCGATGCCGCGGCTGTTGCCGCAAACCTCGCCGGCGCCGTCGCGAGCGCGGCCACGCTTCCTGCAGCCATCGAGGCTGCTCCACCAGGAGCGGCCCTAACGGCGCCCGTCGACTCGGCGCATCTACCCGATGTCTCTCCCCAACGACGTCTCACAATGGAGACGGAGGCAGGGATGCGCGAATTCCACATCCGGGGGCGGGTGGAGTCGAGGGGCGGGGCTTTCATGGCCCTCGTGCTGGCAATTCCCCTGCTCGAGGACGAGCCGGAGCTGGAAATGCACGACACTTGCCGTTCGCGAGCGCTGGCGGTGGAGCGCCTGCACTCGCTTGCCATCGCGATGGGAAAGAAGCTGCGCGCCGACGGCGCGAGCGTGATCGACGTGAAGCTCGAGGACTGACGCCCGGGCGCCCGGCGCTCAGTGGCCGGCGCGCTCGCGCTGCCGGCGGGGTACGACCTGCGGGATGGCGCCGCTGATCTCGATCGAGCGGTCGTTCGCGCTGAAGAGGAATGCCAGCATCTCGCCGACGGCATGCGCCGATGCGATCTCCTCCGGCCGGCGGCGGCCGAAGGCCTGGATCACCGCTTCCAGCGTGGACTCGACGTCCGACACGTGCGCGAACGGACGTGGGCGGCAATCCGGCGGCAGGTGTGACCACTCCTCGATCGTCCAGGAGGCGAGGAATTCGTTGCACAGGCGCAGCAGGGCTTCGTGGGTCCTCGCCCGCGAGAGGGCGAAATGCCATTCGGTCAGCAAACAATGCTCCGCGTGGGGGGTGGGGGCCTCGCGCATTTTCGCGCGGCGGAAACGGATCGTCTGTAAGAACCGGCCTACACGACGCCGCCCTCGCGCCGGGCTCAGCGCGCTGCCGGACTCGCGGAATGCGTGGTGTGCTCCTGCTCGCAGGTCGAATGCACATCCGCGTGGTCGGCGTCGAGGCGGACCACGCACACGAGGTCGTCGGGCGCCGGCTGCCACAGGTGCAGCGGCCGCAGCACCATCTCGCTGCCGTCGATGGTGTCGCGCGTGAGCTCCATGATTTTCCAGCCGTCCTGCGCGCGCAGGCCGCGCGCGTTCATCTCGCGCCACAGCCAGGCCTCCGCATCCGCGCGACGTTCGGAGAAGCGGGCCGCCAGGGATTCGTCTCTCGTTGTCATGGCAACAGCATAGGGCCACGCGGCGGTGCAATGCACCCGCCGCTTCCGAACGGCGCGTCGGACTCGTCCTATTCGTGCGTGGTCGAGAAGCCGACGCTGGAAGTTAAAAGTGTCGGGTCGCGGCGACGAGAAAGTCCAGCGCAAGGCAACAATGCGCGGCCATCGGGGGTCTCAGCCGAAAGGAGCCTCGATATGGACAAACCGGACATCGATGGCGATCGCTCACGGCGCATGCGCGAAGTTCTCGCGGCGCACCAGGAAAACATCCTGCGGGATTGGACGGCACGCATCCGCCAGCAGCGCATCGGCGAGGGCCTGAGCGACCCGGCCATCCGTGACCACCTGCCGATGATCCTTTCGCAGATCACCAAGCTCCTGGACCCCGGTTTCCGGGCCGAATGGGCCAGGATGTCCGCTCTCGGCGAAGCCCACGCCGTCGACCGGCTGGCGCTTGGATTCAACCTCGACGAGGTCATCGTCGAGTACAGGACGCTGCGTCTGGTCATCATGGAGACGTGGAGCAAGGTCATCGGCGACGAGATCACGCTGCCCGAGCTCGCGGCGCTCGATGAAGCCCTGGACGAGTCGATCCAGCAGGCCGTCGTCCGCTACGCGAATACCCGTGAGCGGATCCTTCGTGCCGTGAACCGGGTCTCGGAAGCGGCCGCGACCTCGACGGAGCTTGCCCCTTTCCTGCAAGCGCTCCTGGGCGCCACGCTGGAGAGCCTGCCCTGTGACACCGCATTCATCCTGGTGCGTGATGGAGACTTCCTCAAGGTGCAGGCCGTCGTCGGGCTCGAGGAGAAACTCGCGAGCAGATTTTCGCTACGCATCGGCGAAGGCTTCGCCGGCCGCGTCGCCAGCCTGGCGCAGCCCATCACCCTGCACGACGCCGCCAACGATCCGCTCATCCAGAGCCCGTTGATCAAGGCCAAGGGAATCCGTGCGCTGCATGGGGTGCCCCTCATCCAGCGGGACGAAGTCATCGGTGTCGCGGTCATCGGCTCCACCACGGCTGCCGACTTCGCGGAGGAGAACAAGCTGCTGTTCGGCGCCATGGCAAGCCGGGCCGCGTCCTTCATCGCGAAGACGGCCGTCATGGAGAAGCTGCGACGGGCCGAGCGCGTCCAGTCCGTCATGTCGGAAATCGGCGAGCGATTGATCGACGCCTTCGACATCGAGACGGCGCTGTACAGCGCGGCCCGGGCGGCCGTTCCGGCGTTGGCTGGCTGGTGCGTGATCGACCTCCTGGAGGATGGGGGGCTCAAGCGCGTCGCGATTGCCGCGACGGACCCACGCGATGAGGTCGCCGCGCGCGAGTACTCGGGCGCCTATCCGGTCGACCTCAACGGGCCCAGTGCGATCGCGCGCGCGGCACGATCCGGCAAGAGCACCTGGGTGCGCGAAGTGTCCGAGGCGGACCTGGCCCGCATCGCCGGGGATGCGACGCACCTGCAGATGCTCAAGGAGCTGCGTGTCCGTTCCTACCTCGTGGTGCCGATGCTGTCGCGCCATCGCGTGCTCGGGACCCTGACGTTCGCAAGCACCGCGGCCGGCCGGCGGTTTTCGGAGGAAGACCTGCACATCGCCGAGGAGGTGGCGAGGCGCATGGTCATGGCGATCGAAAGTGCGCGCCTGTACCACGAGGCACGGGCCGCGGTAGCGACGCGCGACCAACTGCTCGCGGTGGTTTCACACGACCTGCGCAATCACCTCAGCGTGATCACCGCGTCGACCTCGATCCTGGACGAAAAACTGCTCTCCACGGAGGCGATGGCGGAGCGCACCATCGGCGCCCTCAAGCGTGCATCGTCCGGAATGACGCGCCTGGTCGCCGACCTTCTCGATAGCGCGGCAATCCGCGCGGGGCAGTTGTCCCTCGATGTTGCCGTGATCGACGTGGACAGCTTCATGCGGGACGTGATCGAAGCGCATGCCCCTGCGGCGAAAGCCGCCCATGTCCAGCTGAAAGCCGATCTTGCCGCGGGTGGCGCCAAGGTCGCCGGCGACGTGCACCGGCTCGACCAGTCCATCGGGAACCTGCTGCGCAACGCGCTTCGCTATTGCAGGGCAGGCGACAGCGTGACCGTTCGCACGCGCATGCAGCCCTCCGCGGTCACGATCGACATCGTCGACACGGGGCCCGGAATTCCCCCCGAGCTGCTGCCCGAGCTGTTCAACCCGTACGAGCGCGGCGTGCTTGGCCCGGGCGGGACGGGCCTCGGCCTTTTCATTGCCAAGGGCATCATCGACCGGCATGGCGGCTGGCTCGAGCACAGGCCTACGTCGGGGGGCGGCGCGACTTTCTGCATCACGCTGCCACGGAAAGCGACCGAGTGAGGGGCTGAATCCCGCTTTTTGCTTGCGTTGTGCGCGTTGACACGTGCGCCGATAACGGACGACTATCGCAAGTTCACAGGAGCCCACCACGGCGCAAGGCAATCTTGCGTCGCGGATGGTGCAGGCGGCGACGTAGTCCGCGCAGGCGCTCGAAACCAGCGGAACGGCACGCCGTTCGAACAAGAAATCGGCCCGCAAGGCGGGCGAGCGGCTTGGCACCGGGAGGTTCCTGGGTGGCGACTCGGAACGCAGCGGCAACGCTGGCGCCCCGTACGGCCTGCGGCCTCGGCATCGTGGGTGAAAGCCCCGCGATGGCGATGCTGGCGGCATACATTCCCAAGGTGGCGCGTTCGCGCGCTCCGGTCCTCGTCACCGGCGAAACCGGGACGGGCAAGGAACGCGTGGCGCAGGCCGTGCACGCCCTGAGCCCGCGGTGTGCCAAGCCCTTCGTCGTCATCAACTGTGGCGCGCTGCCGGATTCGCTGATCGAGTCGGAGCTCTTCGGGCATGCGCGAGGGGCCTTCACCGGCGCGGTCGGCGCCCTTCGCGGCAAGGTGATCGACGCCGACGAGGGAACGTTGTTCCTGGACGAGATCGGCGAGATGAGCCTTTACGCGCAGGCGCGGCTGCTGCGCGTGCTGGAAACGCAGGAAGTGCATCCGTTGGGCGGAGGCCCTGCGCACCACGTGGACATCCGCGTGATCGCGGCCACCAATCGATGCCTGGAGGACGAGATCGCCGCGCAGCGTTTCCGGGCGGATCTCTTCTACCGCCTCAACGTCGCACGATTGATCATCCCGCCGCTGCGCGAGCGCCCGGGCGACGTGGCGCTCATCGCCCGCCACGTCATCGACGAGCTGAACCTGCGCGACCAGGTGCATGTCGAGCAGCCATCGCCCGAGCTGCTCGCGGCACTCGTGGCCTATGAATGGCCGGGCAACGTGCGCGAGCTGCGCAACGTGATCGAGGCCGTGTTCATCGATCCGCCCTCGGGGCCCGTCGGCTTCGAGCATCTGCCCGCAGCTTTCCGCTTCCTGTTCGGACCCTATCGGCAGACCACGCCCGCATCCGAGCGGACGCGCCTGATCGATGCACTCGAGCGGACGCACTGGAACAAGGCGGAAGCGGCCAAGGCGTTGAACTGGTCGCGCATGACGCTTTACCGCAAGCTCGTGAAGTACGAAGTGGTCCAGAGCGACGCCAACGTCCGCGGGAGAGGCGAGCGCTCGTAACGCGCCGCCTCGCGCTGTAACGCCGCCGCTGTCACATGTGACAGCCGCATCCAGCCTCGACTTCCATGTTTTCAACGGCTTCGCCCCGATGCACGCGGGGCATGGTGCTTGCACAAGCATGGCCATGGCGCAGCCCACCCATCCCGTGCAGCCCGAACACGTCCCCGCGCCCCTCGCGGTCTACGCGAACTACTACGAGGTCGGCCACAACGCATTCGAGTTCCTGATCGACTTCGGCCAGTTCCAGCCGGAATTCGGGACCGTGAGGATGCACAGCCGGATGGTGATGGGACCGGTGCACGCCAAGCTCCTCGCACGGCTGCTGGGCGAGGCGATCGCGCGGTTCGAGGCCGAGCACGGCGAGATTGCCGACCTCACCACATCGGCGATCGAGGCATTGCTGGTTCCGCCGCCGGACTTCGAGCGTCGCGCCGAGCTCGCGCGTGCCGGCGTGATCCCACCCATCGAACCCAAGAGGTAAGAGCATGCCTGCCCAGATCCGTCCCACGCGGCTCGATGTGACCGACCGTTTCCCCATGGTGGCATTCAGGATCCGTGCGGATGGCGCGGCCTCGCAGGCCGAAGTGGCGGTCGCGGTCGATCCGGTGCTCTTCTCTCCCGAGGGCCGCAAGAACCGCACCGCCGCGAATTTCTATTCGACGCGCGGCAACGGCGGCGTGCGCTTCGATCGCGGCGAAGCAGGGTTCACGCTTCCGCCCGAGGTACTGGCGCGGTTCATCGGCAACGAGAAGCTCTATTTCGGGCTGGCGACCGCGGCCGACGACGGTGCCATGAAGGTGGCCGTGATGCCCAGCCCGTCGAGCCCGTACATCAGCATCCGCGGCTTGAGCGGACGCAGCATGTCGCGCGTGCGGATCCTGCCGAATCGCCAGCAGCGTGCCGCGGGCTATGGCCGCAACGGCGAGGTGCACCTCGAGTGGGCCGGCGACTCGGCGCAGCCCGGAATGACGCCGCTGGTACCGCGAAAGGCAAACGGCGCCGCTGCCCCGGAGGCCGCGCCCTACGACGACGGCTTCGGCCCGATGCCGGATGCCACGCGGGCGGCCACGCCCGCGTCCACACCCGCAGCCGCCCCGGCATCGACCGCCCCGGCGCCGGCCCCGCAGGGTTTGCGATCGCTGGCCCTCGACCAGGCCGACGACCCGGAGTCGCACGGCATCGAGGGGCCGACAGGCTCCGAGGCCGACGCGGTGCCGGCAGCGCAGGCGCGCTCCCTGTCGGTGCCGACGCCGGACTATCCGCGCGCCGCGCGCTTCGCGGCATCGCCCGCATTCACCGCGGGCCGCTCCGGGCAGGCGGTCGACCGCATTGTGATCCACATCACCGACGCGCCCACCACGAGCAGCACCGTCAACACGTTCACGGCGCCGGCCGCGCAGGCGAGCGCCCATTACCTCGTTGGCCAGGATGGCGAAGTGGTGCAATTCGTCGCCGAGGCGAACACCGCATGGCACGCGCACGGGGCGAACTCGCGCGGGATCGGCATCGAGCATGTCGCCATCAAGCAGGGCGGCGTGGATTACCGGCGTGCCAACGGCACCGTGCAGCACTTCGACTACCTGCCCCCGAGCGAAACGCAGTACTGCGAATCCGCCGCGCTCGTCGCGTACCTCTGCGACAAGTACGGGCTCGCCGCCGATCGCACGACGATCGTCGGCCACCGGGAAGCGGACCCGCACACCGCCCACACCTCCTGCCCCGATGGCGCGTGGAACTGGGACCACTTCATGGAGCTGGTCACCAACCGCAATTGCGTGGAGGAGGGGGCCGCCGCGCAGGGCCTGTCGATGCGCCGGGGCGGCAGCGGCCGGCCCGCGACCATGGCGCGCGCGATGGTCGTGGGGCTCGAGGACCGCCAGAAGGTGCGCAAGTACGCGCGCGACTACGTGGACCTGTTCAAGTGGAGCCCTGCGCCGTCGCTGGTGCGCGGCCTGCAGGCGCGCGGCTTCGAAGTCCAGACGCTCGACGCCGCGGCGGGCGACCTCAACCTCGATTTCTACAAGGTCAGGATCACGCGGTTCCCGAACGCCTGGGATGCGCCGCGCCTGCTCAACCAGTTCATCCGGCACATCGACGATTTCGTGGACAGCGACCTGACCAGCTTCGCGCCTTACGACGATGTCGACGCGCGGACGCTCGCCTCGGCCAATCCGCTGGGGACCGTGCTCTTCCTCAACATGTTCGGGCCGGACGACGCGGCGATCGTGATCAGCGACGTGAAGCCGCAGTTCTACGCGGTCACGACGATTCATACGCCGCGCACGGGCGACCACCCCGTCAGCGGCCATCGCCAGTTCGGCTATATCGTCACCGGCGGCGTGACGACGTTCTACACCCGCGGCGCGGACCGTGCGACGCTGGGCTTCCCCGGAACGGAATCGCTCATCTTCAAGGGCGGCGAGATGCTGTGGGAGAGCTTCCAGCGCAAGCTCTCCGCCTTCATCAACGACAACGGCGGCGCGGCCGAGATCATCGCGCCGTTCAGCGAGCGCTTCGACGCGACGGCGGTGCGCGAGGAGCTCGGCGGGTTCGATGCCGCACAGGGCCTCGCAGCCGCGCGCCTCATGTCCACCGCTGTGTACACGCTCAACTGGGACGACGTCGAGCTCATCGCGCAACCGACCAGCTTCTCGTGCTGGGCCGCGGCGGGGGCAATGCTCGCGGGCTGGCGCGATCGCACCAGCCTGGGTGCCGACGCCGTCGCATCGCTTTGCAGCCGCTCGACGGCGAGCGGGCTCCTCACCAGCGACAACGCGAAATTCGCAAGCGAGATGGGATTCATCGCCGCGCCTGCCGCGTGTTACTCGGAGGAGGGCTTCCGCACGCTGCTCGAGAACAACGGGCCGCTGTGGGTGAGCGAGGGCGTGCCGCCGAATCTCCATGCCATCGTCGTCACCGGCCTTTATTCGGACGGCGCCAATACGTATGTGCGTATCGCCGACCCCTGGGATCGCGCGGTCGGCTCTCCCGGCAGCCCCGGTGCCTACGCACCGACGCATGCGACCGGCAGCCGCTACATCATGTCGTGGAGCGAGTTCGCGCGGCAGTACGAGGCGGCAATCACGGGAAATCCGCCCAACCGGCAGATCCTCCATACCGGAAATCCCGAGGGCCTCGCGCCCAACACGGGATCGCCCGCGCCGCCGCCCGGGTATGCGCAGGGACTATCGGCGCGCCGGCCGGTACGCTCGCATGGGCTCGGCGGCCAGAGCTTCACGATCAACTGGGACGAAGTGCAGCAGGTCGCGCAGCCGACCGACGTAAGCTGCTGGGCCACCGCGGCATCGATGGTGCTGGGATGGCGCGACAGCATGAGCCTCACCGTCGAAGGCATCGCCGAACGCGCGGGGCTTACGACCGCCACGGGGCTCGATCCGGCGCAGGTGGGCCAGTTCGCCACCGACATGGGCATGACCGCGGAGCCTCCACAGAGCTACACGGTCGACGGCTTCCAGCAACTGCTGACGAACAACGGGCCGCTGTGGGTCGGCGCCGCCGTGCCGGGATTGCACGCCATCGTCGTCACCGGGATCTACGGCGACGGCTCGGATACGTTCGTGCGCATCACCGATCCGTGGGACCGCGATATCGGCGCCCCCGGAGCGCCCGGTGCCTACCTCACGACGCACGCGACCGGCAGCCGCTACATCATGCGCTGGGCCGACTTCGTGGCCGAATACGAACGCGCGGCGACGGACTTCTCCAGCGTGAACCTCCAGGTCCTGCACTGCGGCGGCACGCATGGCCACGTGGCCAACACCGGTGCTGCGACGCCGGCGGGCTATGCGATGTCGGCACCGGAGGTGGATGCGCAAGCGGATCCGGACGTCACGCTCTTCCCGCCTCCGCCACCACGCGCCCGCGCGCTCGAGGCGGTCACCGCCATCGCCGCCATCGGCGGGATGCTGCCGCAGGTGCTCTCGGACAGCTCGGGCGACATCAGCTGGGACCTGGACCAGCTCCGCGGCCTCAAGCATCCGGACGACAAGGCTCCGGCGCAGCCCGCCCCCTTCACCGATGCGCCGACGATCCGCCTCGACGACTGGCCGAAGCTCGCGCTCTACGGCATCGACGACATCTATGCATGGTTCACCGTCGACTGGCAGCACAACGGCAAATCGCTCGGCAACGTTCGCATCGGCAACATCGCCACCAACGACGCACGCGGCATGAAGCTCAAGGTGCGCGCGCAGATCATGGACGACAACATCCTCTACGAGCCGGGCGGCATCGCGGCGCTGCGCGTGCGATTCCATTACCGCTTCAGCCGCCTTGTCGGCGCCGACATCATCGCGGTGACCGACCTGTCCCTGTTCGCCGACGGCACCCATTTGCGCGACAGCAAGTGGCTGCAGAAAAGCGTGATCTGAGCCATGGCCAACGCGGGCGCCCCCAGGCTTCCACCGCCGCCGCCGCCGACAGGCCGCGTGCGTGGTCCGGTGGCAGCCGCGCTCGCACGCGATGCCTTCGGGCGCGAGATCGCCGATCCCGCCGCGCAGCCGCCGCCCGATGCGCTCGCGCCGGCGGACTCGCAGCCCGCGAAGAAAAAGGAGGGCGCCACCGACGCGCTGGGGCGCCGCGTGGGAAGCCTCTCCGACGAGATCGACTTCCCGAAGTTCGTCGCGTCCCTCATCCACGGCACCTTCGACGCGATGGTCGACAGCTCCATTCGCCAGATGCAGGCGTACGCGGACCTGGTCGCCGCGGTGGCCAAGCCGCTCGAGCAATTCACGCAGGAGAACGTCTCCCTCAACCAGGGCCGCGATCATCTCGTCGAGGAGCATCCGCGCGACGTCATGCTGGTGGACAGTGGCGACGGGCTCACGCTTGCGCCGACGAAGAAGGGAACGCAGGACGAGCCCTCGAGCCCGCGCTGGCTTGCCGACTATGGGCTCGCGGGCGAGGAGCTCACCGCCGAGACGCTCGAGGAAAAAGTACTGCCCGTGGCGCGCGAGCATGCGGCCAAGGCGCGGCTGCAGACCCTTGCCACGCTGGTGCTGATGGGCATCAACCGCATCGTCGTGAAGGACGGCACCATCGGCGCGCGCTTGCGTTTCCGCGCGGCCGCATCCGATCGCGCAGCGGTCCAGTACGCGACGGGCGGCGATCCCGGCACGGGCGGCGAGGTTTGGGGCGCGCGTGGGTCCGGCAGCGATCCGTTGCCTTCCACCAAGGTCTCCACGGTCGGCGTCAACGTCCAGTCCGACAGCGAGCTCAAGGCGGAGCTCTTCGGCGAGGTGACGATCAACTTCGCATCCGAGACCGTGCCGCTCGACCGTTTCGTCGACGATGCGAAGCGCGCGCTGCTCGAGCGCCATTCGCGTGCGCTGCCGGGCGCACCCGCCTCGCCGGTGGTGAAGCTCGTGCCGGCGGCTCCGGCGGCCTCCACGCCCATGCCGGCCACGCCCACACCGCCCACGCCCACACCGCCCACGCCGACACCAGGTGCACCCGCATGACCGGCCGCCGCGCACTTTCCGAGCTGCTGGTCGACGTGGCCGACGGCGTGCTGGGCTTCGCCCCGCCACCGGGGATACGGCCCACGTCGATGGTGGTCGGGCTGCCCGTGGAGATCGAGGTCGCACACACGCCCGAAGGCCCCGAGTTCCGCGCCGAGCTGCCGCGCTTCGTGACGCGCACCTCGTTCGATCCCACACCCGGGCGGCTCACCGTTCGCTGGGCCGAGGAATGACCCCGTGAATCCCTATGCCACTCCCCCTGCCGCCGGCGAAGCCGCGATGCCGCTCGAGAATTTCATCAAGGCGGTGCAATCGCAGCTCGACAAGGCGCAGACCGCGATGACGCTGAAGGCGCGCAACCAGAACATGCCGCTCACCTTCGCCATCAAGGACATCACGCTCGACCTGCGCGCGCACGTGGAATTCGCGAAGAGCGAGATCCGCATCCGCCCCGCGGGTGCGGCGGATGCGGAAGCGAGCGTCTTCCACCTCGTCTTCGCCGCGATCACGCGGCCGATGATCGAGGAGAATTCCAGCGCGCTCGGCGTGGACGATCCCGAGGATCCGTCGATCGACGAAATCCAGGGGGACAGCCTCTCAGAGGACGACCGCCGCCAGCTCGAGTGGATCGGCGTGCACACGGTCGGCCAGTTGCGCGACATCGAAGCGCGCGGCGGCGGCAAGACCGTGCAGCGCGTCACCGGCCTGCCCGTGACGCGGCTGCGCGCGGCGCTCGAGCGCGCCTCCGCGCCGCTGCTGGAGCACGTGACGGCGGTCGAACGCCAGCCGGGCGATGGGGATGAGCCGCCGCTCATCCGGCTGCGCGGCCGCAACCTGCTTGCCGGGGGCCAACGGCCGCGCGTGACGTTGAACGGCGAGGCGATGGCGGTGGTGAACGCGTCCGATCGCGAGCTGCTGCTGGCGCCGCGGCCGCACCAGTGGATGGG
>DATMJE010000398.1:0-10628 GCA_035553995.1 Usitatibacter sp. | reverse complement strand
AGCGCCTTCAGTTTCAGGTTCATTGTCCCTCTCTCCTCTCGTTAGACCCCAAGGTATTCGTGCAGCATCTGCGTTTTCGCGTGGAGCTCGGCGGCGGCGAACGACTGCGCGATCCGTCCGTGCTCCATCACGTAATGCCGGTCCGCGAGCGGAGCGGCGAAGCGGAAATTCTGCTCCACCAGCACGATGGTGAAGCCGCGCTCCTTGAGCTTCACGATCACGCGCCCGAGCGCCTGGACGATCACGGGTGCCAGGCCCTCGGTGATCTCGTCCAGCAGCAGCAGGTTCGCGCCCGTGCGCAGGATGCGCGCCATGGCAAGCATCTGCTGCTCACCGCCGGAAAGCTTGGTGCCCTGCGCGGTGCCGCGGCGCTCGCGCAGGTTGGGAAACATCTCGTAGATCTCGTCCAGCGCCATTCCGCCCTTGCCGATCGTGGGCGGGAGCTGCAGGTTCTCCTCCACCGAAAGGCTGGAGAAGATGCCGCGCTCCTCCGGACAATAACCGATGCCGAGGTGGGCGATCCTGTAGGTGGGCCAGGCGATGGTCTCGTGGCCGTTCACCCTGATCGATCCCGCGCGCTTGCCGACCAGCCCGAGCACGGACTTGAGGGTCGTCGTGCGTCCGGCGCCGTTGCGGCCGAGGAGCGTCACGACCTCGCCCCGCCGCACGGTGAGATCCACGCCGTGCAGCACGTGCGATTCGCCATACCAGGCGTTGAGGCCCGAAATGCCCAGGACTTCGTCAGCCATGGACGCTCATGGCGCCGGCGTCCTCGGGAGCGGTGCCCATGTACGCCTCGATCACCTGCGGGTTCGACGAAACCTGCGCATACGTGCCTTCGGCCAGCACGGCGCCGCGCTGCATCACCGTGATCGTGTCGCAGATGCCCGACACCACGCTCATGTTGTGCTCCACCATGAGCACGGTGCGGCCGACCGCGACTTCCCGGATGAGGTCCCTCACCCGGTCCACGTCCTCGTGGCCCATGCCTGCCGTGGGCTCATCCAGCAGCATCAGCTCCGGTTCCATGGCGAGCGTGGTCGCGATCTCCAGCGAGCGCTTGCGCCCGTAGGCGAGCTCGCCCGCGTGCAGCCGCGCGAACTGCGCCAGCCCCACGCGCTCGAGGAGCGCCATCGCCCGCGCGTCGAGCGCACGCAGCGATTTCTCGCTGCGCCAGAACTGGTAGCTCGTGCCGAGGGAGCGCTGCAGGGCCACGCGCACGTTCTGGAGCACCGTGAGGTTCGGGAACACGGCGGAGATCTGGAAGGAGCGGATGATGCCGCGGCGCGCCACGTCGGCGGGCCTGTCGCGAGTGATGTCCGTGCCGTTGAAAAGGATGGTGCCCGCCGTGGGCGGCAGGAACTTCGTGAGCAGGTTGAAGGTGGTGGTCTTGCCCGCGCCGTTGGGGCCGATGAGCGCGTGGATGGCCCCGCGGCGCACGCTCAGGTTCACGTTGTCGACGGCGACGAAGCCCTTGAACTCCTTGGTGAGGCCGCGCGTTTCGAGGATGGTGTCGCCGGTCATCGAGAGCCGAGAGTGCGCGCCTCGTGGCCCGTCTTCGCGGGTTGCAGCGCCGTGGAAATTCGTGACGCATGCTAACCCACGCGTCCCGGGTGGGCAAGGCGTCGAACGCGAGGCCTCCCGGCGCATAATGAGTCCGGGAATTCGACAGGGACCGCCCCATGAACGACCGCTCGCTGGAACCGCCCCTGCTGCGTGCCGACGAGGCGGGTGTAGCCACCCTCACCTTGAACCGCGGGCGCCAGTACAACGCGCTTTCGGATGCGCTCCTTGCGGCCCTGCACGCGGAGCTCGATGCGATCGCGGCGGACGAAAGCGTGCGCGTCGTCGTCATCGCCGGCGCGGGTCCCGCCTTCTGCGCAGGACATGACCTGAAAGAGATGCGCGCGCTGCCCTCGCAGGAGGAGGTGGAGCGCCTCTTCACCACGTGCAGCGCGATGATGCAGAAGATCGTGGCGCTGCCACAGCCGGTGATCGCCGCTGTACATGGCATCGCCACGGCGGCGGGCTGCCAGCTCGTGGCGCAGTGCGACCTGGCCGTCGCGACCGACGATACCCGCTTCGCCGTCTCGGGCGTGAACCTGGGGCTCTTCTGCTCGACGCCCGCGGTGGCGTTGTCGCGCAACGTGGGCCGCAAGCGTGCGGCCGAGATGCTCTTCACGGGCGACTTCATCGACGCGCGCCAGGCGCTCGAATGGGGACTGGTGAATCGCGTGTGTCCCGCGGCCGAGCTGGGCCGGAACGTGCAGGCGCTCGCCGCCCGGCTCATGGCCAAGCCGCGCGAGGTGCTGGCGCTCGGCAAGGCGCTCTTCTACCGGCAGCTCGAGGCGGGGCTCTCCGCGGCTTATGCCGACGCCTCGAAGACGATCGCCTGCAACATGGCGGCGGACGTGGCGAAGGAAGGCGTGGATGCCTTCCTCGCGAAGCGGCCGCCGAACTGGAAAAGCTAGGCGGTCGCGGGCTGCGCTTCGCGCGCTTCGGTCCCGAGCGCCTGCGCATGGAAGCGCAGGTGGTCGGCCATGAAGGTCGCGATGAAGTAATAGCTGTGGTCGTAGCCTTCCTGCATGCGCAGGTCCAGCGCCACGTGCGCGCGGCGCGAAGCCTCGACCAGCAGCTCGGGCTTCAGCTGGTTCTCGAGGAAGGGATCCTTCGTGCCCTGGTCGACCAGGATCGTGGGACCTTTCCAGCCGCGCGACTCCAGCAGCAGGCTCGCATCGTACTCACGCCACGCGTCGCGGTCCTCGCCGAGATAGGCCGATAGCGCCTTCTCGCCCCACGGACAGCGCGTGGGCGACGAGATCGGCGCGAATGCGGAAACGCTGCGGTACTTCTCGGGATTGCGCAAGGCGATCACCAGCGCGCCGTGCCCGCCCATGGAGTGGCCGAAGATGCCCGCGCGCCGCGGCTCGACCGGGAAGCTCGCGTTGACGAGCGCCGGGAGCTCGCGCGTCACGTACGAGTACATGCGATAGCCGCGGGACCACGGCTCGCGCGTCGCATCGACATAGAAACCGGCGCCGAGGCCGAGATCCCAGCTCTCGCTTTCTCTCGGGATGCCGAGGCCGCGCGGACTGGTATCCGGTGCCACGACGGCGATGCCGAGCTCGGAGGCCACGCGCTGCGCGCCCGCCTTGACGGTGAAATTCTCCTCCGTGCACGTGAGGCCCGAGAGCCAGTAGAGCAAGGGCACGCGCGACAGCGCCGCCTGCGGCGGCATGTACACGGAAAAGCGCATCGTGCATCCCAGCTCCGTCGAGGCGTGGCTGTAGATGCCCTGGGTGCCGCCGAAGGAGCGGCTCTGCGAGACGGTCGTAAGGGTCATGGGAGGAGCCCCGGTCCCGCGATGGGACCGGGGCCGAGGGGTCAGGCGGGCACCGCGTCCTTCCGGAAGAGCTTCCCGGAAGACTTGGCCACTTGCGTCGCGATGAAGTCCATCAGCGGCGGCGACAGGCAATCGTACGGCTCGAGGCCGAGCTGCTTCAGCTTCGCGCGCACCGCGCCCATGTTGTCGGGATCCGCCCCCGACTCGATGATCGACGATACGAACGCGGCGAACTCGGGCGGCGACCAGCCTTCCTGCGGCGAGAGCTCGGTATGGATGAAGTCGAAGCCGTAAAGCGGATGCTTGTTGTTGTCGATGCGGCCGTACATGTGCACGCCGCAACCCTTGCACGCATAGCGCTTGATCGTGGCCGAAGGATCGACGACCTGCAGCTTGTCCTCGTTGGCGGTGACGCGCAGCTTGTCGCGCGAGACGACTGCGACCTGCGAGAACAGCGCTCCTTCCGGCTTCCAGCACTTGGTGCAACCGCATGCGTGGTTGTGGGCCGACTGCGAGTCGATCTGCAGCGTGACCTTCTTGTCACTGCAACGGCACTGGAGCGTGCCGCCGGAAAAACCGGCGGCCGCGGGGCGGATGCCCCGGTCGATCGAGGGGTGGATCGATAAGTTCGCCATGTAGTTACCCTTTCTCTGACTGCTGCCCGACTGCGAAAGTGCGGACGCCGTTCAGGCGACCGCGCCTGCTTGCGCGACGGACGCTCGCGGGGAGCGCGCGCCGTCGTAGACCACGACCGAGCGGATCGACTTGCCTGCGTGCATGAGGTCGAAGGCTTCGTTGATGCGCTCGAGCGGCATCACGTGCGTGATGAGATCGTCGATGTTGATCTTGCCTTCCATGTACCAGTCCACGATCTTCGGCACGTCGGTGCGGCCGCGTGCACCGCCGAAGGCCGTGCCCTTCCAGACGCGTCCCGTGACGAGCTGGAACGGGCGCGTCTTGATCTCCTGCCCGGCGCCGGCCACGCCGATGATGACCGAGACGCCCCAGCCGCGGTGGCAGCATTCGAGCGCCTGGCGCATCACGTCGACGCTGCCGATGCACTCGAAGCTGTAGTCCGCGCCGCCGCCGGTGAGATCGACGAGATACGGCACGAGGTCGCCCTGCACTTCCTTCGGGTTCACGAAGTGCGTGAGGCCGAACTTGCGTGCGAGCGGCTCGCGCGCCGGGTTCATGTCGACGCCGATGATCTTGTCCGCGCCCGCCATGCGTGCGCCCTGCAGCACGTTGAGGCCGATGCCACCCAGGCCGAACACGACCACGTTCGCGCCCGGTTCGACCTTCGCCGTGTTGATCACCGCACCGATGCCGGTGGTGACGCCGCAGCCGATGTAGCAGACCTTCTCGAACGGCGCGTCCTCGCGGATCTTCGCCAGCGCGATCTCGGGCAGCACGGTGTAGTTGGAGAAGGTCGAGCAGCCCATGTAGTGGAACACCGGCTCGCCGTTGAGGGAGAAGCGGCTGGTGCCATCGGGCATCACGCCCTTGCCCTGCGTGGCTCGTATCGCGGTACAGAGATTGGTCTTGCGCGACAGGCACGACTTGCACTGGCGGCATTCGGGCGTGTAGAGCGGTATGACGTGATCGCCCTTCTTGAGGCTCGTCACCCCAGGGCCGACATCCACCACGACGCCGGCGCCTTCGTGGCCGAGGATCGCGGGAAAAAGTCCTTCGGGATCAGCGCCCGAACGCGTGAATTCATCGGTGTGGCACACCCCTGTGGCCTTGATCTCGACCAGCACCTCGCCCGCCCGGGGACCGGCGAGCTGGACTGTCTCGATGGAAAGGGGCGCGCCGGCCTTGAGTGCGACTGCGGCACGGACATCCATATGCATTCTCCCTGCGGAGGGTGCGGCTTTTGACGCCGCGGTTGGAAGAATCGGGCTCGTATTTGTGCTGCGGACTGCAATCCTGCTCCGATTTACGAAAAAGTCGAGGGGGGGCCGCCAAGTTGCGCATCGGCCCAAATGACATATCTCATGGACTTGACTTGCGCAAAACGCGGGCGCCAAATCAGGGCCGGTTGGCGCCCGTGTCATGGCGGCCACTCTTCCCTGAGCGCGCTGGCGCCGTCCGCATCTGCCCCCCAAAAATCGATCCAGAGGAGGATAGGTATGCGCTTAGCTCCCCACGTAGCTGCCGTCTGTACCCTCGCAACTGCAATCGTCGTACCCGCCATCGCGATCGCCAACAGCGACCTCGAAAGCAAGATGGCCGACCCGAACAACTGGGCGGCCCAAGCCGGCGACATGTACAACCAGCGATACAGCAAGCTCAACCAGATTAACAAGAGCAACGTCGGAAAGATGCAGGTGGCATGGATGTTCTCCACCGGCGTCCTGCGCGGGCACGAGGGCTCCCCCCTCGTGGTGAACGGCACGATGTACATCCACACGCCGTTCCCGAACAAGGTCTTCGCCATCGACCTCGACACGCAAAAGATCAAGTGGCGCTACGAGCCGAAGCAGGATTCGGCGGTGATCGCGCAGATGTGCTGCGACACGGTCTATCGCGGCCTCGCCTACGCCGAGAACAAGATCTTCCTGCAGCAGGCCGACAGCACGCTGCTGGCACTCGACGCAAACAACGGCAAGGTGCTCTGGTCCGTGAAGAACGGGGATCCGAAGCTCGGTGCGGTCAACACCAATGCCCCGCACGTGTTCAAGGACAAGGTCATCACCGGCATCTCCGGCGGTGAATGGGGCGTTCGCGGCTTCCTCGCGGCGTACGACATCAACACCGGCAAGCAGGTGTGGAAGGCGTACAGCGTGGGTCCGGACAACGAGATGCTGGTCGATCCGCAGAAGACCATGACGTGGACCGACGGCGCCATGAAGCCCGTGGGCGAGAACTCTTCGCTCAAGACGTGGAAGGGCGACCAGTGGAAGATCGGCGGCGGCACGACGTGGGGCTGGTACAGCTACGACAAGGAGCTGAACACCGTCTACTACGGCAGCGGCAACCCGTCCACGTGGAATCCCTCGCAGCGTCCGGGCGACAACCGCTGGTCGATGACGATCTTCGCGCGTGACCTCGACACCGGCCAGGCCAAGTGGGTCTACCAGATGACGCCGTACGACGAGTGGGATTTCGACGGCATCAACGAGATGATCCTCGCCAACATCACCGTCAAGGGCAAGCCCACCAAGGCGCTGGTGCACTTCGACCGCAACGGCTTCGGCTACACGCTCGACCGCACCACGGGCGCGCTGCTGGTCGCCGAGAAGTACGACCCGAAGGTGAACTGGGCCACGCACGTCGACATGAAGAGCGGGCGTCCGCAGGTCGTGGCGCAGTACTCCACGGCGCAGAACGGTCCGGACAAGAACACCAAGGGCGTCTGCCCGGCGGCCCTCGGGTCGAAGGACCAGCAGCCCGCGGCGTTCAACCCGAAGAATGGCCGCTTCTACGTGCCGACGAACCACGTCTGCATGGATTACGAGCCGTTCAAGGTCGACTACACGGCCGGCCAGCCGTACGTGGGTGCCACGCTGTCGATGTTCCCGCCGCAGGGTGAGAAGAACATGGGCAACTTCATCGTCTGGGATGCGGGCACGGGCAAGATCGTGCAATCCAAGGCGGAGAAGTTCTCCGTGTGGAGCGGCGCGCTCGTGACGGCGGGCGACGTGGCCTGCTACGGCACGCTCGAGGGTTACCTCAAGTGCGTCGACGCGAACGACATCAACAAGGAGCTCTTCAAGTTCAAGACGCCGTCGGGCATCATCGGCAACGTCTTCACCTACGAGCACAAGGGCAAGCAGTACATCGGCACTTTCTCGGGCATCGGCGGCTGGGCCGGCATCGGCATGGCGGCAGGGCTCGAGAAGGACCAGGACGGTCTCGGCGCAGTCGGCGGGTACAAGGAGCTCCGTGACTATACGGAGCTCGGCGGCACGCTGACGGTGTTCGCCCTGCCGAACTGATGGGGCCGCGCACCATCGTCCTCCTCGTCGCGGCGTGCGCCTTCACGGCGCACGCCGTGGCGGACGAGGACAAACCGTACAAGGTCGTCGACGGCTACAAGGTCGACGCGAACACGATGAAGGGGTTCCGCACGTGGCGGGCGGCCGCTTGTGACCGCTGCCACGGCGCGGCCCAGCAAGGCCTCGTGGGCCCCTCGCTCATCGAGTCGTTGAAGAGGGTCAGCAAGGAAGACTTCGTGAAGCTCATGGAAACCGGCCGGCTCGACAAGGGCATGCCGAGCTTCGCCACGAGCCCCACGGTGATGGAGAACCGGGAAGCGCTCTATGCCTATCTCAAGGGGCGCTCCAACGGAGACATCACGCAGGTGAAGGTCGAGGAGCTGACCCCGTGAAGTTCGCGGCGGCGGCCGCGGCGATGCTCTTCGCCGTAGCCGTCGCTCGCGCCGAGGAAGGACCCAAGGCCTTCCGCCCCTGCATCGATCCGAACAACCTCCCGTTTTCGAACGAGCGCGGCGAGGGCTTCGAGAATCGCATCGCGGAGCTGTTCGCGAAGCGCCTCGGCATCCCCGTCGAAAGCTACGCGTGGCCGCAGCGCATGAACTTCGTGCGCAACACCATCCGCTACAAGCTACCGGACCGGGATTATCCCTGCGATGTCCTGATGGGCGTGCCGGTGGGCTTCGAGCAGCTCTCGATCACGGTGCCGTACTATCGTTCCACGTATGTCCTCGTGTTCCCGCAAGGCAAGGGACTCGACGAGGTGAAGACGGGCGACGATCTCTTCCGCCTGTTCAAGGCGACGGACGCGAAGCCGGTGATCGGCCTCTTCGATCGGACCCCCGCTTCGGCGTGGCTGGCGAAGCACGGGTGGGAAGACCACGGGAAACCGTATCCCATGCTCAATGCGGACCCTGATGAATTCCCCGGGGAGATCATCGTTCGCGAGCTGGCGCAGGGAAAGATCGATGCGGCCGTGGTTTGGGGTCCCATCGGCGCATATTTCGCGAAACGAACACGCAACATTCCGCTCACGGTGATCCCCCTCAAGTCGGAGCCCGGCGTCAAGCTGGACTACGAAATGGCGATGGGCGTGCGTTTTGGGGATCGCGAATGGAAAGCCACGGTCGAACGGTTAATCGCCGACAACCGGTCCGCGATCATCGAGATCCTGCGGGCCTACGACGTACCCCTGGTCGATGAGCGCGGCGAACTCATTCGCTAGGTACCCATGCCCACTTCGACTTCCAACCGCCATCTCCTGGCGGCGGTGACTGCCTGTCTTTGTTCATCCGCCGCCGCCCTCGCCGATCCCGTCAGTCCCGCCCGCTTCCTCCCCATTTCCGCCAGTGTCGTCCGAGTGACCGCCCAGCTTCCGAACGGCCGGCTCTCGGTCGGTAGCGGCGTCACCGTCGCACCCAACATCGTCGCGACGAGCTGCCACGTCGTGAGCAATGCCAACGAGGTGCGCCTCGGCGGAGCCGGTGGCACCTGGGAAGTGGATGCCGAGTACGCCGACGTCCATCACGATATCTGCCTGCTGCGCGCGCCTTCGTGGAACGGCAAGCCGGTAGCCATCGCTACCGCCGACAGCAGCCGTACGACCGGCGAGTCCGTCGTCGCGCTCGGATTCTCGGGCGGCGCCGCGATCACCCCGCGGCTGGGCCAGATCCGTGCGCTGCACGATTTCGAGGGCGGCAAGGTGATCGAAGCCGATGCCGCATTCAACTCGGGCTCCAGCGGCGGCGGCCTCTTCGCGGCCGACGGCGAGCTGATCGGGCTGCTCACCTTCCGCATGCGCAACTCGGTGGAGAGCTACTACTCCGTGCCCGTGGGCTGGCTGCGGCAGGTGATGGCCGCCCGCGACGGCTGGGCGGAGGTGCACCCCATCGAGGGCGGCGCGCCCTTCTGGCAGGGCGATCGCAATGTGCTGCCGGCCTTCCTCAGCGAAGCGCCGATCGCCGCGACACATCTTGCGGAGGACGCCCCGGCGCAGTGACAATCGGGCCTCTCGCCGAGGAGGCCCCATGCTTCGCACCTGCATCGCCGCAGCGCTCGTCACGGCCGCCCCGCTCCTGGCGGCGGCCAACGACTTCCCCACGCAAGCGCGTGCCGAATACGTCCTCACCTGCATGCGCGAAAACGACATGCGCCAGGACTCGCTCTACAAGTGCTCCTGCGCGATCGACGCGATCGCCGACAAGGTGAGCTACGAGCAGTGGGTGGACCTGTCCACCGTCGCCAACGCCACCACCATCGCCGGCGAGCGCGGCGGCGTGGTGCGCGACATGAAGGACGGGCGCAAGCTCATCGGCACGTACAAGCAAATCCAGGAGCAGGCCCGCAAGGGCTGCTTCCTCGAGAAGTAGCGCTTCGGGCGACGGCTACCGGCGCAGGCTCATGCGCCGCAGCAGGCCGTCGTGGTCCATGAACGTATGCTTGACCACGCCCGCGATGTGCAGCGCGAAGGCTGCGGCTAGCGTCCACCCGAGCGCCAGGTGGACGGTGCTCATGAGCTCCTTCATCGCGGTGTTCTTCGCCGCCCACGAGGGCAGCGTCACGCCGAAGAACTTCACCGGGTACCCGCTGTAAGCCGAGCCAAGGTAGCCGGTGATGGGGAGCGCGAGCAGCAGCAGGTACAGCAGCGCATGCGTGCCGTGCGCGAGGCCCACCTGCCAGCGCGGCATGGCGGGAAGCGCGGGAGGCCGGTGCGCCAGGCGCCACGCCAGGCGAACGAGCAGGATCGCGAGGATCAGCAGCCCCATCGACTTGTGGAAGTTGAACGTGGCCGCGCGGGACCCGGGCGGATCCTTCGGAATCTCCTGCATGAGCCAGCCCAGCGCGAACTGGGCTACGACCAGCGCGGCAACCAGCCAGTGGAGGACGACGGCGACGGTGGTATAACGGCTTTCATATCGCATCGTCACAGCATATTCCAGGGAGCCCCGATGATCCTAGCCCGCACCATTGCCGCGGCGGCCGCGCTCGCCATCACGGGCGCGCTTGCCGCACCGTTCGCCTACGTGTCCAACGAGGGCAGCGGCACCATCTCCGTGATCGACACCGCCACGGACACGGTCGTGCGCACCATCACCGCCGGCGAGAAGCCGCGCGGCATCACGACCTCGCGGGACGGCAGCCGCGTCTTCGTGACCGAGCAGGCCGCCAACGCGCTCGTCGCCTACGACACCGCGAGTGGCGAACGCGCGGGCACCGTCCCCGTGGGCCGCTCGCCGGAGGCGACGTACCTTTCGCCCGACGGCCGCACGCTCTCGGTCGCCGTCGAGGAGAACGACCAGATCGCGCTCGTGGATGCGGCGGCGTTGAAGCTCGAGCGCGCCATCCCC
>DATMJE010000397.1:0-5259 GCA_035553995.1 Usitatibacter sp. | reverse complement strand
GCCGACCCGGCGGCTGATCCAGGCCTTGGGCACGCCCTGCTCGTTCCGGATCGCGACACCCTCCTGCTTGAACGCCAGGTAGCGCGCGGGCGTGGTGCCGGTGTTGAAGTGCTGGTGGAACCACATGTTGGGCGGGGTGATCAGGGTGCCTTCCTCCCAGTCGTAGCGCCGCGGCTTCTCGCCCTCGGGCCACATGAGGCTGAAGCCCTCCCCGCTCATGACGATCACGTACGCGCCCGGCCCGTGCGCGTGGGCCTTCTTGTACGTGCCGACGGGAAACTGGCTGATGTGGCTGTTCATCGAGCCCTTGGCCATGTTGAAGCGGATGTGCCCGCCGCCCGCGCCGCGTTCCTTGGCCGCGATGAGCGGCAGGTTGATCGCGTCCGCCACGAAGTTGGTGTCCAGCAGCAGGCCCTTCTGCTCGCCCTTGTTGGCGAAATAGTCCGGCTCGCCGCTGAAGCGGTCGCGGAAGTCGTACTTCGTGCCGAAGACGAAGTCGAGGTCGCCGAAGGCGTTGATGATCGCCGGGGCGTTGGTGACCGACACGAAGCGCGCCGCTTCCCGGCCCGAGGTGTTGAAGTGCTGGTGCATGGTGTTGAGCGGGATGGCGAAGATCGCGCCCTTCTTCCACTCGAAGGTCACGCGCGCACCGGCCTCGTTCCACACCGTCGTGGAGCCGCGGCCGTCGAGCACGTAGACCATTTCCTCGAAGAGCTGGCGGCGAGGCGCCAGCTCCTTGCCGGGCGGGATCTCGCATACGTAGGCGTCGTTGGAGGTGCGCGACGCATCGTGGTTGAGGAAGACGCCGCGGCCGCCGCGCGACGGCCAGTCCTTGAGCTCCATCGTGTGGAGGTTGCGCTGGTAGATGGCGCTCTCGATCTCGAGGCCTTCCGATTTCACCCAGCGCGTGTAGGGCGTCTCCTTTTCCGTGGCGAACTTCTTCGCCATCTCGTCGGAGACCTTCGCCGTCTTCAGCTCGTCGCCTGCTGCCATGACTTTCCTCGTTTCAATGATCGTGGCGCTTCAAACGCCGGCTTCACCACAGAGGACACAGAGGACACGGAGGGTGGCACAGAGGAAAAGCGTCGTATGTGATTCGTGGCTTCGGCAAACGAAGGCACGAACCCCGAACGAATGCTTTCCTCTGTGCCACCCTCCGTGTCCTCTGTGTCCTCTGTGGTGAAGTCCCCTGTTCGCGAGCCCCGCTGCTACGCGGGTTGCTTGATCTTTCCGGTCAGGAACTGCTCCACCATCTCGGGCGTGACCTTCACGCCGGGCTGGTACTCGGGCGCATCCTCGATCTGCTCGAGGTCGTTCAGGCCGCACGCCTTGAAGATGCGGTTGACGGCCGAGATGAGGCGCACCGGGCGCTCGGGATCCGCATTGAAGTGCTGCGAGATCGTGTTGGGCGGGATGTAGATCACGTCGCCCGCTTCCCACTCGTAGCGCTTCACTTCCTTCTGCGGCGTCCAGTGGTACGTGTCGGTGATCTCGACGTCGCAGTCCTGGTGCAGGTCGTAGCCGCGTCCCTCGAGCACGTAGAGGCACTCCTCGGCGAGCTGGCGATGCTTGCCCGACTTGCTACCCGGCGGAATGATCAGCATGTACGCGTCGACCGTCTCCATGCGCGTGTTCATGCCCTCGTTCAGCAGGTGCTTCAGCAGGCCGTGGCGGGAAAGCTCCCACGGCATGTCTTCCGGATGCACGATCTTCTTGCGCTTGGCGTTGCGCGCGGGCGCCGCGGACGCATCGTCCAGCAGCGCCTGGTACAGCGCCTTGTTGTCGGTGCCCTTCTTCCACGCTTTCGATTCACCCCAGGCCATCTTTTTTCTCCTGATTGCGAAATTCGGTGTCATCCCGGACGCTGCTATCGCAGCACTGGTCCGGGATCCAATTCGGTGTCACCCCGGGCGCCGCAATGCGGCAACGGCCCGGGGCCCAATTTCATTCGTGATTGAAATCCATTTCTTCCTCGCGCGCCCTGAAGGCGGCGGCCTCGGGGCCGGCGGCGGGCTCGGTGGGCCGCGGCTCGACCTGCTTCTGGAACAGCATGTTCATGAACATGTACATCGGCTTCGTCTTGATGACGAGCGCACGCGCGGGTTTGGTCGGGCTCGCGTTGAAATGCTGGTGCACGCAGTTGTTGTGCACGATGGCGACATCCCCCGCCTTCCAGTCGTAGCGGATGCCGTCGTGGACCTCGTAGCCCTCGCCGTCGAGGATGTAGAACGCGGCCTCGTTCACGTGGCCGTGCTTCTGCGACTTGCCGCCCGGCGAATATTCCTCGAGGTGCAGGTGGAAGGTCTGCGTGATGCCGTCCTTCGGCTCCACGTAGTGGCGGCTGTAGGTCTGCGGGCCGTCGCGGAACTTGATGTCCTTCGCGCGGCGCACGCGCGGCATGTCGCGCAGGCGCTTCAGCTCGTCCTTCAGGCTGTACTGCCCCTGCACACCGCGCACGAAGATGCGGTCCTTCTTGGAGTGGTAATGCGACTCGGTGCCGACCTGCTTGTCCGGCGTCGAGACTTCCTGCTGCTTGCTCACGGGTGTGTCCATGGGACCTCCTGGTGCCGACCGCGGCCTAGACGCCGTAGTCCTCGAGTTTGAACCGCTTCGGTTTGAGGGTCCGGCAGATCTCGCGGTTCAGCCCCGCCTGTGCCAGCCCGACTCCCTTTTCCGCCGCCATCGCCTGGACGATCTCCATGTCGTCCTCCGCCCAGGCCATGGTGTTGACCTTCCAGTTGCGCAGCACGTAGTTATCCGCGCTCGACATGAGGAGCGTCTCGCGCAGCTTCTCCGGGTCCATGCCGTAGCGCTGTGCCAGGGCCAGCGCCTCGTGGTTGGCGATGAGGCACGACCACATGATCATGTTGTTCGCGGCCTTGGCAACCTGCGCCGTCCCTACCGGGCCCGTATGGGCTATGTCGGCCGAGTAGCAGGAGAGGACCGGGCGCAGGCGTTCCACGACCGGCGCCTCGCCGCCCACGAAGGACAGCAGCGTGCCCTCGTCCGCCGCCTTGCCGCCGCGGCACACGGTCGAGTCGACCACGTGCACGCCGCGGCTGGCGCCCATCCCGGCCAGCTCGATGACCGTGCGCGGGTGCACCGTGGAAAGGATCGCGACGATGGTGTCCGGCGCCATGTCCTTCAGCCCGCCCTCCGCCGAGAGCAACTCGCGCAGCTCGCGGTCGTAGCCCACGCAGATCAGGATCACCTGCGACGTCTTCGCGAGCGTCGGCAGGTCCACCCACGCGGCACCCTTCGACTCGACCACCGGGCGTTTGCCCGGATCGATGTCGAACACGCTCACGTCGTAGCCGCCCTTCGCGACGTGCCCGATCATCGGCTGCCCCATCCTTCCGGCCCCGATGAATCCGACTCTTTCCTGCGCCTCGAGCCTTGCGCCTTGCGCCTTTTCCACACTCATCTCTTCTGCGTCAAGGTATCTATCAACGCCGGCTGCCCGCCCTTCACCTTCGCGATCGCACGCTTCAGCGCTGCCGCAACGTCCTTCGGCTTGTCGATGGGGCCCTCGCCATACCAGCCCATCGATTGCGCGAGCTTGGCGAAGTCCGGATCCGGATCGGTCATGTCCATGCCGATGTGCGCGCGCTCGACCGGCGTGCCGCGCAGCTTCGCCATGCGGATCTGGTGCTCCCAGTCGTTGTAGTACGCGCGGTTGTTGTACATGACGACGAGCATCGGGATGCGATGCTTGGCCGCCACCCACAGCGCGCCCGCGTCGAACATGAGGTCGCCGTCGGGCTGCATGTCCACGACGAGCCGCTTTTCCTCGCGGTTCGCGAGCGCCACGCCGAGCGAGATGCCGAGCTGCGTGGAGGTGCCGAGCGATTTGCCCGGATGGCGGTACGGCTTGTCGAAGTTCCAGAGCTTGCGCGTCCAGTCCTCGAGCGTGCCGGCCGTCAGCACCCAGTCCTCGCCCCGGATCGCGTCCCACACCTCGGAGGCGAGGCGCGGCAGCGTGATGGGCGAAGCGTCCCAGTCTTCCTTCGCCTGCTCCGCCCACTTCTCGCGGCGGGCCTTGGTCTTCGCGGCGACTTCCGCCGTGCGTGCCTTCACGCGCTCGCGCAGCTTCGCGTCCTTGTCGATGCGCTGCCGCAGGATCTGCGTGAGCATCGGGATGGCGAGCGTCGTATCCGCCATCACGCGCAGGTCCGCGTGGTTCATGCGCTGGTAGTCGAGCGCCCAGGCGGACAGCTCGAGGTCGCCGAAGCCGATCTCGATCCACTTCGCACCCGCGGGGACGACGGAAGTGAGCTGCCGCGTCGTGCTCACGAGCTCGGTCGTGGGCTTTTCCCAGTCGCGCGCATCGAGGCAGATCACGACGTCCGCATCGCGGAAATGATCCTTGGTGAGGCTCCCGTTGAGCGGGTGGCGGCTGGGGAAATTGAGGCGCCCGTTGGTGTCGTGCACCGGGATGCCGGCGGTCTCCGCGAGCTCCACGAGCGAATGAAAGGCCTCGTGATCGCGGCCGACGTACTCCGCGATGATCACCGGGTGCTCCGCCTCGGCGATGATGTCGGCAGCGTGCGCGAGCGCGGCGGGATCCGGGCCCAGGCGCGAGGGCACCTTCACCGCACCGGCAGGCGGCAGCGCCACCTCGTGCTCCAGCCTCTGCTCCTGCAGCCACGCGTCGTAGATCATGTACACCGGGCCCTGCGGCTGCGTCATCATCACGCCGTACGCGCGGGCGAACGACTCGGGCACGCCGTCGACGGTGTGCGGCTGGTAATCCCACTTGGTGTACTGGCGCACCGCCTCGCCCTGCCCCTGCGCGGTGTGGATCCAGTCGATGCGCGGGCGCCGCTTGGTCTCGTCCATCGGGCCCGTGGCGCCGATGATGAAGATGGGCGCGCGGTCGATGTAGGCGTAGTAGATCGCCATGTTCGCGTGCAGCAGGCCCACCAGGTTGTGCAGGATCGCGACCATCGGCTTGCCCGTGGCCTTGGCGTAGCCGTGCGCGATCTGGACTGCCGTCTCCTCGTGCTGGCACAGCATCATCGTCGGGCGGTTCTGCCCGTAGTTGACGATGGAATCGTGCAGGCCCCGGTAGCTCGCGCCCGGATTGAGCGCGGCATGCGGCAGCTCGTACCGGTGCAGCATGTCGACGATGACGTCGGACGCCCAGCGCTCCTTCGTCGGCGCGGTCGGATATTTCGACGCCCGGGTTTCGGTCTTGATTCCGGCTTTGTCGTGCTTGTCCTGCATTTGTCCCCTATTCCTTCTTGCGCCTTGTGCCTT
>DATMJE010000396.1:0-12831 GCA_035553995.1 Usitatibacter sp. | reverse complement strand
GGGGAACTGGCCCCCCGCGTGGCACGCCACGCAGTTCTGGCCGGTCTGCCGATTGAATACGGGAATCGCGTGCGCCTGCAAGCTCCACGACAGGACCACCGCGAGCAACAGCAACGTTGCAAGGCGAACGGCCTGCAGGTTTCCTGCGGCACACTCCGGTTTCGATTGACGCATCATCCGCCTCCACTTAAGGGGACCATTTGTCTCACGACACCGCGATACTTAGCTGACTCAGGTCAACTCGCGTCCAAACAGGAACGCCTTGATCGCGTCGTCAGCGGGAGACGACCGGCGCGGGCTTCACGCGGTCGAGCACGGTCATCGCGCTCGCGACGAGCCCCGCCACGTCGGAAACATTGCCCGGCACGATGAGCGTGTTGCTCGCCTTCGCAAGGTTGGCGAAAGCTTCGATGTACTGCACGGCCACCTTGAGGTTCGCCGCACTTATCCCGCCGGGCATCTCCATCGCCGCCGCCACGACGCGCACTGCATTCGCGTTCGCGTTCGCGACCAGCTCGATGGCACCGGCCTCGCCCTGCGCCTTGTTGATCTGCGCCTGCTTCTGGCCTTCCGACTCGAGGATCGCGGCCTGGCGCTGGCCATCGGCGAGGTTGATCTCCTGCTGGCGCTTGCCCTCGGAGGTCGCGATCACGGCGCGCTTCTCGCGCTCCGCGGTGATCTGCGCCTGCATCGCGCGCAGGATCGAATCGGGCGGCGTGAGGCTCTTGATCTCGTAGCGCAGCACCTTGATGCCCCAGGTGCGGCCGGCCTCGTCGAGCACGTTCACGATCGTGTGGTTGATCTCGTCGCGGCTCTCGAAGGTGCGGTCGAGCTCCATCTTGCCGATGACGCTGCGCAGCGCCGTCTGCGCAAGCTGCGAGATCGCGGCGAGATAGTTCGAGGAGCCGTACGAGGCGAGCCGCGGATCCACGACCTGGAAATAGATGATCCCGTCGACCGACAGCTGCGTGTTGTCGCGCGTGATGCACACCTGCTCCGGCACGTCGACCGGGACTTCCTTGAGCGAATGGCGGTACGCCACGCGGTCGACGAACGGCACGATCACGTTGAAGCCGGGCTCGAGCACGCGAAAGAACTTCCCCAGGCGCTCGATCACCCACGCGTTCTGCTGCGGCACGATGCGCACGCCCTCGGCCACCAGCACCACGATCATCGCCACGAAGAACGCGGCGATGGTCAACACCGCGCTTTGCGTGAAGTATGCCGCGGCCACCGCTATGGCTACCGCGATCAGTGCCTTCGGGAACATCGCCTTCCTCCGTACTGTTGTGGTTGTTCGTCAGCGCGCCGGCGGCGCCGCCGCGACCAGCAGCATGCTGCCTTCCTGCCCTTCGATGTAGAGCGTGGCGCCCGGCACCGCATCGGCGTCCGCCTCGAGCACGCGCGCATCCCAGGTCGTGCCGCGATATTTCACGCGCGCAATGCGCGACTGTTCGTTAGCCCACGATTCGAGCACCACCGGCTGGCCGCGGTCGAGGAAATTGGAGCGCCCGGGCGGATCCTTCGGCTGCCGGCGATGCCAGGCATTTGCGAGACCTACGCCGACGATGGCGACCGCGCCGCCCACCAGCGCCTGGACCACCCCGTTGCCGCCGCCCCAAGCGACCAGCGCGCCGGCGAACGCGCCCAGCCCGATCACGAGCAGGTAGAACGTGCCCGTGACGAGCTCCGCGATCACCAGCACGAAGCCGGCAACCGCCCACATGAGCCAAAGATCCATGCCTTCCTCACCTTGCCCTTCGCGCGGGGGGTGTCAGCCGGAATGCGAGCCCGCGCGTTTGGCAGAGATGACCCGCGTGTTGACCCCCGCCCAGCCGAGCCCGCCGAAGAAGCGGCCATGCTCGATCTTCACGCAGCGGTCCTCCACCACCTCGAGCCCCGCCGCCTCCGCACGCTGCCGCGCCTCGGCATTCGTCACGCCAAGCTGCATCCACAGCACCTTCGCGCCGATGGCGATGGCGTCCTCGGCAATCGCCGGTATCTCCGCACTCTTGCGGAAGCAGTCGACGATGTCCACCTTGCCGGGAATGTCGCGCAGGGACCTGAAGCACTTCTCCCCGAGAATCGTGTCGTACGTGGGATTCACCGGAATCACGCGATAGCCATGCTCCTGCATGTACTTCGCGGCAAAGTAGCTGGGACGGTGCCACTGCGCCGAAAGGCCTACCACGGCGATGGTCCGGTTCTCGCGCAGGATGCGCCGGGTCTTCTCGCTGTCGTCGGCGGACACAATCACAGGCCTCGAAATCGATCCATGGATTCTACCCGTCGCATTCTCGCCGCGCTCGCAACCGCCGTGGCGCTCCCCGCCGCCGCCATCAATCACGAGAACACCATCAACCCGATCGCGCGTGGGCCCTTCGCGGTCGCCTGCTCGAACGTGCAGATGGATGCGTCGCGCGTGCCGGCGGGCGTCGACATCACCGAATACTGGGAAGGCTTCAACGACCGCTACGTGACCGACCTGCTGGTGAACCCGCAGGCGGCGGTGCAGTTCGATGTCGCGGTGCCCGCCCAGTCGAATCTCTATCCGGGCCATGCGGGTTCGAATGTGCGTTTCGCCGCGCTCGTCTGCCATCCGACCTCGCTCGCGAATACGGACGCGAATTACACGCTGCCGGGCACCGGCGCCGTGATTCCCCACATGCAGCCGGCAGGGCAGCCGCCAAAGCTGCTCGGCGCCGTCGAGTACCAGGAGATCCTGGCCGGCCAGCCGCTCGGCGGCGGCGACAGCTTCCCCATCCCCCCGCCGGGTACGCCGGCGAAGTTGCCCGTCGTCATCTTCTCCCACGGGCTCACCGGCAGTCCCCTCGACGACGGCTACGTGCAGTTCGTGGTGGAGCTCGCGGCGCAGGGCTTCGTGGTGGCCGCACCCTTCCACGGGGATCCGCGTTTTTCCCGCGTGCGCATCAACAACATCGGCGACATCGGCTTCCTCCTCACGCAGTTCGATCGCGTGGTCGAGATGCAGCTCATGCGGCCGCTGTCGCTCAGGACGATGACGGATGTGCTGCTCGCGTCTGCGTGGGCGGGTGCCGTGGATACGGGCCGCATCGGCGGCTTCGGCGCGAGCCTCGGCGGAGAAGCGATGACGCTGCTCGCGGGTGCCAGCATCACCAGCTCGCTCGGCGGCCATTGCGAGGCCAACGTCCCGCACGATCCGCGCCTGCGTGCCATCGCCACCTACGTGCCGTTCGCCGGCTGGTCGTTCCTGCCCGCGTTCTGCCAGTCGCAGGAAGGCGCGGAGAACGTGAACCGTCCGTTCCTCGCCATCTCCGGCACGGCGGATACCACCGCGCCCATCGAACAGATGCGCCAGGCGCTGGTGCGCTTCGAAGATTCGCGCTTCCTCGTGGAGCTCGCGGAAGGCCAGCACGAGCTGCGCCCCGAAGACGTGGGCGATGTCTTCACCTGGACCGTGACCTTCCTGCGTGCTTATCTCGACGTGCCCGAAGGCGTGGATGCGGGCGCGGCCAATCGCGCCATGGCGCGGTTCATCAAGATGAAGAGCGTGGTGGGCGGCCGGGTGGACACCATCACCGTCGATGTCCACGTTCCGTCGCCGACACCGCGCGTGGCCTTCCCGGATACCACGGGGGAAACGCGCGCGATCGAGTTCTTCAACACCATCCTCGGCCATTTCTTCATGGCCGCGGGAGCGGACGAGATTGCCGCCATCCGCGGCGGCTCCGCCGGGCCCGGCTGGGTGGAAACGGGCCAATCCTTCAAGGTCTTCGACCGCATGGTCGTCGATCCTGCAGGAGCGGCGGCGCCCGTGTGCCGTTTCTACGGGGTGCCGGCCGGCGGCCCCAACTCGCACTTCTTCACCGCGAGCGAGTCCGAGTGCGATCTCGTGAAGCGCAATGGCGGCTGGTTCTTCGAGGGCATCGGCTTCTACATCCTGCCGGTCCGGCCCGATGGCCAGTGCCCGGCGGGCTACCTCTCCGTAAACCGCGCATACAACAACGGGTTTCCGCGCAACGACTCCAACCACCGCTTCACCACCAGCGACTCCACCCTGCGCGAGATGGGCCAGCAGGGCTGGGCGATGGAGGGGACGGTGATGTGCGCCCGGCCTTAGCAAGCTCCCGGGATGTGCGCCGGGCCTAAAGCCGCGACCCGGGTGATGCGCGCCCGCCCTTAGGGAAGCTCCCGGGAAGCGCGAGCTAAGGTTTTCCGGCGCCGATTTCCCCACCTGCGCAGGGGGTATCGTGCAGGCCACCTTTAGGGCATCCTGTCGGGCACCCCCGTTCCAGGCCGCACGAGCGGGGGCGGACGGGTGCGACCTTGCGCCTGGACCGTGCCAATGCGGCCCTGGCCCCCATGCGCACTCTTTTGGGCGAAACGGATACACCCGCCTGCACCAATGCGGCGCGGCCGGCCGGCGCCACCGCCGCGACGCTCCTCGAATACGCGTGGATCCCCGTCGTGCTCGTGGGCCTGGTGGTGATCTACGCCCCGGGGCTCGGGAATGCGCTCGTCTTCGACGATTCCTACCTGGCCGAAGGCCTGTTCGCCGATTACGGCCGCTTCGCCCATCCACGCGTGCGCATGCTGTCCTACGGCAGCTTCGTGTGGCTCGATGCCCTTTTCGGCGACGGCTGGTGGAAGCAGCGCATCTTCAACCTGCTGCTGCACCTGGCCGTAACGCTCTCGCTGTGGGGCCTTTATCGCGAGCTGCTGCGCCACATCGCACCGCCGCAAGGGGAGCCCGCACCGGCCGTGCCCTATTACCGTGCGCCGGTACTCGGGCTGTGCATCGGGTTTTTCGCGCTCAACCCGGTCGCGGTCTACGGCGTGGGATACCTCATCCAGCGCTCCATCGTGATGGGCACGCTTTTCACCGTCGTGGCGCTGTGGCTCTTCGCCCGGGGGTTACGCACCCGCAGCCCGATGCTCACGCTCGGCGCCGTCGCGGTGTACGCGCTCGCCATCGCCTCGAAGGAGCATACGGTGCTGGCACCGCTCGCCGCGGCACCGCTCCTGGTGCTGGTACGGCGGCCGGACCCGAAGCGGATCGCGCTGCTGGCGGCCGGCGGCGTGGCGCTGGTGGCGCTTGCAGCGGCGGTGCTGTACCAGCGCTATGGCGAGATCCTCGGCCGCCCATTCGACGAGTATTCCCACGTCTACCTGCGCCAGCTCGCCGCGCTCAATCCCGACGCCCCGCGCAATGCCTGGGCGCTGAGCATCATGAACGAGGCGTGGCTCTTCTTCGTCTACGGCGTGCAATGGCTGGTGCCCTATTCGGGCTGGATGTCGATCAACCTGCGCCCGCCCTTCCCGGTCACGCTGTTCACGTTTCCGCAATGCCTCGGCATCCTCGGGTACGCGGGCCTCCTGGCAGGCGCTTCGTGGCTGCTGCTGCGCTTCCGCGACGGCCGCGCCCTCCTCGGCATCTCGCTGCTCATCCCGGCGCTGCTCTTCGGCACCGAGTTCGCGACCGTCTGGGTGCAGGACCCGATCGCCCTCTACCGCAGCTACCTGTGGGCGATCGGCATCCCCGGCGTGCTCTTCTACGCGCTGCACGGGCCGGCGCCGCGCGCGGTGCTCGTGATCGGCGTGGTACTGGCCGCGCTCCTGGGGTGGCAGGCGACCGACCGCGTGCGCTCGCTCGCGACCACCGAGACCGTGTGGACCGATGCGATCGAGAAACTGCCGCGCGATCCGCGCGCCGTCGGCCGCTGGATCCCCTACCTCAACCGCGGCACCGCCTATGCGGAACGCGGTGAATTCGGCAATGCGCTGCGCGACTTCGAGCGCTCGTCCGCGCTCGGCGACCAGGGGATCGGCGTCTTCAACATCGGCGCCGTGCTCACCGCGCATGGCCGCCACGGCGATGCGCTCTCGGCCTTCAATCGCGCCGAACGCGAGGGCTACGACCTCTACAACCTGCCGGTGCAGCGCGGCATGGCGCTCCTGGCGCTCGGCCGCGCGGAGGACGCGTGGCGGCAGCTCGAGACGGGCCTCGCCGTGGCGCCGCCGTCGCCCACGCGCCAGCTCGCGTTGCTGCATCTCGGCCGCGCCGGCATGCAGCTCGGGCGCCTCGACCAGGCGGTCGCCGCGCTCGAGCAGTTCCTCGCCGTGGACGCGCGCCATTCGGAAGCGCGCTACCTGCTCGGCATGGCGCTGGTGCTCAAGGGCGAGCATGCGCGTGCCCTGCCGATCCTCGACGCCCTCGTGCGCGAAGACGCCTCACCCAGCGCGTTCTACGCCCGCTCGCTCGCGAATTTCGGGCTGCAGCGCAAGCGCGCCGCCATGGCCGACCTCGACGAGGCGACGCGCCGCGGCCTGAAGGACGGCAACACGAGCGAATGGCGGGCGCGTATCACCGCAATGCCCTGATCCATCCGGACCATCCGGCGGTGCCTTCGTCCACGACACGGTTTTCGGGGACGCTGGCGACAATGCAAGACGCCCACGCATTGTCCCGGACATGGATTCGCTACCGATCGCCGCGCAAGCCACGCTCTTCGAGCCCGACGCCAACTGCTGTGCCGTGGTCACCGCACCGCGCGCGACGCTCTTCGTGGACGGCGAGGCTTATTTCGACGCCTTCGTCCGCGCGGCCGAGCACGCCGAGCGCTCGATCATCATCCTCGCGTGGGATTTCGACAGCCGCATGGCGCTGCGTTATGCCGACGACGGCACGCCGCAGCTCACCCTGGGCGCGTTCCTGAACGACCTCGCGCGCCGCAAGCCGAACCTGCGCATCCGCATCCTCGACTGGGACTACCCGATGGTGTTCGGGACGGACCGCGAATTCCCGCCGATCTACGGCCTCGAGTGGAAGCCGCACCGCCAGGTCGACTTCCGCTTCGACGACACCCATCCCACCGCGGGTTCCCACCACCAGAAGATCGTCGCGATCGACGACCGCGTGGCCTTCGTGGGCGGGCTGGACCTCACCAACAAGCGCTGGGACACCCCGGCGCACGCCGCGGGCGACAAGCGCCGGGCCTTCGAGGGCAAAGGCTATCCGCCCTTCCACGACATGATGCTCGCGGTGACGGACGAAGCGGCCGCGGCACTGGCCCACGTCGCGCGCGCACGCTGGCGCATCGCGACCGGCGAGAACCTGGCACCCGTCGAGGACGGCGCCGCGATCTGGCCGGAAGACTTCCCGGTGCACTTCACCGATGCGCGGCTCGCGATCTCGTGCACCTCGCCGCCCGTCGAGGGCCACGACGGCGTGAACCACATCGAGCGCCTCTACCTCGACATGATCGCCGCGGCCCGGCGCTACATCTACATCGAGAACCAGTACTTCACCTCGCAGAAGATCGCCGACGCGCTGGCCAAACGCCTTGCCGAGCCGGACGGCCCCGAGATCGTGATGGTGACACGCCTCCTCAGCCACGGCTGGCTCGAGGAGAACACCATGACGCTGCTGCGCACGAAGCTCGTGCGCGAGCTGCGCGCGGCGGACGCGCACAAGCACTTCCACGTCTATTACCCGCACGTCGAAGGGCTGGACGAAGGCACCTGCGTCGACCTGCACTCCAAGGTCATGGTGGTCGACGACGAATGGTTCCGCGTCGGGTCCTCGAATCTCAGCCGCCGCTCGATGGCGATGGACACCGAATGCGACGTGACCATCGAGGCGCAGGCACGCGACGAGGTGCGCGTGCGCATCCGCGAGCTGCGCGACCGGCTCATCGCCGAGCACACCGGCCAGGAGTACGAGGCGATGTCGAAATGCCTCGAGGCGAAGGGCATGGCGCGTGCCATCGACGAGTGCCGCGGCCCGAACCGCGCGCTCAACCGGCTCGACGCGCCTGAAGTGAACGAGACCATCCTCAGCCTCGCCGCGGCCATCGGCGACATCGAGAAGCCGATCCCGATCGACAACCTCGTGCGCAACTTCACGCCCGACACCAGCGGCAAGCGCGCCCCGCCCGGCATGAAGGCGGTGATCCTGCTCTCGCTCTTCGCGATCGGGCTGGCGCTGGTGTGGCGCTTCACCCCGCTCTCGGACTGGATCCGCATGGAGACCGCGGTCAAGTGGGCCAAGGCGATGAAGAACCTGCCGTGGGCGCCGCTCGTGATCATCGCTGCCTACACGCCCGCGACCGTGCTCATGTTCCCGCGCTGGCTCATCACCATGGCGGCGGTGATCGCCTTCGGCGCGTGGGCCGGCTTCGCCTACGCGATGTCGGGCGCGGTCCTCGCCGCCACCGCGAGCTATCTCGTCGGCCGCAGGGTGCACCGCGATACCGTGCGGCGCCTCGCAGGGCCGCGCCTCAACCGGCTCTCGCGCCTGCTGCTCAAGCGCGGCGTGATCGCGGTGACGCTGGTGCGCATGGTGCCGATCGCGCCCTTCGTCGTGGTGAACCTGGTCATGGGCGCCATGCGCATCCGCCCGCACCACTTCGTGATCGGCTCGATCCTGGGCTTCCTGCCGGGCATGCTCGCCGCCACGGTGCTGAGCGACCAGATGGCTGCCGCCGCGGGCGATCGCGCGGCGCTCAACGGGTGGACGGTCGGCGCGGCCGCCCTCGCGATCGCCGGGCTCGCGTGGTTCAGCAAGCGCTGGCTCGCGAAGGCGGAGCGCGAGGAACCGGCAGGGCATTGATGGCGACGCTGCGCCTGTGCTCGTACAACATCCACTGCGGCATCGGCCGCGACCGGCGCTTCAGCGAGAAGCGCATCCTCGACGTGCTGCGCGAAGTGGATGCCGACGTGATCGCGCTGCAGGAGGTGGAGTCGCGCGCGAGCGGCGTGGACATGCTCGAGCTGCTCGCGAAGGAGCTGGGGTTCCACGCGATCTTCGGCTCCACGCTGCTGCGGCCCGACGGCCACTACGGCAACGGCCTTCTCGCACGCTGTCCCATCCGCGAATCGGCCCTCTGCGACCTGAGCTGGCGAGGACGCGAGCCGCGTGGGGCGATCTCCGCGGACATCGATTGCGATGGGCACCGGCTGCGCATCGTCGCGACGCACCTGGGCTTGAGGCCCGCCGAGCGGCGTGAGCAGGTGACGCGCCTCATCAACCTCTTCCGCCAGCGGCCCGACGATCGCGCGGTGCTGCTCGGGGACCTGAACGAGTGGTTCCTCTGGGGACGGCCGCTGCGCCGCCTGCACCGCTACTTCGAGCACACGCCGTCGCCGGCGACCTTTCCCGCGCGCATGCCGTTCCTCGCGCTCGATCGCATCTGGACGCACCCGCGATCGATGCTGAAGAACCTGCGCGCGCATCGCAGCAGAGTGGCCGCAGTGGCGTCGGATCACTTGCCGATAGTGGCGACGTTGGAGATATAGCCGAAAGGCGTAGAGAAAGGGCGTAACGGAAAGGGCGCAAGGCACAAGGCGCAAGGCGCAGGACCCAAGGGCAAATGTTTGGGGATGCTGGCAACAGGGCGCTTTTTCCTGCGCCTTGCGCCTTGTGCCGTGCGCCTGCTCTTTGCGCCTTGCGCCCTGGGCCTTGCGCCTCGCCGCTTTGCGCCTTGCTGCTACAATTTTGCGCTTGTCATGAGTGAAGCCTCGAGCCACCCGGACGAGCCGGCGGCAGTGCCCCCCGCGAGCGCTCGAGCCGCCCCCCGCCTGACGCGCATCGAGCTGGCCTGGCTCCCGATCGTGGGACTCGCGTTGCTCGCGATCTACCTGCCGGGGCTGGGCAATGCGCTCGTCTACGACGATGCGTACCTGAACGAGGGATTGTTCACCGAGTACGCGTCGATCTTCCCGATGCGCGTGCGCATGCTGTCCTACGGCAGCTTCGTGTGGGTGCAGGCGCTCTTCGGCGAGGGCTGGTGGAAACAGCGCCTCTTCAATATCGCGCTGCACGCGTGCACCGTCCTCGCGCTGTGGGCTTTCTATCGCGAGATCCTGCGGCATGTGTCGCCGCAACGCGACGAAATCGCGCCGGCACCGTACTACCGCTCGCCCGCGCTCGGCGTGGCGATCGGGTTCTTCGCATTGAACCCGGTGGCGGTCTACGCCGTGGGCTACCTCATCCAGCGCTCCATCGTGATGGCGACGCTCTTCACGGTCCTGGCGCTCTTCTTCCTGTCGCGCGGGCTGCGCCTGCGCCACATTCCCTCGTACGCCGCAGCGCTCGCCTGCTACGTGCTCGCCGTGATGTCCAAGGAGCATGCGGTGCTCGCGCCGCTGGTCGCGGTGCCGCTGTACATCATCGTCGCGCGCCCGCCGGCTTCCCGCCTCGTGATCCGTGCCGGCGCCGGAATCGCGGTCGTCGCCATCGCCGGCGCGATCCTCTACCAGCACTACGGCGACATCCTCGGCAAGGCGTTCGACGAGTTCTCGCGGCTCTATCTCGACCAGCTCGCGAAGCTCAACCCCGATGCACGCAGGCATGCCTATGGCCTGAGCATCCTCAACGAGACATGGCTTTTCTTCCGCTACGGCGAGGACTGGGTCGTGCCGTGGGCGGGATGGATGTCGATCAACCTGCGGCCGCCGTTCCCGGTGAGCTTCCTCACGTTCCCGCAAGTGCTGGGCGTGGTGGGCTACGTCGCCGTCATCGCCGGCGGATTCGTGCTGCTGCTGCGCTATCGCGACGGACGCGCCCTGCTGGGCCTGTCGCTCCTCATTCCCGCGCTGCTCTTCGGCACCGAGCTCACCACCGTGTGGGTGCAGGATCCCTTCGCGCTCTATCGCAGCTACCTGTGGGCGATCGGCATCCCCGGCCTCGTCTTCTTCGCGCTGCACGGACCGGCGCCGCGCACGATGCTCGGCATCGGCTTCGTGCTCGGCGGGCTCCTCACCTGGCAGGCGCTCGATCGCGTGATCTCGATGGCGACACCCGAATCGGTGTGGAGCGACGCGATCGCCAAGCTGCCGGACGATCCGCGCTCGGTGGGCCGCTGGTTCCCCTATCTCAACCGCGGCAGCAGCTACGTGGAGCAGGACCGGTTCGCCGAGGCGCTGCGCGATTTCCAGGTGTCGTCCTCGCTCGGCGACCAGGGCATGGGCGTCTTCAACATGGGGGCGATCCTCGCCGCCCGCGGCCGCCACGCCGAGGCGCTCGCCGCCTACGCCCGCGCCGAGAAGGAAGGCTACAACCTCTACAACCTGCCGTTCCAGAAGGGCCTGTCGCTGCTGGCGCTCGGCCGCGCGAAGGATGCGTTGCTGCAGATGGAAGCGACGATCGGCATGGACCCGCCCTCGCCGATGCGCGAGCTCGCCTTCCTGCAGATGGGCCGCGCCGCCATGCAGGCCGGCGACCGCGACAAGGCCGCATGGGCATTCGAGCAGCTCGTGCAGCGCGAGCCGAAGAACCGCGAAGGACGCTACCTGCTCGGCATGGTCTACGTGATGCGCAACGAGCCGCAACGCGCGCTCTCGGTGCTGGACCCGCTGGTGCGCGACGATCCGAACGGCAACGCGTACTACGCGCGCGCGCTGGCCCATTACGGCCTGCACCACAAGGCCGAGGCGCTGGCCGACATCGACGCCGCGATCCACCGCGGCATCGACAACCCCAACGTGCGCGAGTGGCGCACGAAGATCCAGGCGCTGCCGTAGCGCCATGCGAATCCTGCATCTCGGCAAGTTCTTTCCGCCCGTGCCGGGCGGCATGGAGCGTTTCCTCGGCGACCTCGTGAGGGCGCAGCGCAGCGCGGGCCACCAGGTGGCGGTGCTGGTGCACGACGATGGCCGCCGCCTGCCCGGTGGCGACCCGCCGTGGCTGCTGCGCTGCCCGGTGTGGCTGCGGCTCATCTTCACGCCGATCAGCCCGCGCTATCCCGCGTGGCTGCAGCAGGCGGTCGGGCGGCTGCGGCCTGACGTGCTGCACATCCACATGCCCAACGTGGGCCCGTTCTGGGCGCTGATGCTGCCCGCCGCGCGGCGTTGCGCGTGGGTGATCCACTGGCATGCGGACGTCGAGGTGTCGCAACGATCGCTGCGGCTCGCCTACCCGTTCTATTCGCTCTTCGAGCACGCGATGCTCGATCGCGCGGAAGCGGTCATCGTCACCTCGCGGCGCTACCTGGAGGCGAGCCGTGCGCTCGCCGAGTGGCGCCACAAGTGCCACGTGGTGCCGCTCGGCGTGGATCCGGCGCGGCTGCCGGAAGTCCCGCGCGAAGCGGCGGCCGGCCTGTGGACGGCGGGGCGCGTGCGCTTCCTCGCCGTCGGGCGCCTCACGTACTACAAGGGCTTCGACACGCTGGTCCGGGCGGCGCTGGGGCTGCCGGAGGTGGAGCTCGTCATCGTGGGCGAGGGCGAGCAGCGCGGCGAGCTCGAATCGATCCTGGCAGCGGCCGGCAGCGCCGCGAACGTGCGCCTGCGCGGCGAGGTGGACGATGCGACGCTGCATGCGCTGCTGGCTTCATGTGACGTGTTCTGCCTGCCATCCCGCGAGCGCACCGAAGCGTTCGGCATCGTGCTCATGGAAGCGATGCGCTATGCGCGTCCGCTGCTGGTGAGCGACTTGCCGGGCAGCGGCGTGAACTGGGTGGCGCGCGATGGACAGAACGCGCTGGTGGTACCGGTCGACGACGTGGACGCATGGCGGCACGCGATGCTGTCGCTCGCGCAGTCGCCGTCCCGGCGTCATTTCCTCGGCCACCTGGGCTACCGGCGGTACCTGCGCGAGTTCGCGATCGATCGCGTGGAGCATGGCATCGATGCGATCTATCGCGTCGCGGTGCGCGCCCAGGGCGCCGAAGCGCGCCCACCCGCGCGGCGCCGCATCGCTGCCGCCGTGAACGCGCCTCCGTACCATCCGCGCGGCAGGGGCCGCATGCTGGTGGTGATCCCGGCGTTGAACGAGGCCGAATGCATCGGCGCGGTGATCCGCGAGGCGCGCGGCGCCGGGCCGATCGACGTGCTGGTGGTGGACGACGGCAG
>DATMJE010000395.1:0-18270 GCA_035553995.1 Usitatibacter sp. | reverse complement strand
GGGGGTTGGATGACGACGATCATTGCTGCGGGCGCGACGCTGCCTTGCGGCGCATCGGCCACGGCAACGTGCTCGCCTCCGTGCGAGTCCGTCTTCACAAGCCTCCCTGGGCTCTTTTCGTACGATTCAGCATCATTGATGCCAACTCGTAAGCCCTTGAGGCAAATGAAGACCCACCCACGCGTCGTGGCGGCGTTGGGGGTCTTTCACAATTGCCTGGGGACGAGTGGGGAGATTTCCCCACCCACCCGTTGCCGGAAACCGGCCCTCAGCGGTGCGGTGCGCTTCGCAGCACCTCGTCGAGCTCGGCCTTGTAGAGCCTGGCGTTGCCCGTGGTGCCGTGACCGGTGGTCTGGTCGCTCGCGGGAATCAGCAGCACACGGCCGTTCTTCACCCGCCGCATCTCGCGGTCGAGCACGCCCAGCTCGGGCGGGTTGCGCTCGTCATCCGCCGCGTTGATGGCGAGCACGGCCGCCTCGATGCGCTCGAGCCCGGCCGAGGGGTCGTAGTCCGCGGACGATTCCCACTGGTAGAGGTAATCGTTGGCGTCGGCGTTGAACGGGCCCGTCATGCGCTGCTTCACCGCCGCATCGCCCTTCTCGCGCGTGGGGGCGAGCTTGTAGAGGCCGCGATTGCCGCCGTTGGTGGCGGTGGCGAAGAAGGCGGCGGCCACCTGCAGCCCATGCGGCTGCTTCGTATAGTTGCCGTCCATGTATTCGGGATCCGAGCGGATGGATTCCACCAGCATGCGGCGCAGCATCCAGTTGCGGCCCGACATCGGCGCCGGCAGAGACGCCATCGGCACCGCGATGTCGAGCATCCCCGGATACTTCTCCGCCCACATCCACGCCTGCATGCCGCCCATGGAGTTGCCGATCACGAGGCGCAGGTGCCGGATGCCCAGCCCCTCGGTGACGAGCCGATGCTGGGCCTCCACCATGTCGTCGTAGTCGTAGTGCGGGAATTTGGTGCGCAGGCCGTCGGAGGGCTTGGTGCTCTTGCCGGTGCCGATCGCATCCGGGATCACGATGAAATAGCGGCTCGCATCGAGCGGCTGGCCCGGGCCGAAGAGCTCGCCCGCGAAGCCGGGCGTGAGCATGCTTGCAGAGGAGCCTGCCGTGCCGTGCAGGACCAGCACCGGCTCGCCCTTCGGATCCCCCACGGTCTGGTAGTGGATCTTCAGCTCCGGCATCACCTCGCCCGTGTGGAACCTGAAATCGCGCGCGGTCCACCAGGCCTCGCGCGGCGGCGGATAGTCCGCGGCCGCCGCGGTGAAGGCCACGGTGAAAAGCGCGATCGCGGCCAATGCCGCGCGATGCATGATGCCCTGCGACGACCCCATCGATTCCTCCTCGTTGTTGGCGTGGACTGCTGAACCGATTTTCTTCCGCGCGGACTAACGCCGCAAGGAGCCACACGCATGCCCGCCAAGCGCCGCACCGTTTCCAGTGACCAGCTGCACGAGCTGCTCGTGCGGGAGTTCCGCGCGACCGCCGCCGATCTCTGCCCGGGTTGCCGCGTCCCGCGCCCGGTCTTCTTCGACGGCGCGCGCGAGGGCGCCAACTGGCGCGTGCCGCCGCTGGACGAATGCGGCGGCCTCTGCCACACCATCCTCGCGGACATCGCCGGCCGGCTCGCGCAGAACTACGATCTCGCACGCTGATATCCTCCGCGGCAGGAGCGCGGAACAACGCGCCGCAGCGCGCTGTTCCCCGCCCATTCCCCACGGAGGTATTCATGCAGGAAGACCGTCGCGATTTCCTCAAGCTCGCTGCTGCCGGCCTCGCCACCGCCGCGCTCGATCCCCGTGCGGCACTCGCGCAGGCGCCCGCCGCATCCGCAGGCCCGGACGATCGCGTCTTCATCACCAACGAGGACTCGAACACGATCGCGGTGATCGATCCCCGCACGAACGTGCTCGACACCACGATCAACCTCACCAGCTTCAACGAGGATCCGCGCCCGCCGTTCCGCTTTGCCACCGGAGGCATCGCCCCGCCGCACGCGGCGATGATCCACAAGCCGCTCTACCATGGCTGCATCGATGCCCATGGATGCGTGCCCTCGCCGGACGGGCGCTACCTCGCGACCGCGGGGCGCGGCTCGAGCAACGTCTACCTCATCGACGTGCGCGAGAAGGCGGTGATCGGCAACAAGCCGAACCCCCAGGCCGGCACGGACACGACCAACATGCGCCTCAGCAATGGCGTGCTCCTCGGCCGCGAGCCGCACGAGCCCACCTTCACGCGCAACGGCGTGGAGCTGTGGGTCGCACTGCGTGGCGAGGACCGCATCGCCATCCTCGACGTGAAGCGCACGTTGAAGTACCTCACGGAAGGCGGCGAGAGCCCCATCATCGGGTTCCTGCCCACCGTGAACGGCCCGGCGCAGGTCTGGTTCGACACCACCGGCGAGACCGCCTTCATCGCGAGCCAGAAGGAATCGAAGGTCGACGTGATCCGCATGGACCTCGGTGCCGGCGGCTTCTCGCGTCCCGAACGGCTGAGCCTCCTCGACATCTCCGCGGAGGACAAGCCCGGTTTCACGCCCTTCCTCAAGACCACGCCCGACGGCAAGGAAGTGTGGTTCTCGCACAAGCTGGCCGATGCGGTCTCGGCGCGTTCGGCCTCGCACCCCTTCGCCCGCCTGGATCTCGTGCCCCTGGGTGCGATGACGCGCCCGAACCACGTCGAGTTCGTCGAGAACGCCAAAGGCAAGGTGGTGTATGCAAGCCTCGCACGCGTGGACGACATCGCGAGCGGCGTGCCCTCGAGCCGCATCGCCATCATCGACCGCAGCGTCCCGCCCGGAGAGCGCAAGGTGATCGATACCTTCTTCTCCCACGGCCGCGAAGCGCACGGGCTCTGGACCAATCCCGCCAACGACCTGCTCTATGTCGCACACGAGCAGGACGAGCTGCCGCATACGCCCAACGCGGGCCAGACCTGCTGCACCGCCTTCGACGTGTCGGATCCGCTCAAGCCCAAATTCATCGCGCAGATCCCGCTCGGCGTGCTGTTGCTGCCGCCGGCGGGGGAGCTGCGCAACAAGAAGAGCATCAACCTCGTGTACGTGCGCCCGGGCTTTCGCGGGCAGACGGGCTGAAGCGATGGCGAGCGATCGCGCCCGCGGCCCTGGCGACTTCGAGCGCGCGATGGCGGCGGGCATGGAACGGATGATGGCCGACATGCACTCCCCCGGCTACTCGGGCAACGCGGATGTCGACTTCCTCGCCATGATGATTCCGCACCACGAGGGCGCGGTGGAGATGGCGCGGCTGGAGCTCCTCCATGGGCGCGACCCGCTCACGCGCATGCTCGCCGAGGACATCATCGCGAGCCAGGTGGCCGAGATCGAGGGGATGCGGCGGCGGCTTGCGTTGCTGCGGGCGGGACGCGGGAGCGAGGAGGAGTTCCCCGCGCTGGGCGGGACGCGCGGCAAACCGGAACGCTAAGGCTTCGCGACCATCAGGTAGAACACGATCACGAGCGAGGCGAACGCCAGGATGCCGAGCAACACCCAGGTGCGCAGGTAGCGCGCATACACCGGCGGCAGTGCCGCGCCCGCCTCCATCGCCGCGCGCGCCATGTCGCGCATGCGCAGCTGCATCCACACGACGGCGCGGCTCGCGGTGGAGTCCCGCCACGAGCATGTAGAACGCGCTGCCGATGCCGGTGCCGAAGAGCACGGTCGAGGAGAGGATGTGGATCCACTTCACGACGAGGTAAGCGGCATCGAGCGGATACAGGAATGCCGAGACGATGCCCGCCACGATCCAGACGGCGGCGATCGACAGGCGCAGCAGCGGCAGCAGCCAGCCGAGTTGGGCGACGGTGCGTGCAGCGGCACGGTGGGCGGGGTCGACGAAGGCCGGGACATCACGCAGGTCCCGGCCCAGCAGCGCACGCAGTCGGGAGGCATCCGCGACATTGCCGCGGCGAAGCATGCGCCACGCGTCGCGGTCGAAGAGTCCCACGCGGAGGTTCGCCGCGAGCGTCACGAGGGCCTCGGGGATGCGCATCATGCGAGCGCGACCGAGCCCGAGCGCGGCGCGGAGCGCCGCGAGGAAATCGCGCAGCGCGAGCGGGCGGGGACCCACGAGTGCCACGCGCGAGCGGTCGAACACGCCATCGCGCACGATCGCGACGACCGCGGCCGCCACGTCGTCGACATGCACGGGCTGCACGCGCTGGAGGCCTTCGCCGGGAAGTGGAATGACCGGCAGGCTCGCGAGCGTCGCGAAAAGGCGCGCGCTCGCGCCGCCTTCGCCGTAGACGAGCGAGGGCTGCAGCACGATGCACGGAATGCCGAGCCCGAGGAGCGTCTCGTCCGCACGCCGCTTGCTGCGGTGGAATGGCGTCTCGGCCCCCTCGTCCGCGCCCAGCGCCGAGAACTGGATCACGCGGACGTTCGCACGTGCGCAGGCCTCGAAGAGCGCCGCGGGAGCGCGCACGCGCGCGGCCTCGAACGACTGCGCGCCGGCGTTGCCGTTGAACGGACCGAGTCAATGGGTGTGGGGAAGCCGCGCGCCCTGCGAGGACGGCTCCGGCATCCGGCACACGCTCGTGGGCTATGCGATCCACCACCTCGCCTCCGTTTTCTGCGGGGCTTGCGATCGCGGGCGCTATTTCACGTCCACGAGGTTGTCGTCCGGCTCCCGGTCGATGAGCTTGTTGACGGGATCGATGCCGGCCTTCTCGGGGCGGCCGGCGACCTGCACCGTGATGGTGGACTCGCCCGAGCGCACGCGCTGCTTCGCGAGATAAAGCGTGGCCTCCTTCGGACCGAACACGCCGATATCCACCAGGTCGTCCATGGGGACCTCGGTCTGCCGCCCGACATCGTCCGCGCGCCGCTTGTGCGCGGAAACCTCGAGCGTGACCTCGTAACGTCCGCCGCCCAGGTCGCGCGAGGTGGCCGAGATCGCGCGGTTCTCCCAGAGCGTGATGGTCTCGAAGAGGTCGGCGATGAGGGGCTGCGACTCGGGTGGCGTCACCGCGCGGAATTCCGCCAGCAGGTCGCGCGAGATCGTGTACGGCGGCCCCTGGAACCCGTACTTCTTCACGTAGGCCGCGAGCGCGCGGTTCACCGCCTCCTCGCCGATGGCATCCTGCAGCGCGTACATGGCGAGGCTGCCCTTGCGGTAGTGGATGTAGGCCTGGTTCTCGTTGCGGTAGAGCGGCTGCTCCTTCTCGCGCTCCGTCGCACGGCCCACGAGGTAGTTGTCGAGCTCGTAGCGCAGGAAGCGCTTCATCTTCGCGTCGCCGTACTTCTTCTTCATCACCATCAGCGCCGAATACTGCGCGAGCGTCTCGGACATCATCGTGGCGCCCTGCACGTCCGCGCCGATCACCTGGTGGGCCCACCATTGGTGCGCCACCTCGTGCGCCGTGACGTAGTAGGGATAGTCGATGTCCTTGGGATCGTTGGGCTTCACGCGCGCGATGAAGCCGATGCCCTCGGAATACGGCACGGTGTTCGGGAACGATTGCGCGAACGCCTGGTAGCGCGGGAATTCGAGGATGCGCAGCTGCCGGTGCTGGTAGGGGCTGAAGGCCTGCGAGCAGTAGTCGAGCGCATCCTTCATGCCGGCGATCATCGCATCGAGGTTGTACTCGTGGCCCGGCTGGTAGTAGATCTCGAGCGGCACGTCGCCCTTGCCGCCGTGCCACGCGTCCTTCTTCACCGCGTAGCGCGCCGAAAGGAACGAGTAGAAGTCGAGGATCGGCACGTCCATGCGGTACTGGAAATAGCGCCGGCCGTTCCCGGTCCATTCCTTCTGCAGGTAGCCGGGTGCGAGCGCGACCTGGTCGGGGTCCGTCGCGACGGTCGCCTCGAAATCGATCCAGTCGGCATCCCAGGTGACGTAGTTGTGCTGGTGCCCGACGGCATCGTCGATGTCGCGCATCCGCGGCCGCGGTGCGAGGCCATGCTTGCGGCGGATGCGCTCGCTGCCGAGCTCGCCGCGTTCCTGGTAGCCGATCATCGGCAGCAGCGTGCTGTTGACGAAGGTGCCGTTGTCGACCACGACGCGATGGGCGCCGTTGTTGGTGAAGCCGGGCCGGGGATACGCGAGCTCGAAGTCGAGCGTCATGCTCTCGCCGGGCGCAAGCGGGTGCTCCAGCCTGTAGCGCCGCCAGTCCAGCTCGGGCCGTTCCTCGGCGAGCTCGAGCGGGATGCTCGCCTTCAGCGCGGCGGTCGCGGCGGATTCGAGGACGTTCACGAACAGCTCCGGGATCGGTGCGTCCGTCCTGTTCTTCAGGGTGAACGTCCCCTTGAACACGATGCGGTGCTCGTGCGGGTAGATATCCGCGAACACGTTCGCCGCCACCACCTTCGGCTGCGCCACCGCCGCGAGCGGCTTGTAGAGGCGCTCGTATTGCGCATGCAGCTCTTCCTGCTGGAACTCGGTGCGGTACGGGTTGAGGATGTGCGTGTTGTAGAAGATCCACGATCCCGTCGCCACGAACACCAGCAATGCAGCCGCAAGCGTCGCCACGAGCGGCGCGGTGAAACGCTGCCGCGCGATGCGAAGCCGCACGTGCCATCCCGCATCCGTACCGCGCACCCACATCAGGCGCGCGACGGCGAGCAGCATCACCGCGCCGGCCGTCCAGTAGAGCTGCGACCAGTGCTTCGGCCCGAGGAAGTGCCCGTAGCCGTTCATGTCGGAATAGATCACGTTGCCCGACTGCCCGTAGTGATAGAGCCGGTCGTCGAGGCCGAAGCCCGACAGCGCGATCATCGCCACGTAATAGAGCACCACCAGGAAATGGGCGAGGTACTTCTGGTCCACGGCGACATGGACCGTGAACGCGAGCACCGCGAGCATCCAGTAGTCGGGAAGCTGCAGCACGAACAGGCGCTCGAAGTACTGGCCGGGCTCGAGCTTCGTGTAGCCGCTGAAGAGCTGGATCAGGATGCCGCACACCATCACCACCACCTGCAGCACGGCCTGGGTCGCGAAAAGCGCGAGCAGCTTCGAGAAGAACGAGAGCCACGTGGGCGCCGGCGTGCTGTCCGCGATGAGTGCCACGCGCGCGTCGCGTTCGCGCCACACGAGCTCTCCCGCGTACAGCGTCGTGATCACGAGCATGAAGAGCGTGAAGCTGCCGCTCGCGATGTCGATCACCTGGTACGTGACCGGATAGGTGTTGGTGCCGTAGATGCTGCCGATCACCCGGGCGTTGCTGAGGATGAAGAGCGCGCCCGCCCCCACGATCGCCGCGAAGTAGATGTTCTTCACGGTCTCGCGGAATTGCAACGCGATGAGCCCCGGCATTTGCCGCAGGTAGGCCGCGGCGCGCACGTCCACCTGCACCGGCGGCAGGGGCCGCGCGATCGGCGCCACCCGCGGCACGGCCGCGGCCGCGGCGCGCTTGCGCCGCCGCTCGCCGCTGCTGTCGAAGCTCATGCGGAAGCGGGTGAAGGCGAGGCCGAACACCACGAGCCCCACGCCCAGCCACAGCAGCCGGTTCCACAGCACCTCGGCCGCGAACGGCAGGAGCTGCGAGTTCTTCTCCGCGGTGCTCCAATAGCGCGTGACGAGGCTCTGCGCCACCGAGCCCATGGGATCGAGCAGCGCCGAGACGGTGCGATTCTCGATGTCCCGCAGCAGCTGCAAGGCGAGGAGCCAGCCCACCAGCACGATCACGCCGGCCACGTACACCGGCAGCATGCGGCGCGTGAGCGCTGCAAGCGCGAAGAAGCACGCGCCGAGCGCGATCACGTTGGGCAGCAGGAACACCGCATACGGCTGAACGAACGCCGCGAGCGACCACGGGCCCACGCGCGCCGGATCGATGCCCGGCAGGCTGGCACCGATGGCCGCGCCCACGCCGATGCCGACGAATATGACCATCACGACGACGACGGTGCCCACGTAGCGCCCCAGCAGGTACTGGGTCTTCGTGATCGGGCTGGTGAAGAAGAAGTGGTATGCCTGGTACTCGAAGTCCTGCTGCACCGCGCGGCCCATCAGCGCCGCGAGCGTGACCATGCCGAAAACGCCCAGCACGGTGATCGTCTGGCCGAGCGCATACGGCGCATTGATGAAGACCTTGTCGCTGCCGAACGCGATGTTGGCCGAGGCGAACATGCCGCCGGCGGCGGCCATCCACAAAGCCGCCAGCGCGGCGAACACCCCGAAATAGACGTAGGTCGAGAGCCGCTTCAGCTTCGTCTTCACCTCGAAGAGCGCGATGGCGAGCATGGCGGCCTCAGGCGGCGTAGCCGGCGACGGCGCTGAAGTAGACGTCCTCGAGGTCCGGCTCGACGGGCTCGAAGCCCGGAGGTGCGGATGGCGCGCAGGCACGCACCACCGTGCGGCCCGCATGCAGCCGCGTCGACACGACCGGGATCCCCGCCTGCGCGAGCCCCTCCACCTCGCCGCGTTCCACGACCCGCTGCCAGATGCGGCCGCGCATCGCCGCCACCGCGCGCCGCGGCTCGTCGTCGAGCACGACACGGCCTTGCCGGATCACGGCGAAGCGCGGACAGAGCTCCTCCACGTCGTCCACGATGTGCGTGGACAGGATCACGATCACGTCGCGGCCGATGTCGGCGAGCAGGTTGTGGAAGCGCACGCGCTCCTCGGGGTCGAGGCCCGCGGTGGGCTCGTCGACGATCACCAGGCGCGGATCGCCGAGCAGCGCCTGTGCGATGCCGAAGCGCTGCCGCATGCCGCCGGAGAACCCGCCCAGCCGCTGCTTGCGCACGGCCGCGAGATTGGTTCGCTCGAGCAACGCATCGACCGTCGCCTTGCGCACCTTCGCATCGGTGAGGCCCTTCAGGCGCGCGAAGTGGTCGAGCATGTCGACCGCCGTGACTTTCGGATAGACGCCGAACTCCTGCGGCAGGTAGCCCAGCAGGCGGCGCACCTCGTCCTTGCGCCGCAGCATGTCGAGGCCGTCGAGCATGGCGCTGCCGCTGTCGGCCTCCTGCAACGTGGCGAGCGTGCGCATGAGGGTCGACTTGCCCGCACCGTTGGGACCGAGCAGGCCGAAGAGACCGGGCGTGATGTCGAGCGACACATCGTCGAGCGCCTGCACGCCGTTGGCGTAGCGCTTCGACAGGTTGCGGATGGCGAGCTGCACGGTTTCTCCTGTGTTGCGGGCGAGAGCGAGACCCGCGGTAAACGACGCGCCAATCACCAGGACATCAAATCCCACCCCACCCTGCATCCGCCCTGAACCGCTCGCCGTACTTCGATTCCAACGCGGCCATCACATCGAGCCATTGCTGCCGCCCACGCTCGCGGATCGAGTTGATGGGCCCGCCGCGGTGCGGTGCGAAGCCGGTGCCGAAGACGACACCGGCATCGCAGAGGTCGGCGTCCGCGACGATGCCTTCGCGCACGCACGCGACAGCTTCGTTCACGGCGGGCGCGACCATGCGGTCGGCGAGCTCGGCGAGGTTGGCCGCGGCGGGCTGCGACTTCTGCGGCTTGCCGTCCACCCACGTGTAATAGCCACGGCCGGACTTCTTGCCGAATTGCTTCGCTGCGATGGCGGCCTCGAGGCGTCGCGGCACGGGTGTCCCGGGCTTCGCCAGCTCCTGGCCCACGGCGGCGCAGATGTCGAGGCCCACCATGTCCGCCAGCTCGATGGGTCCCATCGGCATGCCGAAGTCGCGTGCAGCCGCATCGACGGTCTCCGGTGCGATGCCCTCGTCCACCATCAGCATCGCTTCGAGGAGATAGGGGGACAGCACGCGGTTCACGAGGAAGCCGGGCGCCGATTTGCACGGCAGCGGCAGCTTGTCGATCTGGCGCGCGAAGGCCTGGCCCGCCTGCATCACCTCGGGTGCCGTCTGCGGCCCCTGCACGATCTCCACCAGCATCATCTGCGCCACGGGGTTGAAGAAGTGCAGGCCCACCAGCCGCCCGGGATGCTGCAACGCCGGGGCGAGCTCCTGCAGCGGGATGCTCGAGGTGTTCGTCGCGAGGATGGCGCCCGCCTTCATGCGCGGCTCGATGTCCGCGAACAGCCTGCGCTTGATCTCGCCGTTCTCGACGATGGCCTCGATCACCAGGTCCGCCCGCCCGATGCCGTCGCCGCGCACGTCGGGGATGAGGCGGTCCATGGCCGCGCGCACGAGGTGCGGCTCGCGCAGGCGCTTGCGGTACAGCTCCGCGGCTCGCCTGATCGCAGGCGCGATGCGCTCGGGCGCCAGGTCCTGGAGCGTGACGGTGATTCCGCGCAGCGCGCACCAGGCGGCGATGTCGCCACCCATCGCACCGGCGCCGATGACGTGCAGGTGCTTCACATCGCCACCCGCTTCCTTGCCGAAGGACTTGAGGCGCTCCTGCAGCGTGAAGAGGCGCACCAGGTTGCGCGTCGTGGGATGGAAGAAGAGCGTGCGCATCGATGCGGGATGGGCCGGCGGCACGCGGCGCACGTCGCCGCCGAAGTCCTTCCACAGGTCGATGATCGCGTAGGGCGCGGGATAATGCGCGCGGCTCACCTTCTGCGCGACCTTGCGCGCCGAGAGCCGTGCGACGACCTCGCGCACGCCGGGCCAATCGGTGGCCGCCGCCGGCAGCGATGGCGCGCGCGGCGGACGGTTCTCGCGCAGGATCGTGCGCGCCGCGTTCTCGAAGTGGCGCCGCGGCGTGACGGCGTCGACCAGCCCCAGCTTGCCTGCGCGCCGGCCATCGACGCTGCGGCCCGTGAGCATCAGGTCCAGCGCGGGCGCGGCACCGATCAGCCGCGGCAGCCGTTTGGCACCGCCCCATCCCGGCACGATGCCGAGCATCACCTCGGGCAGGCCGATGCGCGTCCTGGGGCCGTCGTCGGCGACGCGATAACGGCATGCGAGCGCGAGCTCGGTGCCGCCGCCCATGCAGAAGCCGTGCACCAGCGCCACCGTGGGAAACGGCAGCGCCGCGATCGCATCGAAGACCTCGTTGCCCAGGCCGATGAAGGCCCAGGCCTCGTCGGCATCGCGCAGGCGCGTGAACTCGCCGATGTCGGCGCCGGCGGCGAAGCCGTTCTCCTTCGCGGACAGGATCGCGAGGCCGCGCGGCGGATCGAGCCGAAGCTGCTCGACCCGCTGGCGCAGCTCGCGCAACGCCTCGCTCGAGAAGGTGTTGGTCGACTCCCCCTCGCGATCGAAGGCGAGCCAGGCGAGACCGTCGGCGTCCCGCGTGAGCTTCCAGTGATGGGAGGACATGGCGGTGCGATTATAGGTCGCCCCGCCACCGGGATTACTGCAGCTTGCGAACCACCAGGTCGTCGACCAGGCCAACGCCCTCGATGCCGATGAAGCGCGGCGTCCTGATCGGCTGGACGAAGGAGCCCAGCTCGACGCCTTCGACGCTCGCGCTCACGGCCTGCGTCACCGGGTCGTAGCGCAGGACGAGGTGCGTGTCGGCGCTCCACGGCGTCATGCCCGAGGCGAGGATCGGCCCCGTGCGGGCGACCATGGCGGCCACCAAAAATACAGCTCGAATCACGAGTAATCAGTGAGCGGGCACTCACCGACGTTGGTTGTCATCCGGCGCAGGCCGGGATCCAATCACCAAAATTGGGCCCCGGTCCGATGCCGCAATAGCCGCGCCCGGGGCGACGGCCATGTCCTCTCAGGGACGCTCGACGAGCATGGCCCCGCCCTGGCCGCCACCGATGCAGAGCGACGCCACGCCACGCCGTCCGCCGGTCCGCCGAAGCACCTCGAGCACATGCAGCACCACGCGGGCGCCCGAAGCCCCAATGGGGTGGCCGATGGCGATCGCGCCGCCATCGACGTTCAGCTTCGACCGATCGAGCCGGCCAAACGCGTGCGGCAGGCCGAAGTGCTCGGCGCAATACGCGTCGCTTTCCCAGGCCGCGAGGCACCCCAGCACCTGCGCCGCGAACGCCTCGTTGATCTCGACCGCGTCGATGTCCTCCCACGTGTAGCCATGCCGCATGAGCAGCGGCGTGATCGCATGCACGGGGCCCAGTCCCATCTCGGCGGGATCGAGCGCGCCCCAGTGCGTATCGACGATGTGCCCCAAGGGCTCGAGCCCGTAACGCTCGACCGCCTCGCCGGAGGCGAGGATGAGCATCGCGGCGCCGTCCGTCACCTGCGAGCTGTTGCCGGCGGTGACGTTGCCATAGTGGCGATCGAACACGGGCTTGAGCTTCGCCAGCTTCTCGACGCTCGAATCGCGCCGCACGCCATCGTCGGCTGGATACACGGTGCCGTCGGGCCCGTACATGGGCACGACCTCCGCGAGGCGGCCCTCGTCCTGCGCGGCGGCGGTGCGGCGGTGCGATTCGACGGCGTACTCGTCCATCATCGCGCGCGTGATGCCGAAACGCTCCGCGACGATCTCCGCGGTCGATCCCATCGACAGCTTGACCACGGGATCCGAGAGCCCGCGCAGGATCGCGATGACGGGCGCGAAATACGAAGGACGCAGGCGGGTGGCGAGCGCCGCGCGCTGGCCGAAGGTCTTCGCGGCATACCATTGCGCGAGCCAGTTCACCATCGCCGGCGCCAGCAGCAGCGGCGCATGGCTCATGGCATCGGTGCCGCCCGCGAGCACGAGCTCCGCACGGCCGGTGACGATGTTCACGTACGCCGAATCGAGCGCCTGCAGGCCGGAAGCGCAGTTGCGCATCACCGTCCATGCAGGCACCTTCTCGCCGCAGCCCAGGCGCAGCGACACGACGCGCGCGATGTTCGCCTCGTCCGCGGAAGGCAGGGCCGCACCGAGGATGACCTCGTCGAATTCGGCCGGTGCGAACGGCTGGCGCAACAGCAGCGCGCGGCCCGCGTTCACGGCGAGGTCGGAGCCCGTGAAGGGCCCCATGCCGTTGCGCGCCTTCAGGAACGGCGTGCGCGCGCCGTCGACTACATGGACGCGGCGGCGCGCATTTTCCTCGGGTCCGTCTGCTGCCATGTCTCCTCCTGCGCGAGGCGGCCGATCGAGGCCGCATCGAAGTCGTCCACCTTCACCACGTCGCGGCGCAGGCGCTCGGCGCGTGCGAGCAGGTCGTGCTCCTGCTGCGTGATGACGCCGAGCCGCAGCGCCGTATCGCGCACGTCGGCGGCAGGGCCATCGCGCAGCTGCCCGTCGCGCATCGCACGGCGCAGCCTGGCCTCGAGCGGCTCGGCCGCGACCACGGCTTCCATGGCGATGTCGAGCCGGCCGATGACATCGTCCTCGCGGCGCGGCACGTAGGCGCCCGCGGTGAGCCGGTCGCGCGCCGCGCACGGCGTGATGAGGATCTGCGCCACCTGCGAGCCCACGCGGTCGCTCGGCGCGATCAGCGTGAGTCCCTTCGGGAACACCAGCCGGCGCAGGATCCACGCCATGAAGCGGTTGGGAAAGTTGGCGAGCACGCCGTCCATCGCCACCTGCAGGCGGAAGAAGCTGTCGTAGAGCGCCCACGTCATGAGCGGGATGTCGTCCTTCTGCCGGCCCTCGTCGTGGAAGCGCTTCACGACCGCGGAGGTCATGTAGAGCATCGACAGCACGTCACCCAGCCGCGCGGAGATCTTCTCGCGGCGCTTGAGGCTGCCGCCGATCACGAACATGGAGATGTCGGAGACCAGCGCGAAGGCCGCCGAGAAGCGCGACATGATCTGCAGGTAGCGCTTCGTCTCGCGCCCGCCGGCTACACCCGCGCCCCGGCCGCCCGTGAGGCCGAGCCACAGCGCACGCGCCGCGTTCGAGAACGTGAACGCGAGGTGTCCCCAGAGCGCGTCGTCGAATCCGGCGAGGTCGTTGCGCGCCGCCGCGTCGATCTCGCGCAGGACGAACGGATGGCAGCGTATGGCGCCCTGGCCGTAGATGATCATCGAGCGCGTGAGGATGTTCGCACCCTCGACGGTGATCGCGATGGGAATCGTCTCGTACGCGCGGCCGAGATAGTTGTTCGGGCCCATCATGATCCCCTTGCCGCCGTGGATGTCCATGGCGTCGTTGAGGATCTGGCGCATCCGCTCGGTCATGTGGTACTTGCAGATGGCCGAGATGACCGAAGGCTTCTCGCCGCTGTCGAGCGCCACCATCGTCATGCGGCGCGTGGCATCCATGAGGTAGGTGTTGCCGCCGATGCGCGCGAGCGGCTCCTCCACGCCCTCGAAGCGGCCGATCGGGGTGCGGAACTGCGAGCGCACGCGGGCATAGGCGCCCGTGGCCCGGCTGCCCAGCTTGCCCGAAGCCATCGACATCGAGGGCAGCGAGATCGAGCGGCCCGCCGCGAGGCACTCGACCAGCATGCGCCAGCCGCGGCCCACCATCGCCTCGCCGCCGATCACCCAGTCCATCGGGATGAACACATCCTTGCCGCGCGTGGGACCGTTCATGAACGCGCTGGAAAGCGGCAGGTGGCGGCGTCCCACCTCCACGCCCTTGTGGCTCGTCGGTATCAGTGCCAGCGTGATGCCGATGTCCTCCTCGCGGCCGAGGAGCTTCTCCGGATCGCGCAGCTTGAACGCGAGGCCGAGGATGGTCGCGATCGGCGCGAGCGTGATGTAGCGCTTGTCCCAGGTGAGGCGGATCCCCAGCACCTCGTGGCCCTCGTGCATGCCGCGGCAGACGATGCCGAGATCGGGTATCGCGCCCGCATCCGATCCCGCCTCCGGGCTCGTGAGCGCGAAGCACGGGATCTCGAGGCCCTGTGCGAGGCGCGGCAGGTAATGCTGCTTCTGCGCCTCGGTGCCGTAGTGGACCAGCAGCTCCGCCGGCCCGAGCGAGTTGGGCACCATGACGCTCACCGCGGCCGTGCCGCTGCGCGTGGAGATCTTGGTCACGACCTCGGAATGCGCGTACGCCGAGAACTCGAGCCCGCCGTACTCCTTCGGGATGATCATCCCGAGGAAGCCCCGCTCGCGCACGAACTTCCAGACTTCGGGTGCCAGGTCCCTGCGGTTGTGCGTGGTGTCCCACTCGTCGAGCATGCCGCAGAGCTCTTCCACGGGACCGTCGAGGAACGCCCGCTCCTCCGCCGTGAGGCTCGCCGCCGGATACGCGAGGAGCTTGTCCCAGTCCGGGGCGCCGGTGAAGAGGTCCGCGTCCCACCAGATGCTGCCGGCGTCGAGCGCTTCCTGCTCGGTCTGCGAGATCTGCGGCAGCACGCGCTTGTAGAGGCGCATGAGCGGCCGCGTGATCGCCGCGCGCCGCAGCGGCTTCGCGACGGCGAACGCCAGGAACAGCGCCACGAACGTCCAGGCGAGGATGCCCGCGACCGGATGCGGCCCGTCGCCGAGGAACGTGAGCTCGGTCGCGCCCAGGGCGAAGGCGAACGCCCAGAGGAGCGCGCCGGCACGGTGATAGGCGAAGGTCCATGCGACGACCAGGATCGCGGCGATGGAAAGAAGGATGGTGATCATTCAGGTTCTCCGGATCATTCGCCCGAGACCAGCTCGAGCCTGCGGTTTACCGCCATGGCGGGCGCCTTGAGCCCCGCCACGAGGAAGGGTGCCAGGCGCTGCAGCAGCATCTCGTCGTTGTCCCTCTCCGCCGCCGCGCCGATCTGCGTGAAGAGCTTGAGCGCGTCGGTGCCGGCGAGCGTGTACGACAACGCGCCCATGACGAAATGCAGCCGGAACGTGAGCTCCACGCGCGGCAGGTGCGGCAACGCACGCGCGAACGCTTCCTTGTAGCGCTGGATCATGTCGCCATATTGCGCGGAGAGGAAGTGGCGGATGAAGGGCGCGGGATCCGCATAGGCGCGGCCGAGCAGGCGCAGGAAGTTCTTGCCGCCGCGCTTCTCGTCGCGTGCGAGACGCAGCGCCGGGATCAGCATGGCGGCGAGGATCTTCTCGCACGAGGCGGCACGCGCGCCCGCCTCGCGCTCGACGCGGTCCAGCAGCTCGATGCGCTCCTGGTTCAGCGGATCGAGCCGGCGCGTGAGCGCCATCTGGAAGAGCTCTTCCTTGCTGCCGAAGTGGTAGTTGACGGCGGCGAGGTTCACGCCCGCGGCGGCCGTGAGCTGGCGCAGGCTGGTCGCCTCGAAGCCGTGGATCATGAAGAGCTCCTCGGCTGCGTCGAGGATGCGCGTCTTGGTGTCCGCGGAGGTGGCATCGGCGGAGACGTTCCTGCGCGCGGGCCTTGTTGCCGGCATGTTGTTTCCCGAAATGACGATGACGCCCCTGAAACGGGCGATTCAAACGGTCGTTTGAAACGCCATCGTAAAGGCGCGCCACGGGCAAGTCAATTGAAACGCGGGCGGCGACGGAATGTGATCGCGGTCACAGCCGCGGCTGCCGTTGCGGCGCAGTCTGGAAGCACGGAGAAGCCGCCGCTTACGGGCGGCCCGTCGGATAAACTGCCATGCGTGACCCTGCGATCGACCCTTGCAATGGCCGCCTGTCTCGTTGTCTCGCCCGCCGTGGCGATGAGCACGCGAGCCGACCGCGAAGACGCCGAGTACCTCGAGCTCGCCTCGCGCTACCCATCGACCACAGCCCTCGGCGCGAACGCTGGTGAGTCGGTGCTGGTCGCGCCGCGGTGGCTCCTCACGAGCGCCGCGCGCGCGAAGGCGCTGAAGCCGGGCCGCAGCATCGCGCTCGGCGGCAGCGCGCACGAAATACAGTCGGTACATACCCATCCCGCATGGAACGGCGCGCGCGACAACGCTCTCGCGCTGGTATTCCTGCGCGAAGCCGTCGGCAACATCGAGCCCACGCCGATCTATCGCGCGCATGACGAGGCCGGCAGGACCATCGCCATCGTGGCGCATGGCGCCGACGGCAGGCCGCGAGCCGGCATCAACACCATCGACGCGGTGACCGCCACCAGCTTCGCGACACGCATCAAGGCACACGACGAGGCTTCGGACCTGCAGGCTGCACTGGCCCTGTCGGATACCGGCGCGCCGGCGTTCGCCGAGGTGGGCGACGATATCTTCGTGGCCGGAGTGGCGGTCGACCTCGACGACGCGAACCATGACGGACGCACGGGCGACGTCGGCGACCGCGAGATCTTCGCGCGTGTCTCCGCGTTCGCCGACTGGATCGACGCCACGATGTTTCGCGCGGGCGTCGACGAGGCCGCACGCATCAAGCCGCAAAAGCCGTCACAGCCATGACCCCGCTCGTGCGCATCCTCGCCGACGATCTCTCCGGCGCTGCCGATTGCGCCGCCTCCTTCACGGGCGCGGTGGGTCCCATGTCGCTGCTGCTGCATGGCGAGGGCGAAGGCCAGGTGCAGTTCGCGCTCGACGCGGATACGCGCGTCCTCGATCCGGACGCGGCGGCGACGCGCTGGCGGGCGCTCGGGCGCGCGAGTGCGCGCGATCGCGAGTCGCTGCTGTTCAAGAAGGTCGATTCGACGCTGCGCGGCCACATCGCGGAGGAGCTCGGCGCCTTCGCGGAGGCGCTGCCGCACCTCGCCACCGTTGTCGTCGCCCCGGCCTTTCCCGCACAGGGGCGCACGTTCGTGAACGGACGTCTTTCCGTGCACGGCGCTGCCACCGGCCGGTCGCTCGCGGGCGTGGGAGAAGCGTTGCGATCCAACGGGCAAGCAGCGCGCGCCGTGGTGCTTGCCGATGCCGTCGAGCAGGCGGACCTCGAGGCGCTCGTGCAGGGCATGGGCGGCCCCGACCCGGCAACGTTGTGGGTCGGCTCCGCAGGGCTCGCGCGCGCGCTTGCGGGCTCGCCGCCATCGCGCATCGAGCCTGCCGCGCTGCGCGGTCCCCTGCTCATCGTCTGCGGCAGCTTTTCGGCGGCCGCGCGTGCGCAGGCCGAGGCGCTGCAGCGCGAGCTGGGCGACGTGGTCGTGAGCGTCGACGCGGGCCCTCCCTCGCACGACGTCGCGGCCGCCGCGATGCGCGCGATGCACGCGCATGGCGTGGCCCTCGTGCGTGTCGGCTCGGGCTCCGTCCCCGAAAACGGATCGCGCGCGATCGTCGAGGCGCTTGCGGCCGTGCTGCGCGAGGTGGCGCGCCGCTGCTGTACGCTCGCGCTCACCGGAGGCGATACGGCACGCGCGATGATGGAGGCGCTCGAGGTGATGGAGATCTTCGTGGAAGGCGAGCTCGAGCCCGGCATGGCGGTGACGGCGCCGGTCGAGCCCTACGGCTTTCGCGCGGTGTTGAAGGCCGGCGGCTTTGGCGAAGCCGACGCATGGGTGCGTCTTGCGCGCGCCGTGGCGTCGTCCCTGTGAATACGTCCGCGCGTCCCGTGGTCGCGGTCACGATGGGCGATCCGTCGGGCGTGGGGCCGGAGATCGTCGCCAAGTCCTTCGCGCATCCGGACGTGTTCTCGCACGTGCGCCCGCTCGTGGTTGGCGACCGGCGACGGCTCGAGCGCGCGGCCGAACTGTGCGGCGTG
>DATMJE010000394.1:0-14208 GCA_035553995.1 Usitatibacter sp. | reverse complement strand
CCCCCCGAGTGCGTGGGCGGCGCGGGCCAGCCGGTCGGCGCGGTTGATCGCCTTGGTGTTCCAGTTCAGACGGTCCATGATTCCGCTCAGCCGACGAGCGCCTTGGTGGCAAAGAAGAGGATGGACGGGCCCATGAGGCAGCCCAGGCCGGTGTGGAAGGTGGCGACGAGCGCGCCGTACGGCACCAGCTTGCGGTCGGTGGCGGCCAGGCCTGCGGACACGCCGCTCACCGTTCCGGCCAGGCCGCCGAAGACCATCGCGGACCGCGGCGTCTTGAGCACCAGGAAGCGCGCGGCGATGGGCGTGCCGACCATCACCATGATCGCCTTGATGAGGCCGGTGGCGATGCTGAGCGCCATCACGTCGGAGCTGGCGCCGATCGCAGCGCCCGTGACCGGGCCCACGATGTAGGTGACAGCGCCGGCGCCGATGGTCGTCATGCTCACGGCATCCGAGTAGCCGAACGCCCTTGCGACCGTGGCTCCGACGATGAACGGGAGCACCGTGCCGAGCAGCAGCGATACGACGCCGACCAGGCCTGCCTTGCGCGCCTCGGTCGCCTGGACTTCGAAGGCGGTGGCGACGATCGCGAAGTCGCGCAGCATCGCCCCGCCCATGAGCCCGATGCCGCCGAGGAGCGAGAGGTCCGCGAGGCCCTTGTGGCCGCCGGTGACCTTGCCGCCCCAGTAGGCGAGCGCCAGGCCGATCACGATCGCGATGGCCGAGCCGTGAACGCGGCCGAGGGTGAGCCGGCGCGAGATCTCTCCGGAGAGGAGGACCACGACACCGACCACGGCGAAGGCTGTCACGAGCCCGTTGGCGGCGGCGGCCTTTTGCAGGATTTCGATCATGTTTGTCACTCCGCTTCGGCGAGGAGGGGATTCGTGTGCAGCGTCGGCGTTGCGATCGGCGCTTCCTCGGATCGTTCGGTCCGGTTGATCGCCGAGATGACGCCGGCGCACAGGGCGACGCTCCCGATCGCCGCCAGGACGGCGACCGGTCCGCCGCGCAAGGCAGCGACCACGTCCTGCGTGGCCGCCATCGCGACGACGACGGGGATGTACAGCGCGCCCCAATACTCGACGCCGAGCTCCGTGAGCTTGGGCAGCCGGTTGGTCTTCTGCATGTACAGCCGGGCGAAGATCAGCAGCAGCATCGCGATGCCGACGCCGCCGACGTTGGTCTTCACGCCGAGCGCCAGCCCCAGGACATCGCCGAGGAAGATGCCCAGCAGGTGGCAGACCGCGAGCAGCGCGGTGCCGTAAATGATCATGGTTCGTCTCCTGTCGCGCCGCCACGGCCGCGTTGGTTGATGATTCGTGCCCTGGGTCGAACGTTACGGACCGGGCACTGGCCGATCAATCAACCTCGGGCGCGAACCGTTACGCGCGGCGGAAGCATCGCGCCCCGGCCCGGCGCCAGGCCCGTCTGGGAGATGGCGCCGTCAGGGGGGGCGGCGATGGCGGCGCTAGGCCGATTGGCCCTGGGCGCGGCTGGCCGCCAGCAAGGCGAGCACGTTCGGATCGCGCTCGCGGGTGCGCAGGAAGCACACGGCAATCTTCTGGCGCATCAGGTACTTCGGCTGCAGGGGGATGAGCCGCACGTTGGCCGGCAGCACGCTGCGCACACGCCCCGGCAGGAGCGTGCAGCCGATGCCGCCGCTCACCAGGTTCATCAGCGTGAAGATGTCGCCGGTCGTCATCACGACGTCGGGCTTGAACCCGGCGATGCCGAAGGCCTGCATGAAGCCGCGGTAGGTCACGAACCCGTCGCTCAGGCTCACGAAGTGCTCGTCGGCGCAGGCGCCCAGGTTGATCTCGCGTTCCGCTGCATGGCGCGATCCGGCCGGGGCCGCGAACATGACATCGTCCTCGAACAGGACCTGCGACTCGAGGTCCGCCGCCTCCTCCGGAAGGCCCATGACCGAGGCATCGATGACCCCGTCGCGCAGCTTGCGGAGCAGGTCGCTATCCGAGCCCAGCACCAGCTCGGTGTGGAGGTCCGGCTTGCGCAGCTTGAGCCGCATGATCAGCGCGGGGACCGTTCCGCTGGTGAGGGAGTAGAGCGACCCGATCCGGATGCGGTCGGCCGCGTATCCGGCGATCTCGCGCGTCGAGCGAATGCCTTCGGTCATCGTGCGCAGCACGTTCCGCGCGACCGCTGCGAGCGCGTGCGCGGCCTCGTTCGGTTGCAGGTTGCGCCCTTCGTGCCGGAAGAGGGTGCACCTCGTGCCCGTTTCGAGGGAATGCAGCGCCCGGTGGACGCTCACCGCGCTCGTGCCGAGCTGCTCCGCGGCGCGTGCCAGGTTGCCGCTTTCCATGAAGGCCAGCAGGATCTCGAGCTTGCGGAAGGTGATTTCTTCGTCGATGCGCGGAGGCATGAGCACCCTGCGATATCCGGACTCTCGAAAGCTCGCAGCGCGCGATGGTCGCTGTCGCGCCGGTCACGCCGCCTTCGCCGGCATGTGCTCCTCGGTTTGATCGAGCACCGCTTCCGGCTCTTCCGCCTCCGCGTCGCTCTCGCGGTTCAACACGCGGGTCATCCTCGCGGTGTCGAGCTCGCCGCACCACTTGCCGACCACGACCGTCGCGACCCCATTGCCGATGAGGTTCGTGAGGGCACGCGCTTCCGACATGAACCGGTCGATGCCGAGGATGAGTGCTACCCCCGCCACCGGTACGTGGCCCACCGCGGAGAGGGTCGCGGCCAGGACGATGAAGCCGCTCCCCGTCACGCCGGCCGCGCCCTTCGATGTCAGCAGCAGCACACCCAGCAACGTGAGCTCCTCCGTGAGGCTGAGCTCCGTGTTGGTCGCCTGCGCGATGAAGATCGCCGCCATCGTGAGGTAGATCGAAGTCCCGTCGAGGTTGAACGAGTAGCCGGTGGGGATGACCAGGCCGACGGTGGACTTCCGCACGCCCAGGTTCTCCATCTTCGCGATCATCCGCGGCAGCACCGATTCGGACGACGACGTTCCCAGCACGATCAGCAGCTCTTCCTTGATGTAGCGGATGAACTTGAGGATCGAGAAGCCGTGGAATCTCGCGATGATGCCGAGCACGACCAGGATGAACACGAGGCACGTGAGGTAGAACGTGGCCATGAGCTTGCCGAGCGACACCAATGAATCGATGCCGTACTTGCCGATGGTGAAGGCCATGGCCCCGAACGCGCCGATCGGCGCCACGCGCATGATGATGCCGACGATGCCGAAGAGGACGTGCGACGACTTCTCGACCCAGTCGAACACCAGCGTGCCGCGCCCGCCGAACTTGTGCAGCGCGAAGCCGAAGAGAACGGCGAAGAGCAGCACCTGGAGGATCTCTCCCTTCGCGAACGCGTCGACGATGGTGTTGGGAATGATGTTGAGCAGGAAATCGACGGTGCCCTGCATCTGCCCCGGCTTGGTATAGGCGGCAACCCCCTTGGTGTCGATCGACGCCGGCACGACGTTCATGCCCGCGCCCGGCTTCACCGTGTTGACGATGACCAGGCCTACGATCAGCGCGATCGTGCTCACGATTTCGAAGTAGATCAGCGCGTAGCCGCCGGTCTTGCCGACCTTCTTCATGTCCTCCATGCCGGCGATGCCCACCACGACGGTGCAGAAGATGATCGGGGCGATCATCATCTTGATCAGCTTGATGAAGCCGTCGCCGAGCGGCTTCATGTCCTCGCCCACGCGTGGGTAGAAGTGGCCGATGAATACGCCCACGACGATCGCGACGATCACCTGGAAGTAGAGCGACTTCCACAGCGGCTTTTTGGTCGTGGTCGACGCGAGCATGCGGCCTCCGGCGTGCGCAGGTGAGTTCCCGGCCCACAATACATCAACGTACGATCCGGGCAATACCCTGCGCGTGGGCCGGGTCCCGGAAGGTGCCGGGGCCTGGCCGGGTCGCTTTCCCGTCGTGGGAAGGAACGCCGCTGCGGGGCGTGGCGGACGGCCCGCAGCGGCAAAGCGCTCGGGCCGAAGCGGCTCGGCCCGATCAATACGTCAGCAGCAGCTCTTCGCGGAATCCCTGGCACTCGTCCCGCAGCAGGACGCCGCCTTCTGCTTTTCCGCGGCCTTCGGTGCGCAGCAGCTGCTTTCCGCCGCCGTCTTCTGCTTGTCCGTGGACTTCGGTGCGCAGCAGCCGGCCGCCGCGGCCTTTTCAGTGCCCTTCGCCTGCGAGGGCGAGCAGCAGCCGCCTTCTTCCGCGGCCTTCTCCTGCTCGCCGAAGAATGGCACGCTGCCGAGCGTGTGGAAGGATTCCCACGCGATGCCGGCAGGATCCGTGACCCAGTACTTGTCCGAGCGGGCGTAGCAGCACGCGACCGCTTTCTCCTCGGTGACCGCCGACTCGGCCTCGCCCAGCCTCGCATGGATCTGCTCCAGCTCGGCCGCATCGTCCACCTGGAAGCCGAGGTGGTTCACGCCCTCGGCGCTGCCGCGATGCGAGATGGCGAAATTCACGCGCGGATCGTCGAGCATCCACTTCGCGTAATCCTCCTTGACCACGCTGGGCTGCATGCCGAACAGCGTCGAGTAGAAGCGGATGCTTTGCTGCAGGTCGGGCACCGCGACATGGACATGGAATCTTTTCATGGTTCTTCTCCGTTCAGGCCTTGCTTGCGCCGCGGTCGCCGCGGCTGAGGTTGCGCGCACCGCTTCGCGACTTGCCCGCCGGAGCAGGGCGTTTCGCGAGGGGTGCGCACTCGTTGGGGCCGCAGCACGCTTCGCGGCTGCAGCAGTGATCCGTGAGGAAGCCCACGAGCGCGTTCATGCGCTCGAAATTCGCCGAATAGAAGATGAAGCGCCCTTCCTGCCTCGAGGCGATGAGCCCGGCATAGGCGAGCTCCTTGAGGTGGAACGAGAGCGTCGCGGGCGCCACCTTCAGCTCCGCGCCGATCTCGCCGACCGAAAGCCCCGACGGCCCGGCGCCCACGAGCAGGCGGAATATTCCCAGGCGCGTTTCCTGGGCGAGGGCGGCGAGCGAGGAGATGGCGGTAGCGGTTTCCATAATTCGATAATACTCGAAATATGGAACTTTACAAGCGGCTTCCGCCCGTCCTTTGCCGCAGGTCATGTCACTGGGTGACGATCTGCGGAAACGTGGCCGCGACGAGCCCGCGCAAGCCGTTCCAGGCGATCTGCACGCCGATGCAAAGCACGATGAAGGCCGAGAGCCGCATCACGACGATGCGTCCGGTGTCGCCCAGCTTGCGCATGATGGCGTCGGCATACCGGTAGCAGAGGGCCACGGACGCGGCCACCGCCACGATGCCGACCACGTGGCCGGCGGTGGTGACGAGGAGCGCGCGCACGTCGGCGGCCGGACTCGCCCCGAGCGTCACCGCGACCGAGATGGAGCCGGGGCCGACCGTGAGCGGCATCGTGAGCGGGTAGAACGCGCGCCGCGGCAGGTCCTCGGCCGCCACCGCACGCACCGCCGCGCGCGCGACGTGGTCGCCCGCATCCGGCCCGTTGAGGAGGTTCCAGCCCATGGCGCAGACGAGCAGGCCGCCGCCCACCTGCACCGCGGGAATCGACAGGCCGAAGAAATCGAGCACGTACGCGCCCACGAGGGTCGAGGCGAGCAGCAGCAGGAAGCTGTTGATCGCGACCGACTTCGCCATCCCCGAGCGTTGCGGGTGCGTGAAGTCCGAGGTGAGCTGCAGGAAGAGGGGCACGCTGCCCAGCGGATTGACGATCGGCAACAGGGCCGCGACGGCGAGCGTGACCGCCTGGATGAAGGGTGTGACGGGATCCATTGCCGGCAGCATGCGCTACGGCGCGAGGGCGTTGGTGAGGTCGCCCATGTTGCGGCGCACGCCCGCCAGCGGCACGAGCCCGAAGCGCCGCGTGATGAGCTTGTGGATGGAGGTCGTGTCGTACGTCGTGTGATCCACGAAACCGCGTCGCGCATAGGGCGATACGACGATCGTCGGGACGCGCGAGCCGGGGCCCCAGCGGTCGCTCCAGCCTTCGCCCGACGGCGGCGGCACGTGGTCCCAGTAACCGCCATTCTCGTCGTAGGTGACGATCACCAGCATGTGCGCCCACTGGGGGCTCTTCTCCAGCCGCCCGAGGAGGCCGGCGATGTGCACGTCGCCCGCGCGAATGTCGGTGTACTCCGGGTGCTCGTTGAACCGGCCGCTGGGCTTGTAGAAGGCCACGTGCGGCAATGTTCCCCGCTCGATCGCCTCGAGGAACTCGGCGCCGTCCTTGAGGTGCTCCGCACGCGCCGCCGTGCCCGGCGCGAAATGCGCGAAGTAGTTGTACGGCTGGTGGGCCGGCTGGAAGTTGGTGCCGGTCCCGGTCTCGTTGTAGATCACCCGCCGCTCGCCTTCGGGCCGCGGGGCATCGGCGAGCGCCTCGCGCCAGCCATCCGCATACCACGCCCAGGAAATGCCCTTCTCGCTGAGCGCATCGCCGAGCGTGCGCGCGGCCTGCGGCGGCAATGGATGCCGCGCGGGATCGGCCAGCTCGGGCCTGCCGGCGGAAGGCGGCGCGATGCCGCTCGGCTGCCAGGCGGGCTGCAGGGTGTTCACCGCGAACCCGTCGGGCGTCACGCTGCCGTCGAAGAGCTTCGGCGCGCCTTCCATCGCGGATGCGGGCGAGTCGGGACGGCGCCTGAGGTGGCCATTCGCGTCGAGCTGCGCGCGCATCGAGGCCGGCGCGTCCCGAAACTCCGGCGTGCAGGCACAGGCGAGCCACTGGTGGTTCAGGAACGAGCCGCCGAATGCGCCCATGAAGAAGTTGTCCGCGAGCGTGTAGCGGCGGGCCCACTGCCACATCTCCTGCGAGGAGCCGTCGTAGTAGCCCATCACCCAGCCGCCCACCGTGGACATGGCGACGAACCGGTCGTTGCGGCCGCCGTCGACCTGCTCGATGCTCTGCCAGTACTTGTGCACGGGGCTGGGGTCGGGCTGGTCGATGCCGCGGTTGACCGGCGGCGCATCGATCCGAAACGGCCCGTTGGGCAATCCCGATGGATAAGCCGGTTCCAGCTTTCCATCGATGAAGACCGGCGGCAGGACGGCGAGCGGCTTGCCGTCGCGGTCGAGCTGGGTCTTCTGGGCGCTGGTCGCGTTGGCGACGCCGTTTGCGCCCGGGAAGGTCCCGTAGAGGTTGTCGAAGCTGCGGTTCTCCGCATAGATCACGACGATCGTGTCGATGCGGTCGAGGACGGAATCCTGGCGGGGCTGGCAGGTACATCCGACGGCGAGCGCGCAGCCGAGTAACGCGAGTATCTTGTGCATCCGGTGAGGTGGGAGCAGGGCAGGGGGCGGGACAGGGCCGGTCCGGTCGTCCACGGGCGGTCCGGGCCCCGATTCTACTTCTACGGCCGGCAGCGTTCGGGCCGCTCGCCGGCGCAACAGGGTTTTCCCGGCCGTCCGTTCGCTTGCCTTGATCTGCGACAACCGCCGTCCCGGGCTTGCGCCCGATATTCGCCATTCCCGCGCACAAGAGGAGGAGACAGACATGGTCGCAAGCACACTCAACTGGTCGGCTATCGACAGCGACCCGCGTTTCAAGGAATTGCATCGCCGCAAGACCCGGTTCCTCTGGAGCCTGATGGCCTTCTCGATCGTCTTCTATTTCATGCTGCCCATCGGGGCGGCGTACCTCACCGACCTCTTCAAGGTGAAGGTCTGGGGCGTGATCAACTTCGGGCTCGTCTTCGCGCTGGCGGAGTTCGTGGTGGCCTGGGGCATCGCGTTCCTCTACGCGAAGAAGGCGAACGCGTTCGACCTGATGGCCGAGGAGATCAACCGCGACGCGCATTCGATCGGAGCCCGTCGATGACCACCGCCATCAACCCGCAGTACACCTGGCTCACCTTCGCGGTATTCGCCGCGATCATCTCGCTCACGATGTACATCACGTACCGCGCCGCCAAGCGCACCAAGACCACGGCGGATTTCTACGCCGCGGGCGGCGGCATGAGCGGCCTGCAGAACGGCTGGGCCATCGCCGGCGATTACCTCTCCGCCGCGTCGTTCCTCGGCATCGCAGGCCTCATCTCGCTCTACGGCTACGACGGGTTCATGTATTCGGTCGGCTGGCTGGTCGCCTACATCACGGTGCTGCTGGTGATCGCGGAGCCCTGCCGCAACATCGGCAAGTACACGATGGCCGACATCCTCGCCTTCCGCAACAACCCGAAGACGGTGCGGACGTTCATGGCGTTGTCCACCATCACCGTCTCCACGTTCTACCTCACCGCGCAGATGGTCGGCGGCGGCGTGCTCGTGAAGACGCTGATCGGCATCGATTACGAGATCTCCGTCATCGTGGTGGGCGTGCTCATGCTCACCTACGTCGTGTTCGGCGGCATGGTCGCCACCAGCTACGTGCAGATCGTGAAGGCGATCCTGCTCGTGATCGCATCGCTCGTGATGGTGGCGCTGGTCTGGAGCCAGTATGGTTTCAGCCTCCCCGGCTTCCTCGGGGCCGCGGTCAACGATCCCAACATCCAGGCACGCGTGGCGTCGATGCTCGGGGACGCGGGCAAGAACCTCTCCGCCACGGAGCTCGGCCAGCGCTTCCTCGAGCCGGGACTGCTCTTCAAGAACCCGATCGACCAGATCTCGCTCGGCATGGCGCTGGTGCTCGGCACCGCCGGCCTGCCGCACATCCTGATGCGCTTCTTCACCGTCCCCACCGCGCAGGCGGCGCGCAAGTCGGTGATCTGGGCGATGGCGATCATCGGCGGCTTCTACGTGCTCACGCTTTTCCTCGGCCTCGGCGCCGCGATGAAGGTGGGCCCCATCAACATCACGCTCATCGACAAGGGCGGCAACATGGCCGCACCGCTGCTCGCGCAGTATCTCGGCGGCGGCGCGAACTCCATGCTCGGCAACCTGATGCTCGCGTTCGTGGCGGCCGTGGCCTTCGCGACGATCGTCGCGGTGGTGGCGGGCCTCGTTCTCGCGGCCGCGTCGGCCATGTCGCACGACCTCTGGGTCGGCGTGGTGAAGGGCGACAAGGCCACTTCCGATGAGGAAGTCCGCGCGGCGCGCATCTGCTCGGTGATCGTCGGCATCCTCGCGATCGTCATCGGCATCCTCGCGCAGGGGCAGAACGTGGCGCACCTGGTCGCGCTTGCCTTCGCGGTCGCGGCCTCGGCGAACCTGCCGGTCGTGCTGCTCACGCTCTACTGGAAGCGCTGCAACACCGGCGGCGTCGTGGCCGGCCTCATCGTCGGCACGATCGCGGCCATCGGCCTCGTCCTCGTGTCGCCGAACATGACGTATCCGAAGGCGCTCAAGGCGGCCGCGCAGAAAGTGGTGGACGCGGGTCCGACGAAGATCGCGAAGCTGAACGAAGACGTGGCCGCGGCGGCGCAGGATCCGGCCGCGAAGGCCAAGGCCGAGAAGGCGCTCGACACCACGAAGAAGGACGTCGCCGCGAACGAGGCCACGCTGAAGAAGTACGCGAACGAGGACACCAGCCTGGTGGGTCTCGAGAAGCCGCTGTTCGACCTGCGCAACCCCGGAATCATCTCGATCCCGCTCGGCTTCCTCGCGGTGTTCCTGGGCTCGCTGCTGTATCGCGACCGCCGCGCCGAGGACATGTGGGACGAGCTCTACGTGCGCTCCAACACCGGGCTCGGGCGTGCAGCCGTATCGCACTGACCTCGCAACGCTGGCCGCAGGCACCGTCGCGCAACTGCGGCGGCATGCACCGTTCGACCGCATGGAGGAGGCGCACCTGCGCCTCCTCGCCTCGCGCCTGAAGCTTGCCTACTACCCCGCCGAGAGCGTGATCATCGATCACGCGATGGGCATCCCCGAGCACGTCTACATCATCAAGCAGGGCGCGGTGATGGTGGGGCCCGCCGACGAGGGCACGGGTCCCGAGATCGCGCTGCAGGAAGGCGAATGCTTTCCCCTGGGCGCCGTGGTGGCGCGCCGGCCGGTGAGCGGCGCCTATCGCACCTCCCACGACACGTTCTGCTTCCAGCTCGGCGCGGAGGACTTCCGCGCCATCATGCAGCAAAGTCCCGTCTTCCACGACTTCTGCACCCACCGCATCGCGCACATGCTGCAGCACGCGCTCGGCAACCTGCAGAGCGACATGGCGCTCAACGTGAGCCAACGCCAGCCGCTCGACCGCACGCTCGCGCAGATCGTCGCGCGGGAACCGGTTGGCTGCACGGAGGAGACGCCGATCCGTGATGCGCTCGCCACCATGGAACGCGAGGGCATCGGTTCGATTTTGGTCGGAAACGGCCGCATCAGCGGCATCTTCACCCTGAAGGACCTGCTCTCGCGCGTGGCGCTCCGCGATGTCGACCTCTCACGGCCGATCCGCGAGGTGATGACCACCGATCCGTTGTCGATGCCGCACGACGCGTTCGCCTACGAGGCCGCGCTCGCCATGTCGGAGCGCGGCATCCACCATCTCGTGGTGATGGACGGCACCCGCGTGGCCGGCCTCATCTCGGAGAAGGACCTCTTCGCGATGCAGCGCCGCGGGCTGCGGCACGTGGGCGCGGCAATCCAGAACGCCGCGACCGTGGACGCGGTGGTCGCGCTGGCGGGCGTGGTGCGCGAGATGACGCGCGACCTCTTCGCGCAGGGCGTGAACGGGCAGCACGTCGTGCACATCCTGGCCACGCTCAACGAGCGCCTCAGCCGGCGCATCATCCAGCTCGAGCTGGCCGACTCCGGCGTCGGCGCCCACGAGTTCTGCTGGATCGCCATGGGCAGCGAGGGGCGCCAGGAGCGCACGCTCGCCTCCGACCAGGACAACGGCATCCTTTTCGCCGATGCCGCGGGCGATCCGGACGCGATGCGCCAGCGCCTGTTGCCGGTTGCGCAACGCATCAACCTCTCCCTCGCGCGCGCGGGCTTCGTCGAGTGCCCCGGCAAGATCATGGCCGGCAACCCGCAATGGTGCATGTCCGAGACCGAATGGCGCCGCGACTTCGCGGGCTGGATCTCCGCGGGAGACCCGCGCGCCGTGCTGAACGGCATGATCTTCTTCGATTTCCGCGGCCTCTTCGGCAATGCGGCGCTGGCGGACTCGCTGCGCGACTGGCTCGCGGTGGAAGCGAGCGGCAACGAGCGGTTCCTGCGCCAGCTCGCCGAGAACGCGCTCAGCAATCGCCCGCCCCTGGGCATCGTGCGCCACTTCGCGGTGGACGAGGACAAGGACCACCCCGGCACCATCGACCTCAAGGTGAACGGCTCCGTGCTCTTCGTCGATCCCGCCCGGGTCTATGCGCTCGCCAACCGCCTGCGGCCCACGAACACCGTGGAGCGCCTGCGCGCGGCGGCCGACCGCGGGCTGCTGGCCAGGGACGACTGCGAGGCGTGGATCGCGGCGTTCAACTACCTGCAGCACTTCCGGCTGCGCCACCAGCACGCGCAGATCGCGCAGGGCCAGCCTCCGGACAACCACCTCGATCCCGACCGCCTGAACGAGCTCGACCGGCGGCTCCTCAAGGAGACGCTGCGCTCCGCACGCAACCTGCAGCAGCGCCTGGCCCTCGACTACCAGCTGTGGCGGCGCTGACGGGCGTGCCCCCGTGGGACTCGCGGATTTCTGGCTCGAACGGGCGGCGCTCTCGCTCGACTTCGACCAGGCCGGCTTCGTCGTGGTGGACACCGAGACCAGCGGCCTCGACGTGCGGCACGACCGGCTGCTTTCCATCGGCGCGTGCCTCGTCGAAGGGTGCTGCGTCAGTCTCGATCGCAGCTTCTATCGCGAGCTGCGCCAGGAAGTAGCGAGCGGGGTCGACAACATCCTGCTGCACGGGATCGGCGCCCAGGCGCAACTGCGCGGCGATCCGCACGCCGTTGCACTGCGCGCGTTCCTCGAGTTCGCGGGCAAGCGGCCGCTCGTGGCCTTCAACGCGCCTTTCGACCACGCGTTCCTCGCGCGCGACGTGCGCCAGCACCTCCACGCGCGCTTCGCGCCCACGTGGATCGATGCCGCCGAGCTGCCGAAGGCGCTGTTTCCCAGCGAGGCGCAGGTCGAGAAGACGCTGGACGACTGGCTGCTCCACCTCTCCATCGAGGATATCGAGCGCCACAATGCGCTCGGCGACGCCTACGCCACCGCGCAGTTCTTCATCGTGATGCTGGCCAAGGCGCGGCGGGAAGGCTACTGGAATGCGCGCGGGTTGCTGCGCGCGCAGAAGAACCACCACTGGCAACGCAAGCGCTGAGGCCGGCGATCCTCGGCGTCGGATCCTGCCGGCGCTTCGCGACAACGGGCCGTAACTCGACCCGAAATGGATCAGCGCGCCGCGGTTTCGGTCGCAACCGGTACGTCGTGGTGCGGGTGGGCCTTGGCGTATTGGCGCTTGCGGGCGGCGGCTTCCTTCCGGTCCTTCTCGCGCTTTTCCGCGTCGATCTTGCTGACGCGCTGCTTGTTGGCGTAGACGCCGACGCCGCAGCCCAGCGCGCCGCCGATCAGCGTGCCCTTGCTGCTGCCACCGATGAGGTTGCCGGCGAGCGCGCCGCCCGCTCCGCCCACGAGGCAACCCTTCTCGTTCGTGCCAAGCGCGTGCGACGCCAGGGGTGCCGCGGCGACCGTAGCGGCGACGATGAAACCGATGATGCGTTTGCTCATGTCGATGTCCTCCTCCGTACGGCGAGGATCGCACCGGTCCCCGGAGGCGGGTATCAGTGGACGGCGCGAGGTGCCGTCGGAACCGGGCTGCGCCGAATGGCTCAGGGCTCGACGTCGCGGCGCTACGCGCTTCGCCGGGTGGTGCCGAGCTTGCGCTCGAGCGCTTCCACGCCCTGGCGGATCCCTTCCATGTTGGGGTTGATGTCGAGCGCCCGTCGCCCGTAGCGCACGGCGCGCTCGAAATCCTCCAGGGCGACGTAGATCTGGAAGTAGCCCGCCAGCGCACCGAAGTGCAGCGGATTGCGCTTCATCACCTCCGCGCAGTCGGCCAGGGACTTCTCGTAGTCGCCCGCCATGAAGTAGAGCGTGGCCCGCTTGTTCCAGGCTTCGGCGAACTCGGGCCGCATCTCGATGATGCGGGTGAAAGTGGCGACAGCCTTTTCGATCGATCCGGACGACATCTCCGCCACGCCACGCTCGTAGAGCGCGTCCACGCGGCGGTCGCCTGAACGCGACCAGATCTTCCACAACGATTCCTCGGCGAGGCCGCGCGTGGTCTCGTCCTCGTCCTTCAGCTTTGCCACGAGAGCATTCGCATCGGACATCTCGCCCACCTCACCCAGCCGCATGGCCGCTGCGCGGCGATGGGAGACATCGGCATCCGTGAGATCGTGCAGGGCCTGCGTATGGGAAAGGGCTGCATCTGCCCCGATGGCCGTTGGCGGCGAGGTCCACAAGGCCAGCACGGTCACGACCGCTGCGAACAGGGACGGCATAGGAAATCGCATCATGGGCACCTCCGGGTCACTTGGGCCGTTTTCCTTGCCTGGGCGGAGATTTGCGTTTCGCGGCGGCGCGGCGCGATACGACCCTCTCCATGATCTCCTCCACGCCGAACTTCACCTTCGGCGGGATTCGTGACGAAGGATAAAAACCTTCCACGATCGACAGCGCTTCGTCCGCATCGGCGATGCCGGCGATGTCCGCCAGGACCTCGATGTCCGAGATGTCGTGGGAGCCATCCAGACCTTCCGCACGCATGGACATGCATTTCATGGCGAACAGGTACTCGGGACTCGGCATGAAGATACGCAAACCTGTTCCGCCCGGCGCGGTGAATTCCTGCATGAGCCGCAGGTCTTCGGATGCCGCGATGAATCCCTTGACGCCGTCGTTGAGCCAATCCTCGGGCCACTCTTCCTCGCGGGCGATATCTCGCGCCGCCGCACGCACGAACTGGGGAGCGCTGCGGATGACGACGTCCACGTCGCGTGTGGCAACGCGCGTATCGAACGCAAGGCAAAGCGCCGCTCCGCCATAGATCGCTATTTCCACCACGAGGCTGGCGGTCCGTGCCCTTTCATCCAGGCGCCGCAGCCCGCGGAGGATGTCTTCCCTGGAAAGAACGCCGCGCACGGGTCAATGCGCACCGGGCGCCTGCCGGGGGCGATGTAGCGGGTTCCGGTCGACGAAGATCATCCGCCTGCGAAAAGCCGGCGGGCTTTCCACCAGCAGCGTGGCCTTGAGCGATTCCAGTCCTGCCGGAAAGAACGGGCGGCGCAGGAAGCGCGCCTTGGATTGGACCCACGCCGGAGCCCGCATGCCATCGTTCATGGCGAGGTGCTCCGCGACCGCGG
>DATMJE010000393.1:0-7196 GCA_035553995.1 Usitatibacter sp. | reverse complement strand
CGGCGCATCGGCATGCGCAGCGCGTGCACGTGCGGCGCGAGCGCCTCGACCATGCCCGCGAGCTCCTCCGCCTTCTCGCCCTTGATGCGATAGGCGACGAGAAGCGCGCCCAGCGCCACGTCGGCGACCTCGCCCTCGAACACCGCGGTGAAGAGGTCGCGCGCCTGCTCGCGGGTGAGGTCGCGTGCGCCGTGCTGGCCGCGCGCGATCTCCTTCAGGTACGGCCGGGCATCGAAGGTCATGCCACCATTTTCCCCGCTTTCGGCGGGGTGCGGACCGCGAGCGCGCGCAGCTCCGGCAGGCAGGAGCCGCAGGTCACCCCGCAGCGCAGCCGTTCGCCGAGCGCCTGCACGCGCTGCCGCGTCTCGCCTTCGCACTCGCTCAATGCGCTGGCGATGTCGGCCTCGCAGACGTTGGCGCACTGGCAGACGACGCGTCCCGACAGCACGAACCCGCTCGGCGCATGCGTCGCGGGCGAAAGCAGCAGGCGGCGCACTTCCGTGACGGGCCGCGCGCCGACGAGCCATTCGCGCAGCCATTCACCGCTCGTGATCGCGCCGGGATCGCCGGTGAGGCGCACCGCGAGCAGGCGCTCGCCCTCGATGAGGATGCGGCGCGAATGCGCGCGCCGCATATCGTCGTAGCGCAGCACGTGCTTGCCATCGAGGCCGAGCCGGCGGTCGAGGTGCGCGATCCATTGCGCCGGCGGCGCGGCATCGTGCGCGGCCCGGATGAGCACGCCCGGGCGCTCGCGGCCGATGGGCACCACGCTCATGAATGCGACGTCGGCCTGGAGGGACTGCAGCAGCGCCTGCGCGGCGGCCACGCCCGCTTCGTCGATCTGCGCGAACGCCATCAGGCGCCATGGCAGGTCGACGCCCCCCACGCGCACCGCCGCGTGCTTGAGCTCCGGCTGGTGCGAGATCGGATCGCGGGCGGGGCAGGTCACCGTGTTCGTGCCGGCGCTGTCGCGGCCGCCGAGGTAGCGCTTGCCCCAATGCATCGGCAGGCAGGCCTGTCCCGATCGCAGGCTTTCGTCCTGCTCGACCATCACGTAGAGCGCGCCGCGGGCGGACTCGATCCGGGCGAGGTCGCCGCTCCGCAGGGCCCGGCGCGTCATGTCCATCGGCGCCATGGCGAGCCGCGGCTCGGGCGCGTGGCCGAAAAGCGCCGGCAGCGTGCCGGTGCGCGTCATGCCATGCCACTGGTCGCGCAGCCGCGAGGTGATGAGGCGCAGCGGGTAGCGCGCGCTCACCGGTTCCGCGACCGGCTTGTGGCGTTCGACGAAGAAGCGCGCGCGTCCGCTCGGCGTGGGAAAACGTCCATCCTCGTACAGGCGTGCCTTGCCCTCGCTCGCGCCCTCCGGGAAGGGCCAGTGCTGCGGCCCGCGCGCATCGAGGATCGCGTACGAGAGGCCCGTGATGTCGAGGTCGCGGCCGCGCGTGCATTCGCGGTGCTCGTTCCAGATCTGCTCCGGCGACGTGTACGGGAAGAGGGTGATTGGATCCCGGCCTTCGCCGGGATGACGGCGCGCTTCCAGCCGGCGTGCGAAGTCGCACACGATCTCCCAGTCGTGCCGCGCCTCCCACGGCCGGGGCAATGCCGCGCGCACGCGCGAGATGCGGCGCTCCGAATTGGTGACGGTGCCTTCCTTTTCGCCCCAGCTCGTCGCGGGCAGCAGGACATCGGCGAAGGGCGCCGTCTCGGTGTCCGCATACGCTTCCTGCAGCACCACCAGCTCGGCGGCTTCGAGCGCGGCGCGCACCCGCGGCAGGTCCGGCAGCGACTGTGCGGGATTCGTGCAGGCGATCCACACCGCCTTCACGCGTCCATCCTGCAGGGCATCGAAGATCTCGACCGCGGTCAGCCCGCGCTTCGCAGGCACGCGATCGACGCCCCAGAGCCGCGCGATCTCGGCGCGATGCCCGGGATTCGCAAGGTCGCGATGCGCCGCGAGCTGTGTCGCGAGCCCGCCGACCTCGCGCCCGCCCATCGCGTTGGGCTGGCCCGTGAGGCTGAAGGGGCCCGCGCCCCGGCGGCCGATGTGGCCCGTGGCGAGATGCAGGTTCACCAGCGTCGCGTTCTTGGCCGTGCCGCTGGAGGACTGGTTGAGCCCCTGGCAGTAGAGCGACAGCGTCGCCGGCGAGCGCGCGAACCAGCGGGCGGCGGTCACGATGTCCTCGGCGCGCACGCCGCAGATCTCCGCGGCGGACTGCGGGGAGTATTCGCGCACGAGATCGCGCAGCGCGTCGTAGCCTTCGGTGTGCGCGGCGATCCAGTCATGGTCGACCAGTCCTTCCCACAGCATCGCGTGCAGCATGCCGTGGAAGAGGGCGACGTCGGTGCCGGGCAGGATCGGCAGGTGCAGGTCCGCGGCTTCGGCGGTCTGCGTGCGGCGCGGATCGACGACGATCACGCGCAGCTCGGGATTGCGCTCGCGTGCCGCCTCGATGCGGCGATAGAGCACCGGGTGCGCGAACGCGGTGTTGGAGCCGGCGATGAAGAGGCACGCCGCGTGATCGATGTCCTCGTAGCAAGCGGGCGGCGCGTCCGCGCCGAGGGTGGCGACGTATCCGGTGACGGCGGACGACATGCACAGGCGCGAGTTGGTATCGATGTTCGCCGTGCCGATGAGTCCCTTCGCGAGCTTGTTGAAGACGTAGTAGTCCTCGGTGAGAAGCTGTCCGGAGACGTAGAAGGCGACCGCGTCGGGGCCGTGTTTCGCGATGATCGCGGCGAAACGGTCGGCGACATGGTCAAGCGCTTCGTCCCACGTCACGCGTCGACGCGGAGCCGTTCGCGCGTGGCGCATCTCGGGATATCGCGCGCGCGAGGCCTGCGCTGCAGGCGTCATCGTGAGGTGGAGCGTGGAGCCCTTGGTGCACAGCTTGCCGCGGCTCGACGGGTGCGATTCGTCGCCGCGCACGTTCACGATGCGCGTGCCGTCGCTTTCGGCCACGACGCCGCAGCCGGTCCCGCAATAGCAGCAGGTCGTGCGGGTCTCGGTCACTTGGGAGGAATGCTCGTGCAAGGGCTCGTCGCACCCGCACAGGCGGGCGCCGCATCGATTGGGCCCCGTTCTTCAACGGGGCGACAGTTGCCTTCAACGGGGCGACAGCTCCCTTCAACGGGGTGCCCGTGCCCGTCAGCGGAGCGACAGTCCAGGCGCACCACGCCATCGCTCACCTCGACCTCGAACCGCTCCACGGAGCCCACATCGGGCGCCGCCGCCTCGCCGCTCTTGAGGCTGATGCACCAGCCGTGCAATGGGCACGAGACGCTCTCGCCGAAGACGATCCCCTGCGACAACGGTCCGCCTTTATGAGGGCATTGGTCGCGGAGCGCGAACACCTCGTCGCCGCCGGTGCGGAAGATGGCGATGGTCTTGCCGTCGTCGCCGCGGAAGCGCCGCGCACCGAGCCGTGGAATGTCGTCGAGCCTGCAGACGGCGACCTTCATGCGGACGCTCCGACGGGCTGGAACTGGCGCAGGTCCACGCCGGCACGGCTGGGCTCGTGCCACGGATCGGGCTCGCCGTCGAGCGCGAACTGCAGGCGCTGCCACAGCGCACGCCGCCCCTCCGCGTCGTCGAGCACGCGCTTCTTCGCGTAGTCGAGTCCCACGCGCGTGATGAAGTGCACGGTGCGCTCGAGGTAGAAGCCCTCCTCGCGGTAGAGCTGCAGGAAGGCGCCGGCGTATTCGAGCACCTCCGCGTGGGTCTTCACCTTGCAGAAGAACTGCGCGACCTCGGTCTTGATGCCGCCGTTGCCCGCGACGTAGATCTCCCAGCCCGAATCCACGCCGATCACGCCCACGTCCTTGATGCCGGACTCGGCGCAGTTGCGCGGGCATCCCGAGACTGCGAGCTTCACCTTGTGCGGCGCGTACATTCGCCACAGCGCGTGCTCGAGCTCCTGGCCCATGCGCGTGGAATCCTGCGTGCCGAAGCGGCACCACTCGCTGCCCACGCACGTCTTCACCGTGCGCAGCGCCTTGGCGTACGCGTGACCGGAAGGCATGCCGAGATCCGCCCACACGCCGGGCAGGTCTTCCTTCTTCACGCCGAGCAGATCGATGCGCTGGCCGCCGGTCACCTTCACCGTGGGAATCTGGTACTTGTCGACCACGTCGGCGATGCGCCGCAGCTCGCTCGCGGTGGTCTCGCCGCCCCACATGCGCGGCACCACCGAATAGGTGCCGTCCTTCTGGATGTTCGCGTGCGAGCGCTCGTTGATGAAGCGCGACTGCGGGTCGTCCTTGGCGCGGTGTGGCCACGTGGACAGCAGGTAGTAGTTGATCGCCGGGCGGCAGGTGGCACACCCGTTCGGCGTGCGCCACTCGAGGAACTCGTACACCGCGGGGATCGAGAGCAGCTCGTGCTCGCGGATGGTGTCGCGTACTTCCTGGTGCGTATGCTCGGTGCAGCCGCACAGGGCCTTCTTCTTCGGCGCGGTGGAATAGTCTCCGCCCGCGGTGGACATGAGGATCTGCTCGACCAGGCCCGTGCACGAGCCGCACGAGCTCGATGCCTTCGTCTGCTTGCGCACGTCCTCGAGCGTGAAGAGGCCCTTGTCCTTGATGGCCTTGACGATGGTGCCCTTGCAGACGCCGTTGCAGCCGCACACCTCGGCTTCCATCGGCATCGCGGCGGCCTTGTTCTGGCCCTGGTGCCCCGCGTCGCCGAGGTTCGACTCGCCGAACATGAGCTTGTCGCGGATGTCGGCGACGCTCTTGCCCTCGCGCAGCAGGCGGAAATACCAGGCGCCATCGACGGTGTCGCCGTACATCACCGCGCCCACCAGCTTGTCGTCCTTGATGACGATCTTCTTGTAGACGCCGGCGCCGGGATCGGCGAGCACGATGTCCTCGGTGCCGGGGCCGCCGCTGAAGTCGCCGGCGGAGAAGAGATCCACGCCCGTGACCTTGAGCTTGGTCGAGGTCAGCGATCCGGCGTAGCGGCCGATGCCGAAGTGGGCCAGGTGGTTCGCGCACACCTTCGCCATCTCGAAGAGCGGCGCCACCAGCCCGTACGCCATGCCGCGATGGTTCACGCACTCGCCCACGGCGTAGATGCGCGGGTCGAAGGTCTGCATCGTGTCGTTCACGACGATGCCGCGATTGCAGTGCAGGCCGGCCGCCTGGGCGAGATCCGTGTTGGGACGGATGCCGACCGCCATGACGACGAGATCGGCGGGCAGGATCTCGCCGGATTTGAGGCGGACGCCGCCGACGCGGGGACTTGGGCCCCGGGCCATCGCCGCAGCAGCGGCGCCCGGGGCGACGGCCGTTCCTTCAGCGGCGCCCGGGGCGACGGGCATGTCGTCGCGAGCAACGATCTCCTGCGTCGTCGCCTCGAGCTTGAAGGAGAGCCCCTTCTCCTCGAGCGATTGCTGCAGGAGGTTGGCCGCCGTGCGGTCGAGCTGCCGTTCCATGAGCCACGGCATGAGGTGCACCACGGTCACCTCCATGCCGCGCAGCTTGAGGCCATTCGCGGCTTCGAGCCCGAGCAACCCGCCGCCGATCACCACGGCGTGGCGATACTTCGCCGCCGCCTCGATCATCCGCTCGGTATCGTGGATGTCGCGATACGTGAGCACGCCTTCGAGGTTCGTGCCGGGTACGGGCAGGATGAAGGGGTTGGAGCCGGTGGCGAGCAGGAGCCGGTCGTAAGGCTCGGTGGTTCCGTCCTCGGCCACGACCTCGCGCGCCACGCGGTCGATCTTCGCGACCTTCTTGCCGAGGTGCAGGCGGATGCCGTTCTGCGCGTACCACTCGACGGGGTTGAGGACGATGTCCTGCAGCGTCTGCTCGCCCGCGAGCACCGGTGAAAGCAGGATCCTGTTGTAGTTGGGATGCGGCTCCGCGCCGAAGACCGTGATCTCGTAGAGATCCGGCGCCAGCTTGAGGAGCTCCTCGATGGCGCGCACGCCGGCCATGCCGTTGCCGACGACGGCCAGGCGCAGCTTGCGCGGTTCGGACATGTCCATTTATGCGGCCTTCCTTGCCTGGCGTTGATACAGGAACTCGAGCACCTCGCGGCGGCAGGCGATGTAGCGTGCGTCGGTCGCGAGCTCGAGGCGTTCGCGCGGGCGCGCGAGCGCCACTTCCAGCACCCCGCCGATCGTCGCCGCGGGCCCGTTGGTCATCATCACGATGCGGTCCGAGAGCAGCACCGCTTCGTCCACGTCGTGCGTCACCATCACGACCGTCGAGCCGGTCCTGGCGACGATCGACAGCAGCTCGTCCTGGAGGTGCGCGCGCGTGAGCGCATCGAGCGCGCCGAAGGGCTCGTCGAGCAACAGCACCTTCGGCTCCATCGCGAGCGCACGGGCGATCCCGACGCGCTGCTTCATGCCGCCGGAGATCTCCTCGGGATACTTGTCCGCGGCCGGCGAGAGTCCCACCAGCGCGAGTGCCGCGCGCGTGCGCTCCGCGAGCTGCACCTTGCCCTCGCGCCCGGCGAAGACGCGTTCGACCGCGAGGTGCACGTTGCCCGCGCAGGTGAGCCACGGCAGCAGCGAGTGGTTCTGGAACACCACGGCACGCTCGGGACCCGGCCCGGCGATCTCCTTGTTGCCGAGCAGCAGGTGCCCGGTGGTGGGGCGCAGCAGTCCGGCCACGAGGTTCAGCAGCGTCGACTTGCCGCATCCGGAGTGGCCGATGAGGCTCACGAACTCGCCGCGGCGCACGGTGAGCGAGATGTCGCGCAGCGCCTCGAAGCGCACGCCGCGCTTCTCGAACGCCATGCCGACGTTCTCGACCTGGAGGTAGCGATCCGTCGTCATGCCTTGACTCCGTGGGTGACGCGCCTGGCGAGGAAGATCAGCGACTGCTCGAGGGCGAGGCCCACGATGCCGATCACGAAGATGGCGATGAGGATGTGGTCGACCTTGAGGTTGTTCCACTCGTCCCAGACCCAGAACCCGATGCCGACGCCGCCGGTGAGCATCTCGGCCGCGACGATCACGAGCCAGGCCACGCCGATCGAGAGGCGCACGCCGGTGAGCATGTACGGCAGCACCGCGGGAAAGAGGATGCGCGTGAACACCTTCCACTCGGAGAGGTTCAGCACGCGCGCGACGTTCAGGTAATCCTGCGGGATCTGGCGCACGCCGACCGCGGTGTTGACGATCATCGGCCAGAGCGAGCAGATGAAGATCACGTAGATCGAAGCGGGGTTCGCCGCCTTGAAGACC
>DATMJE010000392.1:0-2616 GCA_035553995.1 Usitatibacter sp. | reverse complement strand
CCGGCGGATCACATCCTCGACGGGCCCAATTTCGACGATGCGCCCGGCGTACATCACGGCCACACGGTCGGCCGTCTCGGCGATCACGCCCATGTCGTGCGTGACCAGCATCACTGCCGTCTGGTGCTCGCGGCAAAGTCGCTTCAGGAGGGCGATGATCTGCGCCTGGATAGACACGTCGAGCGCGGTCGTGGGCTCGTCGGCCACGATCAGGCGCGGGCCGGCGCAGAGCGCCAGCGCAATGACCACGCGCTGGCGCATGCCGCCGGAGAACTGGTGCGGGTAGTGGTCGATGCGCCGCTCGGGCGCCGGGATGCCGACTTCGCCCAGCAGCTCGATCGCGCGCTTGCGGGCCTGCGCCGCGTTCATCGGCAGGTGCTGCTGGATGGTCTCGACGATCTGGTGGCCGATCGTGTAGAGCGGGTTCAGCGAGGTGAGCGGATCCTGGAAGATGGCGCCGATGCGCCGCCCGCGGATTTTGCGCATCGCTTCGGGCTTGATGTTGTCGATGCGCTCGCCCTCGAGGAGGATCTCGCCGGCGGCGATGCGCCCCGGGGGCTCCAGCAGGCCGATGATGGCGGTGCCCGTGATGGACTTGCCCGCGCCCGATTCGCCCACCACGCCCAGCACTTCGCCGGGCGCGATGTCGAAGCTCACGTCGTCCACCGCCACCAGCGTGCCGCGGCGGGTGTTGAACTCGACGCGCAGGTGGCGGACCTCGAGCAGCGGGGACGTCTTCTCCGTCATCGGGCTCCTGCCGTCCTGAACTTCTCGTGGCACTCGCCGATGGGCTCCTCCGCGCGCACGTAGGGCTGCCAGCGCTGGCCGGTGACCGTGTCCAGCTTCGCCGTGACGTAGTAGCGCGTGCAGGGCTTGGTGTCGAGCTCGAAGGTCACCTGCGTGGGCAGGTGGAAGTTCTGGCGCGCAACCAGGTCGATCGTGACCTCGTGGTGGCCCGGATCCACGATGGCGCGGTTGTCGTACTGCGCATTGCGGCCATCCACGCGGTTCACGGTGACCGGGCGCAGCTTGTAATCGGCCGAGCGCGAGGCATCCGTCTCGATGATGGAGTACGGGTGGTCATAGAGCTGCGCCAGCGCGGCGGCGGGCGCCAGCAGCGAAACGAGCAGCAATCCCTTCATCGCAACCTCCTTCAGCGAAGGCGGGGATTGAGCGCGTCGCGCAGCCAATCCCCCAACACGTTGATCGCGAGCACCAGCATCACCAGCGCGGCGCCCGGGAAGACGGTGATCCACCACTCCCCCGAGAAGAGGAAGTCGTTGCCGATGCGGATGAGGGTGCCCAGCGACGGCTGCGTCGGCGGCACGCCCACCCCCAGGAACGACAGCGTGGCTTCCGTAATGATGGCCTCCCCGATGTGCAGCGTCACCAGCACCAGCACCGGGCCCAGCGCGTTGGGGAGCACATGCGTGAACATGATGGCGAGCGGGTGCCTTCCGATCACCCGTGCCGCCTGGACGTATTCCTTGTTGCGCTCCACCAGCGTAGACCCTCGCACCGTCCGTGCATAGCGGACCCAGCCCGAGGCGGCGATCGCGAGGACCAGCACGTAGACGGCGACGGTATCGTGCATGTCGCGCGGGAGCGCCGCGCGTGCGAGGCCATCCACCAGCAGCGCGATCAGGATGGCGGGGAAGGAGAGCTGCACGTCGGCCACGCGCATGATGAAGGCGTCGATCTTGCCGCCGGCATAGCCGCTCACGAGTCCCAGCGAGACGCCGAACACCATCGCGAGCAGGGTGGCCAGCACGCCCACGAGGAGGGACATGCGCGAGCCGTAGATGATCGCCGACAGCACGTCCCGGCCCTGGTCGTCGGTGCCCAGCAGGTAGGCGGGATTGCCCTTGCCGGTGAAGGCGGGCGGGGTGAAGGCGTCGAGCAGGTTGAGGGTGGCCAGGTCGAACGGGTTGTGCGGCGCGACCCAATGCGCGAAGACCGCCGAGACCACGAAGAGCAGCACGACGATGGCGGAGAGGATCACGCCCGGCCGGCGGCGGAAGCTGTAGAAGATGTCGCTGTCGAGGAAACGATTGAACGGGCGCGTTACCAGGTTCGGCCGTGCCGGCGCAGGCCGGGATCCGATCCCAGCCATCAGTGCGCTCCCGCCGTCGCCGTGCGCTCCACGCGCAGCCGTGGATCCACCACGTAGTAGAGCAGGTCCACGGCGAGGTTGATGACCACGAAGATGAGGCCGATGAGGCACAGGTACGCCGCCATCACCGGGACATCCGCGAACTGCACCGCCTGGATGAAGAGCAGGCCCATGCCCGGCCACTGGAAGACGGTCTCGGTGATGATCGCGAAGGCGATGATGCCGCCGAGCTGCAGGCCGATGATGGTGATGACCGGGACGAGCGTGTTCTTGAGCGCGTGGCTGAAGTTCACTGTGCGCTCCGAAAGTCCCCGGGCGCGCGCGAACTTGATGTAGTCGGTGCGCAGCACCTCCATCATCTCCGAGCGCACCAGCCGCATGACGAGCGTCAGCGGATAGAAGCCCAGCGTGATCGCCGGCAGCACGAGCGCCTTCAACCCGCTCGTCGTGAGCAATCCCGTGGACCAGAAGCCGAGCTGCACCGTGTCGCCGCGCCCGAACGA
>DATMJE010000391.1:0-5348 GCA_035553995.1 Usitatibacter sp. | reverse complement strand
CTTCTGGTTTCCCGTGAAGGCCGCGGATGGCCGGCCGCTCTATCTCTTCTCGTGCGATGGAGGAAGCGAAAGCTACCTGGATTCGCTTTCGACAGGTTCCATCAACTACGTCGCCGACATGATGTGCCTGCTGAACGAAGGCACGTCAAAAATCGAGTGGAGCCTGTTGGGCGAGGGCGGTGAAACGCCCTGGCACTCGCGAGGTCAATTCCGCTGGAACGAGCTGGCGGGCGATTGCGGCCTTTATCCCGAATATGGCCGCATAAGGCATTTTTCCGTGAGGGGAATGCGCATCACGCTCCGGGCGTCGGATCTCGAGCTGTCGCACGGACAATTGAGCCACTTCACCCTGGACATATCGGTCAAGAACGATCCGGGCGCTTCTTCTTCCCGCTCGGCGCCCTCGGGCTACCTCTATCCCGGCGACGATTGCTCGACGGTCAAGCGCGGCGTGGAGCCGGCGTATTGCAGAAACCAGGAAGGGTCATACGAGCCTTGCACGACGCCATGAACGGCGCGATCGCTTGCAGGGGCAAGGGGTTCTACGTCGCCTCGATGATTCGAGCCTCGATGGATTCGAGCCATTTGAGGTGCCGCGGCCCAGGACGCTCGTCGCGCAGGGAAACGAGCGCGAGCGGCCCCTCCGACGGTGGAAGCGCCGACCCATCGCGGTCGAGCACGACGAGGACGCCTTGTCCCGCTGAGAGCAGATACAGTTCCACCCACGTGAAGAGCGCCAGGTAGTCATCGCGCGCTCGCGCGATGATCAACGTCTTGCGCAAGTCCTTCGGCTTTCGCTCCACGAGCTTCGCCCTGTCGAGGACGTCACGAAGGAGAACGCCGCCAAGAGTAGATTCCGCAGGCGCGCCATCCCGTGCCCTGCGATCGACCAGCGTCCGCTGCGGCATCGCGCGGAGGTCCCCGAGAGACAAGGACAGCGGGTGCTCGACAAGACCTTTCACCTCGAGGACGGCATCGCCGGGCTTCGCGCGTGCAGGAAGTACGAGACCCGCACCCATGACGGCCAGCAAGGCACGCCGCCGGGGGTCGAGCGGCCGATCGCGCGAGCTCACTGCCGGCAGGACGTTTCTTGCGTTCAGCTTCATTGCGGACTTCCGGTCTGGATGAGACGGCGGTTATCGTACGCGGGCGGGCGTTATGATCGTGCCCTCCGATGATAGAGAAGCCCATGAAGGCATCGGCCACGCACCTTACGTTCGCACCTCACAATTCGCTAATTCCCTGTTCACCGTCGTGGTTCTAGCCGCCGTGTCCGGGCTCGCCGCAGCAGCCGAATCGCCCTCGTGTCACGTCCTTGCGGCAGGCAGCCTGCGCGCGTCGATGGAAGCCGTGGCCGCCGACTTCGAACGCGCACAAGGCGGCCGGGTGTCGCTCGCTTTCGGACCCTCGGGCCTGTTGCGCGAACGCATCGAACACGGCGAGCCTGCCGACGTCTTCGCCTCGGCAAACATGGAGCATCCGCAGTCGCTCGTGCGATCGGGGAAGGCGACCAGCGCCCAGTCCTTCGCCTCGAACCGGATGTGCGTGCTGGGCGAAGTCGATAGATCGATCACCACATGAAGGCTGAACAAGAGCGCTCGATGCTGCTCGACTTCAACGACGGTCGAGCGTCGAAATCGGAGGCGATGCGAGCGCTCGGCATCACCACGGTATACGAGTTGCGCGCCAAATGGCCGAGCACGGCATTGCACCGAGGCACTTGCCACAAGCGGAGGTGGACCGGATGGTCGCATCTGTCGACTCACTCTTTCGCAAGTAACCAGGCAGAGCGTCGGCCACGGGAAGCAACTTCAGTCGCGCGCAACGCGCTGCGGCAGCTCAAGCACCTGATATGTCGGGAAGGCGAATATCGAGGCGTATCAACATCCCTCGCCCAATTAAAACGGCGCTCGAAAGCGCCGTTCATTTGATTGGTCCCGCGGGCTGATGACGCCCGGACGCTCAGCCCGGCCGAAGCTGCGAGACGGCGAGGCGGCTGGGGTTGGCTTCCAGCCAGCGGCGGATGCGCTGCGCATCGCCGATGCGCGTGAGGCGGCCCCACGAATCGAGCAGCACGATCACGATGGGCTGGTTGGCGATCATCGCCTGCATCACGAGGCACTTGCCCGCCTCGTTGATGAAGCCGGTCTTCGACAGGCCGATCTTCCAGTCGCTCGCGCGCACGAGCGCATTGGTGTTGACGAAGTTGAGCTTGCGCTTCGAATCGGGCAGCGTCACGTTCACCGCGCCCGTGGTGGTGTATTCACGGATGAGGTCGTACTTGCTCGCTTCGCCGACCAGCTTGCCGAGATCCTGCGCGCTCGAGACGTTGCCCGGCGAGAGGCCCGACGAATCCACGTAATGCGTCTGCTGCAGGCCGAGCGATTGCGCCTTGCGGTTCATCGCCTCGACGAACGAGGGCAGCCCGCCGGGATAAGTGCGGCCCAGGGCCGATGCAGCCTGGTTGTCGCTCGCCATGAGGGCGAGGCGCATGAGGTCGTCGCGGCGGAAATGGCTGCCGATCGGCAGGCGCGAGCGCGTACCCTTCACGATGTCGAGGTCATCGCGGGTGATCTCGATGACTTCGTCGAGAGGCAGCTTGGAATCGAGCACGACCATCGCCGTCATCAGCTTCGTGATCGAGGCGATCGGGGCCGTGTGGTCCGCGTTCTTGGAATAGAGGGTCTGGCCGGTGGTGGCATCCAGCACGAGCACACCGGAAGACTGGATGTTGGGCTCGCCGTCCTTCGTGACTTCGGAGACGACGGCAGCCTTGGCGGCATGCGCCTTGTGCGTACCCGCGGCGACCGCGTTACAGGAAAGGAAGGCGGCGGCGAGAAGAGGGAGGAGGTAGCGGTTCACGGTTCGCAAAGACACAAGGGGCAGGCAACACCATAGCAAATAAGGCACCATTCTGACAACATCTAAAGCCTCGTCGAGAATTACAACTTAAATAATTGATTCGTATGGCCCATCTCGGACCAAAAACACCCCACCCCGATACCCTGGCGGTGCACGCCGGCCAGTCGCCCGATCCGGCCACCGGGGCCCGGGCCGTCCCCATCTACCAGACCGCTTCCTACGTCTTCCCGGATACCGATACCGCCGCGGCCCTTTTCAACATGGAGACGCCGGGGCATGTCTATTCCCGCCTCTCCAACCCCACCGTCGCCGTGCTCGAGGAACGCCTGGCAGCCCTCGAGGGCGGCGTCGGCGCCATCGCCACGGCGAGCGGCCAGGCCGCCCTGCACCTGGCCATCGTGACGCTGATGGGCCAAGGTGGACACATCGTGGCATCCGCGAGCCTCTACGGCGGATCCCACAACCTGCTCGCCTACACCCTGCCCCGCTTCGGAATCCACACCACCTTCGTGCCGGCCCGGGACATCGCGGCATGGAGAAGCGCGATTCGTGCCGAGACGCGGCTCCTCTTTGGGGAAAGCGTCGGCAACCCCTCGGTGGACGTGCTGGACATCCCCGCGATCGCCTCGGTAGCCGGGGAAAATGGCGTCCCGTTTCTCGTCGATGCGACGGTCACGACCCCGATCCTGGGAAAACCCCTGGCGCAGGGCGCGCACCTTGTAATGCATTCCGCAACGAAATTTCTTTCCGGTCATGGCGTCGTGATCGCCGGTGCGCTGGTGGATGGCGGGCGGTTCGACTGGGCGGCCTCGGGCAAATTTCCGACCCTCACGGAGCCGTACGAGGGGTTTCACGGGATGATCTTCGCCGAGGAGTCCACGACCGGCGCCTTCCTGCTGCGCGCGCGGCGCGAAGGACTGCGGGATTTCGGCGCCTGCATGGCCCCGATGACGGCCTTCCAGGTCCTGCAGGGCATCGAGACGTTGCCCCTGCGGATGTCACGGCATATCGAGAGCACGCACGTCGTGGCGGATTTCCTGGCGGCGCATGCGGCGGTCGAGCGGGTATACCACCCGCATCTGCCCTCGCATCCGGACCACGCGCTGGCGCAGCGTCTCTATCCGCGGGGCTGCAGCGCGATCCTCGCGTTCGAGCTCAAGGGCGGGCGCCCCGCGGGCCAGCGTTTCATCGAGGCGCTCACGCTTTTCTCGCACCTGGCAAACATCGGCGATGCGAAGTCGCTCGTGATCCATCCCGCCTCGACGACCCATTTCCGCATGGACGACGCGGCGCTCGCGGCGGCCGGCATCTCTCCCGGCACCGTGCGGCTGTCCATAGGGCTCGAGCATCCGGATGACCTGCTCGAAGACCTCGGGCGGGCGCTGCGGGCGTCGCAGAAATGACGCAATTCATCGTCGCGGGCTATCCCGCCTATGCGTACACCGGCGGCAGGAGCTTCGATGCCGCGCTTCCGGCGATCTTCTTCATCCACGGCGCCGCGTTCGACCATACCGTGTGGCAATGGCAGTCGCGCTACTTCGCGCATCACGGCTACTCGGTCCTCGCGGTGGACCTGCCGGGGCATGGACGCAGCCCGGGTGTGCTGCGGACGAGCATCGAGGCCATGGCCGACTGGGTGGCGGTTTTCATCGAGGCGGCGGGGCTTCCTGCGGCTGCGGTGGTGGGGCACAGCATGGGGTCGCTGGTCGCGCTGGAAACGGCACGGCGGCATCCCCAGCGCGTGAGCCGGCTGGCGCTGGTCGGCACCGCAATGCCGATGGCGGTCGGCGCGGGGTTCATGGCCGCGGCCCGCGACAACGCGCCCGAGGGCTTCGACATGGAAGCCGTCTGGGGGCATTCTCGGGGCGCGGTGCTCGCGGCGAGCCCCGTGCCCGGGACGTACCTGCTGGGTGCCAGCCGTCATCTCAACGAACGCTCGCGTTCCGGGGTGCTGCACGCGGATCTTGCGGCGTGCGATGCCTATCGGGTCCCGGCCGAGGCGCTGAAGGCGCTCGCGGTCCCGACACTGGTGATCGCCGGGCGCCAGGACCAGATGACGCCATTCAGGGCCGGCCGCGACGCCGCCGCCGCCATCCCCGGCGCCAGGCTCGTCGCGCTCGACGCGGGCCACTCGCTGATGAGCGAAGCTCCGCGCGCCGTGCTCACCGCCCTCCGGGATTTCCTGTCGTAAATCGGGACGTACCCCATTTCCCGTATGAAGGAACGCCGTCCCGCCATGCGGGAAATCGGGTCCGTCCCGATTTTCAGTCTGGAGGAACAGCGTTCCCGCACGCGGGAAATGGGGTACGTCCCCATTTTAGGTTTGCTGCTGCTTGCGGCCTTCTTCGAGCTGGAGGCGCCACATCTCGGCGAACTTGCCGTTGGCCTCGAGGAGCTGGCGGAAGGAGCCGCGCTCGACGATGCGGCCCTGGTCGAGGACGAGGATCTCGTCGGCATCCACGATGGTGGAGAGCCGATGCGCGATC
>DATMJE010000390.1:0-8621 GCA_035553995.1 Usitatibacter sp. | reverse complement strand
CGTGACGGTCTCCGCGAACGTCCAGGGACGCGCTTCGGGCGAGGTCACGGCCGATGCGCTCAAGCTCGCCAAGTCGATCGACTTCCCGACGGGCTACGGCCTCACGCTGGGCGGCGCTTCCCGCGACCAGCAGGAGGTGTTCCGCGAGATGTTCATCGCGCTCGTCATGGGCATCGCGCTCATGTACCTCGTGCTGGTGATGCAGTTCGGCTCGTTCACGGCGCCGCTCCCGGTGATGCTGTCGCTGCCGCTCTCGCTCATCGGCGTGGTGCTGGCGCTGCTCGTCACCGGCGGATCGCTCAACCTCATGAGCTTCATCGGCATCATCATGCTGATGGGGCTGGTCGCGAAGAACGCGATCCTGCTCCTCGACTGCGCGCGCAAGGAGGAGGCGAAGGGCATCGACCGCGAGGAGGCGCTGATGCACGCCGGGCGCGTGCGCCTGCGGCCGATCCTGATGACGACCTTCGCCCTCATCGCCGGCATGACGCCGGTCGCGCTCGCGCTCGGCGAGGGCGGCGAGTTCTATCGCCCGATGGCGGTCGCGATCATCGGCGGCACGATCACGTCGACCATGCTCACGCTGCTCGTGGTGCCGACCTTCTACGACTCGATCGAGATCTCGCGCGACCGTGCGATCGCCAAGTTCCATCGCCGCCATGCGCGCATGAACCCGGTGTTCGCGTTCCTGCTCACGATCCTCGAGGCACTGCTCACGATTTTCGGCGTGCGACTGCTTTATCGCGGCGTGATGCGCCTTTTCGGTCGTGGGCGCGGGCGGGTCGAGCCGGTTGCGGCGGAGGCGACGCAGGCCACCGGGGATTGATGCGTGGTGTGATGTAAACGTGGCGACGGCACCTGCCACATCGCCGCAATCACGAATTGCGCCTTACGGCGCATCGCGCACTCATCGCCTTACGGCGCAGCACGATTCGGCCACCCGCATGCGATGAAGAAGTCGCCCACGGCGGCGAAAGCCTCGCGGGCGCCCGCCACGCACTCCAGCGATTGCGCACCCGTGAGCGGCAGCGCATCGAGCGCCGCGACGAAGCGCTTCCACATCTCGCCCGTGTGCTCGCCATGGCCGTTCAGGAAGGCGGCGCCGCGCTCGGCCGAGAGATGCAGGTGCGGCGCGATACGGCGGTAGAGGACACGGCCGCCGAGCGTCGAGCCCTCGAGCACATACACCCAGCCGATGCGCCGGTGAATGTCCGCGGGAAGGACCGGTGTTTCGGTGGGCTCGAGCGCCTCGAGCCCGAGCGCATCGAGGTCGCGTTCCAGCCACGGCAGCTTGCGGCGCGCATCGAGCGCGAGCCCGCAATCCGCCAACCGCGGGTCCTCCGCGAGCGCGCCCTCCGTTTCGCGCAGGAAGGCGTGCATGCAGCGCAGGTACAGGCCGTAGTTCGCGGGCGAGAGGTCGCGCTCGAGGTCGAGGCTGCGCTCCAGGGCGTCGTGGGCCGGGCGGGTGGCCGTAGCGAGAAGGGCGTGAAGGGACATCGTCGGCGCTTTCCTACAGACCCCCGGGAATTTTGGAACGATCATTAGGCCATGGATTTGACCCCACCCCTTGCGGCAGCGGAACGGGCCCTCGCGCGCCCGGCCGAGGTACCGGCTTGAAGCCGCCGCGCGCGACCCTCCTCAATGTCGACGACAGTGAGCCCAAGCGTTACCTGAAGACCCGCATCCTCCAGCACGCGGGCTTCGAAGTCGTCGAGGCCGCCGCCGTGTCGGAGGCCAAGGCGCTGCTGCTGGAGCGCCGTTTCGACCTCGTCCTCCTCGACGTGCGCCTGCCCGACGGCAACGGCCGCGATCTCTGCGCGTGGATCAAGTCGGCGCCCGGCAGCGCGCATCCCGTGGTCCTGCAGACCTCGGCCTGCGCCGTCGATCCGAAGGACCGGGTGGCCGCGTTGGATGCGGGCGCCGACGGCTATCTCGTCGAGCCGATCGAGCCCGAAGAGCTCGTCGCCCACGTGACGGCGTTGCTGCGCCTGCGCCAGGCCGAGACCGACCGCCAGGCGGCGCTGATCGCGTTGCGCGAGGCCGATCGCCGCAAGGACGAGTTCCTCGCGATGCTGGCGCACGAGCTGCGCAATCCCCTCGCCCCCATCCGCAATGCCGCCGAGATCCTCGCGCACGACGACCAGCGCCTGCGCGAGCGCGCCCGCGCCATCGTGAAGCGCCAGGTCGAGCACCTCGCACGCCTGGTCGATGACCTCCTCGAAGTCTCGCGCATCACGCAGCGCAAGATCGTGCTGCGGCGCTCGCTGGTGACGCTGGGCTCGATCCTCGATGCGGCGGTCGAGACCGCGCGGCCCTACATCGATGCGCGCGGCCAGCAGTTGCGCGTCGAGTCGCCGTTGCGCGATACCTGGCTGCATGTGGACGCGGTGCGCCTCGCGCAGGCGCTCGGCAACCTGCTGCACAACGCGTCGAAGTTCTCGGGCGGCGGCGCCGTGATCCGCCTGGAAGGCCGCGTGGCCGACGACGGCATCGTGCTCGCCGTGCACGACGAGGGCATGGGCATTACCAGCGAGATGCTGGCCGCGGTGTTCGACCTCTTCGTCCAGGACGAGCGTTCGCTCGAGCGCTCCCAGGGCGGGCTGGGCATCGGCCTGTCGCTGGTGCGCAGCATGGCGGAGATGCACGGCGGACGCGTCGAGGCGAAGAGCGGCGGGCGTGACAAGGGCAGCTGCTTCACCATCCAGCTCCCGCTTGCCGGCAATGTGGCCGGGGAGGGAACGTCGGTGCGCGCACGCATGCCCGCATCCACTCGCCCGAGGCGGATCCTCGTCGTCGAGGACAATGCCGACGCCGCCGAGACCGTGCGCATCCTGCTCGAAGCGGGTGGCCACGAGGTCACCGTCGTCCACAGCGCCTGGCAGGCGCTGGAGGCGGCGCGTTGCTTCTCGCCGGAGGTCGCGCTGCTGGACATCGGCCTGCCCGGCATGGACGGCTACGAACTTGCAGGACGGCTGCGCCGCCTGCCCGAAACCGAGTTCGCCTACCTCATCGCGGTGAGCGGCTACGGCCAGGAGCGCGATCGCGCCCGCGCCGCCGCGGCCGGCTTCGACATGCACCTCACCAAGCCCGTCGAGCCGCAGCGGCTCGAAGAGGCCATCGGGGGCTCGCACGCGGGTGGCACACGCGACGAGACCACGGTCCTCCGGGCCGGCTGAGGCCATCGCCATGGACCAGAACGCCGGCGCGCACGCGCTCGGACACCTCTTCGGCCGCTACCTCGAGGCGCAGCTCGCCGGCGATCGGCGCGAGGCCGTGCGCCTCGTGCTCGAGGATGGCATCCGCGAGGGCCACTCCGTGCGCACGCTGCAGGCGGGCGTGGTGCAGGCCGCGCAGCGCGAGATCGGCCGGCTGTGGCAGCAGAACCGCATCAGCATCGCGCAGGAGCACATGGCCACCGCCATCTCGCACGTGGTCATGTCGCGCCTCTTCGAGGAAGCACGGCCCGAGCCGCGCCTGGGCCGCAAGGTCGTGGTCGCGTGCGTGGCAGGCGAGTACCACGAGTTTCCCGCCCGCCTGGTGGCCGATTTCCTCGACCTCGGCGGCTTCGAGGTGCGCTACCTCGGTGCCAACGTCCCGCTCGAGGATCTCGTCGCCATGCTGCACGAGGAGGGCGCGGACCTGCTTGCCCTGTCCGTCACCATGAGCTTCAACGCGCCCGCGCTGCGTGAAGCGGTGATCCGCCTGCGCGCCGAGTTTCCCGCGCTGCCGCTGCTCGTCGGCGGCCATGCGCTCGACTGGGAGCCGGGCCTCGCCGAGTCCTGCGCGGTCGAGACGTGCGCCCCCGAGGCCGGTTCCGTCATCGAGACCGCGTGCCGCCTCACCGGCCGGAGCAACGCCCCGTGAGCGAGCGCCTGGTCCAGTACCTCGAGCGCGAAGGACGAGCGCTGTCGCAACGCGTGCTGCAGGAGATGTACCGCGATCCCTTCTGGTCCGAGCGCTTCGGCGATCGCGGCCGCCGGCATGCGGACGAGGACAGCGACTACCACCTCAAGTACCTCGCGCGGGCGCTCGCCAATGGCGAGCCGCACGTCCTCGTGCGCTATGCGGTGTGGCTGCGCGAGGTGCTCGCCACGCGCGGCATGTGCACCCGCCATCTCGACGAGAATTTCCGGCTGCTGGCACTGGCCATCACGGAGCAGCCGTGGCCCGCGCGCGAGCAGGCCGTCGCATTGCTCACGGTGGCGCGGGAAGCGCTGCTCTATGAAGGCGGGGAGGCGCGCCGCCTGCAGGAAGCGACCGATCCCCTGGCGCGCGAGGTCGCCGCCGCATTCCGCGAGCGCCAGCCGCACGGCTGGAAGCGGGACGCGCGCGGGCGCGGTGCGCTCGAGGACGATGCTGCGAATTACCTTTCGTACGTCGCCGATGCGCTCGCCATCGGCTCCCCGGATACGCTCCTCGAGCACACACGCTGGCTCGCCGTGCACGTGCGCGAGCACAGTGCCACGCCGCGCGACATGGCCGTGTTCCTCGCGACGGTGCAGGGCGTCCTTGGCACGCTGCCGCAGGCGGCGGCCTTCGTCGAAACGGCGCAATCCGCGCTGGGCGTGGCGGCGTGATTTCCCCAGGCGGCGCCGCGCCCGCGGCGCACGAATTCGAATCGCTGAGCCGCGAATTCGCCCTGGTGTGCGATGCGCAGGGCGTGGTCGCCTGGTGCGACGAGCGCTGCCGCCGCGCGCTCGCGATCGAGCCCGGAGCCGTCCTGGCAGCGCTCGCGGCGCCCGGCACGCGCCCCAAGCTGCTGGCGCTCTTCGAGCAGGGTGCCTCGCACGAGGTGGCCGACTGGGAGGTGTCGCTCATCGTGCGCGGCGTGCCCGCCACGATCGGCTTCAGCGCCCGGCCGCACGAGGCAGGCATCATCCTCGTGGGCCACCTCGCGCCCGAGGCGTACCTGCGCGCGATCGACCAGCTCTCCGACTCGATGCAGGAGGTCCTCACGCTCAACCGCGAGGTGGTGGCGCAGAAGCGCGAGCTGCAGAGGCGCCACGACGAAACCCTGCGCCTGCATCGCGAGCTCTCCGAGGCTCACCAGGGCGTGCTCGGCATGCACACGGAGCTCGAGGACCGCGCGGCGCAGCTCGCCGAGGCCGCCGAGCTCAAGTCGCGCATCGTCGCCAACGTGAGCCACGAGTTCCGCACGCCGCTGCACGCCATCCAGGGGCTTGCACGGCTGCTGCTGGACGGGCTGGACGGGCCGCTCACCTCCGAGCAGTCGAAGCAGATCGGCTTCATCCGTACCTCCGCCGAGGAGCTCAGCCAGTTCGTCGACGACCTCCTCGACCTCTCGCGCGCCGACGCGGGCAAGGCCGCCGTGCGCGTGGAGAAGTTCGAGCTGGCCGAGCTCGTCGCATCGCTGCGCGGCATGCTGCGCCCGCTGTTGCCGCGCGATTCCGACGTGGCGCTCATCTTCGAGGAGTCGGCCACGGCCAGCCTCGAGACCGATCGCACCAAGGTCGCGCAGATCGTGCGCAACCTGGTCTCCAATGCGCTCAAGTTCACGCTGCGTGGCGAGGTGCGCGTGAGCTGCGCCGTGGCGGACGGCAGGCTCGAGGTCCGCGTGGCCGACACCGGCATCGGCATCGCGCCGGAGCACCTGGACCATATCTTCGAGGAGTTCGGGCAGGTGGAAACCGCCCCGCCCACGCGCGTGAAGGGCACGGGGCTGGGGCTGTCGCTGTCGCGGCGGCTGGCGGAGCTGCTGGGCGGCGACATCCAGGTGGTGAGCCAGCCCGGCCGCGGTTCGACGTTCACGCTGCGGCTGCCCGCGCAGCACCCGGAGGCGCGCGAGATGAAGGAGCTGGTGGAGCGCAGCCGCCACCGCGCGCCGGGCGCCGCGTCGATCCTCGTCGTCGAGGACGACCGCAAGCAGATGTTCGTCTACGAGAAGTACCTCGTGATGGCGGGCTTCCACGTGATGCCGGCCCGCACCATCGACGCCGCGCGGGAGCTCCTCGCGCAGACGCGGCCGGCGGCGATCGTGCTCGACATCATGCTCGAAGGCGAGGCTTCGTGGGCTTTCCTGGGCGAGCTCAAGCGCGAGCCGCGCACGCACGACATTCCGGTGCTGGTCGTGACGGTGACCAATCGCGAGCAGAAGGCGCGCGCGCTCGGCGCGGACGAGTTCTGGCTGAAGCCCATCGACCAGGAGAGGCTGCTGAAGCGCCTCAAGACGCTCACGCGTACCAGCCGCGCGCCGCGCGTGCTGGTGATCGACGACGACGAGCGCTCGCGCTACATCGTGCGCCGGCACCTCGCGGGCGAGGCCTTCGACGTGAGCGAGGCGGCGACGGGGCCCGAGGGCGTGGCGCTTGCCCGGGAGCTCGTGCCGCACGTGATCCTGCTCGACTTCCTGCTGCAGGACATGACCGCTTTCGACGTGCTGGACGAGCTCAAGTCCGATCCGCGCACGCGCGCGATCCCGGTGATCGTGGTGACGAGCCATTCGTTCGACGAGGACCAGCAGCGCCGCCTCATGTCGCAGACCGAGGCGGTGATCTCGAAGCAGACGCTGAGCCGCGAGCTCGCGATCAACCGCATTCGCGACGCGCTGGCGAAATCCCTGCTGGTCTAGGGGATTCCCTTAGCGCACCGCGCGGCAGCGCACGTGCGTGACGATGGCGGCGCGGGCATCCCTGCGCAGCCCGGCACGACGGTTGTCCAGCAGCCACACGCGCATGGAGCCGGCGAAGAACATGAGCGTTTCCACGGCCGCCGCGCGCGGATCGATGCAGCGGGCCATCTCTCCCGCGGTGCGGGCGTGGTTGTACGCCGCCTCGAAGGCCTTCACCAGCCGGTCGTTGTTGCGGCGCCAGCCGGCGAGCTCCTCCTCGAGGTCGCCCACGTACTCGCACTTGAACAGCATCACCGACAGCGCGCAGCGGCGGCGCGGGTCCTGCTCCAGGCTCTCCAGCATGCCGAGCAGGAAGCGCTCGATGCGCTCGAGCGCGGGAATGTCGCCCGCTTGCAGCAGCGCCGTGTCCGCCGCGTCGAGCAGGGGAAGCGTAAGCTGGTCGCGAATCGCGCGCAGGATCTGCCGCTTGCCGTCGAAGTGGTGGTAGATGGCGCCCTTGCTCACGCCCGCCTCGCAGGCGATCTGCTCCAGGGTTGAACTCGCTATGCCGTGGCGGTCGAAGCAACGCAGCGCCGCGTCGACGATGGCCGCGCGCGTGTTGGCCGCCTCTTCCTTGGTCCTGCGCATCCGGGATTCCGTTATTTACATACGTTCTAGAACGTATATAATACGCAATAAGCCCGTTTCCTGCCGGTATTTTTCCTTCCCGACCCCATGATCCCAACGCCTTCGCGTCGTCCCCTCGTTTTCGTTTCCGCGCTCGTGCTCGCCGTTTCGCTGGCTGGATGCGGCAAGAAGGAGGGCGAGGCCAAGGCCGGCGCGCCCGCCGCGGGAGGGCCGCCGCCGGCCATGCCCGTCAGCGTGATTCCCGCGAAGCTGCGCAAGGTCCCGGTGTCGCTCGAGGCGGTGGGCCAGGCCGAGGGCTCCCGCGAGGTCGAGATCCGTGCGCGGGTGAGCGGCATCCTCGAGAAGCGGCTCTACCAGGAAGGCGATGCGGTGCGCGCGGGCCAGGTGCTCTTCGTGATCGACCCGTCCACGTACGAGCTCGCCGCCGAGCAGGCGCGGGCGGAGCTCGCGCAGGAGCGCGTGAAGCGCGACCTCGCCGAGACCGATGCCAAGCGCCTGCAGCCGCTGGCGGCCGAGAAGGCCATCAGCCAGCGTGAATACGACACGGCAGTGGCCGCCGCGCGCACCGCCACCTCGGCGATCGCGGTGGCGGAGGCGAAGCTCAAGGATGCGCAGCTCAACCTCTCGTACACCAGGGTCACCGCGCCCATCGGCGGCATCACCGGCCGCGCGCTGCGTTCCGAGGGCAGCCTCGTCACCGCGAACACGGATGCGGCGCTGCTCACGACGATCTCGCAGGTCAACCCCATCTGGGTGCGCTTCCCGCTCGCCGAGCCGGACTTCAACACCATCCGCGGCACGGAACGCAACGCCGCGCGCGTGCAGCTCGTGAGCGAGGACGGCAAGATCCTCGCCGACAACGGCAGGCTCAACTTCACCAGCACGACCGTGGACCAGAAGTCGGGCGCCGTGCAGCTGCGCGCCGAGTTCCCGAATCCGCAGGCCCGGTGGCTGCCCGGCCAGTTCCTGAAGGTGCGCGTGCTCGCGGGGGAGCAGAACGCGATCCTCGTACCGCAGAACGCGGTATTGCAGACGGAGCAGGCGAAGATGGTGATGACCGTCGGCGCCGACAACAAGGTCGTGCCCAAGACGGTGCAGACCGGCAACTGGATCGGCAACGAGATGATCATCACCGCGGGCCTGGCCGAAGGCGACCAGGTGATCGTGGACAACCTCGTGAAGGTGCGCCCCGGCGCGCCGGTCCAGCCGCATCCGCCGGGCTCGGGCCCGACGGCGCAGGCCGGGGCAGGCGCCCCCGGTGCCGCGCCCGCGCAGGGCGCACCCGCGCAAGCCGCTCAAAAACCCGCGCAACCGGCGCAACAGGGGAAGTAACCTTCCATGGGCAATTTCTCCCGCTTCTTCATCGAACGTCCGATCTTCGCGAGCGTGCTCGCGATCATCATCA
>DATMJE010000389.1:0-2195 GCA_035553995.1 Usitatibacter sp. | reverse complement strand
GGACGTATTTCAGCGCCGCGCGGATGATCTTCGCCACGTCCTCCGGCGTCTCCACGCGTGTGCTGGCGACATCGATGCAGCCGACCATGACGTCCTTGCCTTCCAGCAGCCCGATGAGCTCGATGGGCACGTGGGAGTTCGCGCATTCGAGCGACACCTGGTCGATGCTGGATTTGGCAAGCAGCGGGAAGGTGTTCTCGTACTGGCGCCACTCGTCGCCGAGGGTCTTCTTCCACGAGTTGTTCGCCTCGATGCCGTAGCCGTAGCAGATGTGCACCGCGGTCTTGCAGCGGACACCCGCACGCGCGCGCTCGAGGGCCGCGACACCCCAGTCGCGCACCTCGTCGAAGTACACGTTGAACGCGGGCTCGTCGAACTGGATCACGTCCACGCCGAGCGCGGCCAGCTCCCGCGCCTCCTGGTTCAGGATCTCGGCGAAGGCCATGGCGAGCTTCTCGCGGCTGCCGTAGTGCTCGTCGTAGAGCGTGTCCACCATCGTCATGGGGCCGGGCAGCGTGAACTTGATGGCCTTGGTGGTGATCGAGCGCAGGAATTTCACGTCCTCGCTGTGGACGGGCGCCGGCCGCACGACCTGCCCGACCACGCGCGGCACGTTGGCGTCGTAGCGGTTGCGGATGTGCACCGTCTTCAGGTTCTTGAAGTCGATGCCCTCGAGCTTCTCCATGTACCCGTTCACGAAGTGGCGGCGCGTCTGCTCGCCGTCGGTCACGATGTCGATGCCGGCCTTCTCCTGCATGAAGACGGCGAGGCGCACGGCGTCGCGCTTGCCTTCGTCGAGCGCGCGCCCGTCCAGCTTCCAGGGCGCCCAGAGCTTTTCGGGCTCCGCCAGCCACGCGGGCTTGGGAAGGCTGCCGGCGATCGTCGTCGCGAACAGGGGGAAGGCCATCGGTGTTCTCCTCTCGTGGGTCGATTGCCGTAATGTAACTCCGTCCCCGGCAGGTGATAATGGGGCGATGAAAGTCGGACTCTTCGTGACCTGCCTCGTCGATCTCTCGCGGCCCGCCGTTGGCTTCGCGGCCATTCGCCTGCTGGAAGCCAATGGCTGCGAGGTGGTCGTGCCCGAGGCGCAAACCTGCTGCGGCCAGCCGGGCTACAACTCGGGAGCGCGCGAGATCTCGAAGGCGATCGCGCGCAAGGTGCTCGCGGAATTCCGCGATTGCGATTACATCGTGGCGCCCTCCGGCTCCTGCTCCGGGCAGGTGAAGGTCCATTACGTCGAGGATCTCTTCCACGGCGAGCCCGAGGAACCGGAATTCCGGGCGCTCGCGGCGAAGTGGTACGAGCTCTCGGATTTCCTCGTGAACGTGCTCAAGGTGAGCGCGGTCCCCGGCCGTTTCGAGGGGCAGGTCACTTACCACGATAGCTGCTCGGGACTGCGCGAGCTGGGGGTCAAGCGCCAGCCGCGCGAGCTGCTGGAGAAGGCCGGCGCCACGCTCGCCGAGATGCCCGAGGCGGAGAAATGCTGCGGCTTCGGCGGCACGTTCTCGATCAAGCTGGGCGACATCTCCACGCGCATGGCCGCGAACAAGTGCGCGAGCATCCACCTGTCGGGGGCGAAGGTGATCGCGGGCGGCGACCTGGGATGCCTGCTCAACATCGAGGGGCGGCTGCGGCGCGAGGGTGACATGGAGACGCGCGTGCTGCACTACGCCGAGATCATCGCGGGGGAGGGCTGAGATGCAGGTCCAGTCGATGTTCTTCAAGCGCAACGCGTCGATGAAGCTGGACGACCCGGCGCTGCAGAAGAACATGAAGACGATGAAATTCGTCGATGCCCGCGCGCGCGCCGTGCTCGACGTCGACTGCTGGCAGGAGATCCGCGCCCACGCCGCCGCCCTGCGCGACCGCACCATCGCCAACCTCGATGCGTACCTCGTGGAGTTCGAGCGCAACGCAACGCGCCGCGGCGCCGTGGTGCACTGGGCCGAAAGCGCCGACGAAGCCTGCCGCATCCTGGTGGACATCGCGAAGAAGAACAACGTTCGCAAGGTCACGAAATCCAAGTCGATGGTCTCGGAAGAGATCAACTTGAACGAGCACCTCGAGCTCGCGGGCGTGCAGGTGGTGGAGACCGACCTCGGCGAATACATCCTGCAGCTCGCCCACGAGCCGCCGTCGCACATCGTGGCGCCCGCCGTGCACAAGTCGAAGGAGGAGGTGGCGGACCTCTTCGT
>DATMJE010000388.1:0-19775 GCA_035553995.1 Usitatibacter sp. | reverse complement strand
ATCGTGGCGGCGGTGAAGAGGGACGCGGTGCCGCGCTGGCGCAGCGCCTCGACCAGGGCCGCCTGCAGCGTCGCGTTGCGGCTGCGCATCTCGTGGCGAATGACCTCGAAGAGATAGATTCCGTAGTCGATGCCCACGCCGACACCGAGCGCCACGACCGGCAGCGTGTTCACCTTCATGCCGATGCCGAGCATCGCCATCAGCGCATAGCAGAGCACCGTCACCAGGCCCAGCGGCAGCACGATGCACAACGTGATGCGCCAGGAGCGGAACGTGAGCAGGCAGAGCACGCTCACCGTGAGGAAGAGCGCCCAGTTGACCCAGTGGTCCGCGGCAGCGACCGCTTCGTTGGTCGCGGCCATGACACCGGCATTGCCCGAGGCGAGCAGGAATTTCGCGCCCTTGCCGTCGAACGATTCCTTGAAGCGCTTCACCTCGGAGACGATGTGAGCGAGGGTCGCCGCCTGGTGGTCGGCCGTGAAGACCGAGATGTTCATCGCCGAGCAGTCGCGGTTCACGAGGTCGCCGCCGCTGCGGGTCGAGAACATCACCGCCTGGTTGCGTTGCTCGCGCGTATCGGGGATGGCGGCCCACTTCACGTCGCCCTCGCTGTAGCCGACGGCGGCCATCTTGGCGAAGCCTGCGACGCCGCGGACGGATTGCACGCCCTCGGTCTGCCGCATGAGGAACTCGAAGCGATCCACCGCGTCGAGCGTCTCGTATTGCGTGCACGACGCGGGCGCATCGCCCTGGGCGATCACCTGCAGCACGTCCACGCCGATGGCGAAGCGCTTCGCGATCTCGTCCACGTCGCGGTTGTAGCGGGAATCGGCGCGCAGCTCGGGCACGCCGCGGCTCGCATCGCCGATCACCTGGTCGCGCGCCTTCCACATGCCGAAGGCGAGCAGCACCAGGCTCACCGCGATGACGATGCCGGCGTTGCGCGGGCGCGTGATGGCGACGAGGTGCGACCAGCGCGTCGGCGCATGCCGCGGGCGCGGACGGCGCGCGACGACCTCGGACGACGACAGGCGCAGGTACGACAGCAGGATCGGCAGCAGCAGCTTGTTGGTGACGATCATGAGCGAGACGCCGAGCGTGGCGGTATACACCAGCTCCTGCACCATCTCGATCTTCACGAACGCGATCACCAGGAAGCCGATCGCGTTGGCGAGCAGCGCGCTGGCACCCGGGATGAAGAGCTTCACGAACGCGATGCGTGCGGCGGTGAGGCCGTCACGGCCGTCGCGCACCTCGAGCTTCCACGCATTGGTCATCTGCACCGCGTGGCTCACGCCGATGGAGAAGATGAGGAACGGCACCAGGATCGACAGCGGATCGAGCGCGAGGCCCAGCATCGGCAGCAGCCCCAGCAGCCACACGACCGGCGTCACGGCAACGGCGAGTGCCAGGCCCGCGAGCTTCCACGATCCCGAATACCACAACAGGAGCCCCGCGGTGATCGCGAAGGCGATGCCGAAGAAGACCATCACACCCGAGGCGCCGGCGGCGATGTCGGACGTGGATTTGGCGAAGCCCACGATGTGGATCGAGAAGCGGTCGTCCTCGTGCTTGGCGCGGATCGCTTCCAGCGCCGCACCCACGCGCTTGAGATCCAGGCGCGCGCCCGTATCGGGATCGCGCTCGAGGAGCGAGATCGAGACCAGCGCGGCGGAGAAATCCGAGGCCACGATGCGGCCGACCCATTGCGACTTGAGCAGGTTCGCGCGCAGCTCGTCGAAGCCTTGCGGGGAGGCCACGAAGTTGCTGGGCAGCACGGGACCGGCGCGGAAGCCGTCCTCGACCACCTCCATGAAGATGGTGTTCGGGCTGTAGAGCGACAGCACGCTCGAGCGATCCACGCCGGGGGTGAAGAAGAGATCCTCGTGCACGGCCTTGAGCTTCGCCAGCCCCTCGGGCGTGAAGATCGTGCCGCGGCGCGCCTGCACCGATACCAGCACCTTGTTGGCGCCGCCGAAATCGCCCTGGTAGTCCAGGAACGTCTTCATGTACGGGTGCTGCAGCGGCAGCATCTTGGTGAAGCCCGCCTGCACGTCGAGGCGCGTAGCCGACCACGCGAACAGCAGCGTGAGCAGCACGCCGATGGCGAGCAGCGGCGCGCGCCAGTGGAAGATGTAGTACGAGACGAGACCCACCCGGCTCTTGCCGAAATGGTCGCGGGCGAGCGGCCCGGGATCCTTCATTTCCATATGTCCGATCAGTGGGCCGGCTCGGCCCAGCGCAGGCCGGCGGGCCCTGCGAAGAGCACGCGTCCTGCCACGGGCAGTAGTGCAGAGATGGTGGGCCGGCCGGGAAGCGCGCCGGTTGCGAAGGTGTTGCCGCCGTCGACGCTCGTGGCGACGAACCCGTCGGCGCCGGTGAGCACGACGTTGCCGTTGCCATCGACCGTGGCACCCTGCAGGGCGCCGGTGTACTTGGCGAGATCGATCGATTGCCAGGTCTGGCCGCGATCGAGGCTGCGGAACGCATGGCCGCGCATGCCGAAGACGATCGCCGCGCCGTCCTTGAGACCGGCGGCGCCGAAGAACGAGCCCTCGTATGGCGAGGTCACGCGCTGCCAGGTGGCGCCGGCATCTTCGGAGCGCACGATGGTGCCCGCCTCGCCGGCGATCACGAGGCAATCACGCCCGCAGGCCGCGAGGCCGGTGAGGTGGCGATCGAAATCGTTGTCGAGGATGTGGCGCGGCGTCCACGTCATGCCGCCATCGGCGCTTTCGAAATAGGCGCCGTATGCACCGACCGCAATGCCGCGCATGCCGTCCACGCGCACCGCGAGAAGCGCCGGCTTTTCCTTGCCGCCCAGCGCCATCTGCTGCCAGGTCTCGCCGCCGTCCACCGTGCGCAGCAGCACGCCCTGGTGGCCGGTGGCAAAGCCGGTCCTTGCATCGACGAACGAGAGCGACGTCAGCGTGTTGAAGGTGGGCGTGCTCGCCACCTGCCACGTCGCCCCCGAATCGCGCGACACGAGGATGCGCCCGCGTTCCCCCGCCGCGACCAGCCGGTCGCCCGCGTGCACCAGGGCGATCAGCCCCAGGCGGTCGACGCGGCGGACGGTGGTCTCCGGCTCGAAGCCCTGCTTCGCGGCCATCACCAGCGAGAGCGCAGCGGCACAGAACATCAGCAGCGCCGCTGCTGCGAGCAAACGCTTGCCTTCCATCACTTCGTGCCCATGCGGCGAAGCGCATCCGGCTGGAAGTCGGCCAGCTTGCCGCGCACGCCGAACACCGGCGCCGACTTCTCCTCGAAGCTCGTGAACGCCAGCGTGTAGGCGCCCGAGTTGAGGTCGTAGAAGCCGATGCCCGAGTACCACGGCACGTTCACGTCGTAGTACTGCATCGCGAACGTCTCCTGGTAGCGCCAGAGCTGGTTGCGCGAGTCGTAGAGATCCGCGGCGGCGACCTGGTACGAGTCCTCGTCGAAGTACATGACGCGCTTGGCGAACACGTGGCGCTTGCCTTCCTTGAGCGTGCCTTCGACGACCCACACGCGATGCAGCTCGTAGCGCAGCAGGTCCGAATTCACGTGGCCGGGCTTGAGCACGTCCGCGGGCTTCAGCGACTTGTCCGAGAGCTTGTAGTCGTTGTAGGGGATGTACATCTCCTTCTTGCCCACGAGCTTCCACGAGTAGCGGTCGGTCGTGCCGTTCCAGGCGTCGTACTGGTCGGTGAAGCGCAGGCCTTCCGTGCCGTCGGCGCTGAAGTCGCAGCACAGGTCGGGCACGCGGCGCACGCGGCGCTGGCCGGCGTTGTAGATCCAGCCGCTGCGCGCTTCCTTGCCCTGGTCGATGGTGTCCCAGACGAGGAGGATCGTGCCCTCGAGCGTGGCCGGCATGCGGTAGTAGCCCGACCAGACGAAGTTCATGTTGTCGCGCTTGCTGTCGAGATAGCCCGCGTTCTCGAACACGAAGCGGTCGGTGGTCGCGACGCGGAAGTTGGCGCCCGACGGCTGCACCACGTACCACGAGCTCTCGCGCTCGACGCTGCCGCCCCTCCAGCGGAAGTTGTGGTTCCACAGCAGGTCTTCACCCGCCTTCGGGAAGGGGAACGGCACCGAGCTCGTGCCCGACTTGGCGACACCGTTGCCACCCGAGATGAGCTCGGTGGCCGCGGCGTTCTTCTTCACGTCGTCGTACTGCGCCTGCGGCAGGGCCGCGGTGCGGTGCGTGGGATACACGTTCATCCTGAGCGTCGGGTACTTCTTCAGCATCGCGAGCTGGCCGGGAGAGAGCTTGTCGGCGTACTGCTGCGCGTTCTCGCCGGTGATCGTGAAAAGCGGCTTCTCGGACGCGAACGGGTCCGCGTAGCCTTTCTTCGCATCGAAGCCGGCGGGCGCCTTGGTGAGGCCGCCGTCCCATGCGGGGATCGCGCCGTCCTTGCTGGCGGCCTTCTCGGCGCCGACGGGGGTGAGGTCGCGGCCGAGGCGCTCGACTTCCTGTGCCGTGGCGCCTGCGTGTGCCAGCGACGCGCCCATCGTGAGTGCCAGTGCGACGGCGAGCGGAGTGGTGGTCTTGCGATTCATCTGTATCTCCTTGGAATCGTGGGGGGTCAGAACGAGGCGCTGACGCTGATCGAAACGTAATCGCGGTCGCGCAGCGGATCCCACTTGGCCGCGTTGCGGTAGGCGACGTAGCCCAGGTCGAGGGTATAGGCCTTGGCGTACTCGAAGCCGAGGTTCAAGCCGAGCGTGCCGCGTCCTTCGTTGAACTGGCCGTCGGCGGCCACACCGCTCACGTCGTGGCCCCAGAACACCGAGGGCTTGATGGTGAAGCCGAGGTCGAAGGCGTTGGCGTACGCGAGCTGGCCGCGCAGGCGATAGCCCCACGAGAAGCTGGTCACGTAGCCGTCGTTCTCGCAACCGGGGTTGTTGGGCGTGTTGAGCAGCGGGCAGCCGCCGGGCGTCGCCGTGGCGAGCGGGCCAAAGCTGGGCGCGGTGCCGATGCCGAACACGAACGAGCGGCCGTAACGCGCGCCGGTCTCGTTGTCGGGTACGTTCACGTGCTGCATGCCGACTTCGCCCACCACCTGCAGCGTCTCGGCGCCGAGCACGTTGGAGAAGAACTGCGCGCCGTTCACCTGGAACTGCGTCTTCTTCAGGCGATCGTAGCCGGCGACGATGTCGCCGTTCTGCGCCGCCTGGAAGCGCGCGTTGAGCGGGCCGCGGTTGGCGTTCATGATCGCGGCCACGGGGGCCGACACGCCGAGCACCGCGAGGGCCTGCGGCGCGGAGCCGTACACGAGGCCCGCGATGAGGTCACCCGCGGAGAGCTGCACCGGGAAGTTGGGCGAATAGGAAAGCTCCGAGCCCACGGCCACGCCCGCGATGGTGGTCGCGGCCGTCAGGCCGTAAAGGCGGATGCCGTTCGGATATTCCCAGAAGCCGCTCTCCTGCTTGCCGGCGGCGCCGAGGAGCTGCGTCGTGAGCGGAAACGGCGAGTTGCCCTTGATGGTCGAGAGCACCGGCAGGTGCGCGTTGTACGTGAGGCCGTAGAGGCCGAACTCGGTGTCGATCGTCGGCACCTGGAAGCGGAACGACGCGCCATACTGGCCGCCGTTCGAGCCTTCCTTCGTATCGGTCGCCGGCAGGAAGGCACCCGCCGCCGCACCGCCCGCATCACCCGCGGGGATCGTGCGATGCAGCAGCCCGCTCAACTGCGCCGCCTGCGCGGGCGTGAGCGATTGCAGGAAGGCGCCGCGGCACGCGTTCTGCGTGTTCGGGCCCACCGATGCATCCACCGTGAGGAAGTACGTGCCGCAGCCGTCGACCGGCGAATTCTTCCACTCGAGCTGGTAGAAGGCTTCGACCGAGGCGCCGTGGCCCAGGCCCAGGTTGCCGGAGATCATGTTGACCGGCAGGAGCACTTCCTTGATCTCGGTGCCGGGGCGGCGCAGTGCGGCTACGTCGATCGGGTTGATCTGGTTCAGGCCCTGGATGAAGGCGCTCTCGCCCCAGTTGAGCACGTGGCGGCCGAGGCGCGCGCGCAGGTCGTAGTCGCCGCCGAGGTGGAAGGTGCCGTAGCCATACGCGTCGAGGAGGTACACGCCCTTGAACTTGGCGAGGTCCTCGTAGTTGCTGTCGTCGAGCTTGGCACCCTGCGTGTAGCCGTTCACGAGCGTGCCGTGGCGAACGCCCTTCTCCTCGAGCGTGTAGTCGTACCAGGCCTTGGCGCGCACCAGCGCACCGAACTCGCCACGCTTGTACTCCACGTCGCTCACGATCTTGAACGGCGTCGAGAACGCCTTGCCCTTCTCGAAATTGAGGTCGCTGTCGTCGGTGTTGCCACCCACCGCGCCGGTGATGCCGTAGAGCGCCGCGTTGTTCGGGTGGATGAGCCTCGGGTCCGAGCTCTCGATGCGGACGCTGGTGCCCGCGGAGGCCGTGGTGTTCCAGATGACGCGCGCGCCATCCTCGAGATCGAAGGTGACCGCATGGGCGGCCGGCGCCAGTGCGAGCGACACGGCGGCGGCGAGGACCGCGGGCGTGGCTTTGGCGAGGCGGATACGTCGTGCGTGCATCAAGTGCTCTCCAGATTTGTAGTTGTGGAATCCGACGCCATTGTCCCGGCGCCCCACAAGGCCGCACATCGCCGAAATCGATGAATCCGCGTTCATCGATTCGCGCGATGGAAGCCGCGCCTGGATGCGCCCAGAATGCAAGCCATCCCAATGGCGCCGCGAGGAGACCCCATGCAAGGCCTGATGATGAACATGCCGCTCACGATCCCGTCCCTCATCGGGCACGCGGACCGGTGGCACCCGCGTACCGAGATCGTCTCGCGGCTGCCCGAAGGGGTGATCCACCGTTACGGCTGGCGCGATGCGCATCGCCGCGCACGCCAGCTCGCCAACGCCCTCGCCGCCCTGGGCGTGGGCCAGGGCGATCGCGTCGCGACGCTCGCCTGGAACACGCACCGCCATGTCGAGCTGTACTACGCGGTTTCAGGATCCGGAGCGATCTGCCACACCGTGAACCCGCGGCTCTTCGCCGAGCAGGTGGAATGGATCGTGAACGACGCGGCCGACGTGTGCCTCTTCTTCGACGTGACCTTCCTCAAGCTGGTGGAGGCGATCGCGCCGTGCTGCATCGGCGTGCGCGCCTGGATCGCGATGACCGACCGTGCCCACATGCCGGCCTCGTCCCTGGAGCTGCTGTGCTACGAGGACCTGGTGGAGGCCGCAGGCGACGCGTTCGAGTGGCCGGTGGATGACGAGCACTGCGCTTCGAGCCTCTGCTATACGTCGGGCACCACGGGCAATCCGAAGGGCGCGCTCTATTCGCATCGCTCGACGGTGCTGCACAGCTTCGCGGCGTGCACGCCCGATGGCTTCGCCCTGTCTTCGCGGGAAGTCGTCCTGCCGGTCGTGCCCATGTTCCACGTGAACGCGTGGGGCACGCCGTACGCCGCGGCGATGGCGGGCGCCAAGCTCGTGCTGCCCGGTCCCAACCTCGACGGCGCGAGCCTCTATGAGCTGATCGAGAGCGAGAAGGTGACGATCGCGCTCGGCGTGCCCACGGTGTGGATGGCGCTGCTGCAGCACATGGAGAAGAACAACCTCACGTTCTCGACCCTCGAGCGCGTGGTGATTGGCGGAGCCGCGGCACCCCCCGCGATGATCCGCAGGTTCCGCGAGCGCCATCGCGTGACCGCCATCCACGCGTGGGGCATGACGGAGCTGAGCCCCCTGGGCACGGTGAACAACCTGCTGCCGAAGCACGATGCGCTCACGCCGGAGGAGCTCGACGTGATCCGCGAGAAGCAGGGCCGGCCGCTCTACGGCATCGACCTGCGCATCGCCGCCGCCGATGGAGCCGAGGCGGCGCACGATGGTGTCGCCTTCGGCGACCTGGAAGCGCGCGGCCACTGGGTCATCGAACGCTACTTCGGCGTCGAGCGCGCGAGCCCGCTGCGCAATGGCTGGTTTCCCACCGGCGACGTCTCGACGATCGACGCCGACGGCTACATGAAGATCACCGACCGCTCGAAGGACGTGATCAAGTCCGGCGGCGAATGGATCAGCTCGATCGACATCGAGGGGCTCGCCATGGCGCACCCGGCGGTGGCGGAGGCCGCGGTGATCGGCGTGAAGCATCCCAAGTGGGACGAGCGGCCGCTACTCGTGGTCGTCGTGAAGGCAGGATGCACGCTCACGCGCGAGCAGCTCCTCGGCTCGCTCGAGGGAAAGATCGCGAAATGGTGGATGCCGGACGACGTGCTGTTCCGCGATTCGCTGCCGCATACGGCGACGGGCAAGCTCTCGAAGCTGGAGCTGCGCAGGCAGCTCGCGGATTACAAGTTGCCTGCGATGGCGTAAATCGCGGTTGTGGTCCCGGCGAGGGCCGGGACCCATTTGGTTGGCTGTCGTCCCGGCGAAGGCCGGGACCCCATTTGCGGTGATTGGATTCCGGCCTACGCCGGAATGACGACCGTCGTGCTGTCGTCCCGGCGAAGGCCGGGACCCCATTTGCGGTGATTGGATTCCGGCCTACGCCGGAATGACGACGGAGCGCCCGTCCAGGGCTTCGCTCGCCTCAAGCCGCAGCCTGCGCCCGCCCGATTCGAATTTTCGAGTGGCACTTCGGGAATCGCGAGCAACCCCAGAACGACTCGCCCGTACCCTGCGCCATTCGCCTGACCATCTTGGTCCTGCACGAAGGACACGACGGCGTCGTGAAATCGCCGCTGGTGGCGAGCTTGAGGATGTGCGCCTGGTCCTGCGCAGGAAGGTCGCGAAGCTTGCGCAGGAAATCGTCGCCATCGATGAGCGTGATGTTCTTGCCGCGCGCCCATTCGGCCGCTTCGTCGGTGAACGAGGACGTCGTCACGAAGATGCCCTCGCTCACGCCCTCCCCCGCCATCACGCCGAAGAGCTCGCGGATCTCCTTCACACCGACCTTCCACGAGCCCCAGGCCTTGCATTGCACCAATACGCCCGCGTTGCCTGAATCGCTGCCGTAAAGGCGCAGGTCCACGCCGCCATCGGGACCCGGAGGTCCCTCCTTCACCCTGAAGCGCAGCGTGCGGAAGTAGGCCGCCGCCAGCTCTTCCAGGCGCCTCCACTCGAGTGCCCGCAGCAGCGCGAGGTTCCAGCGGCTCGTGTCGACGCCGGCCGGGGCCGGCCGCGCCGCCGCTTTCTTCCACTCCTGGTAGAGATCGCGGGCCGCCTTCGCAGGCTCTGCACGCCGCGGGATCGGTTCCTGGCGCCGCGCGGCTTGCGCCCGCGCGGGCCTCGGCCGCTGGCGTGCCGAAAGAATGGCGAGCGGCACGCAAAGAAGCGGGCCCACGAGTGCGATCACGTATCCGAGCCACTGCAGGAGACTGATCGAGATGGCGGTCGCGATCGACGGCGCCTCGGGAAACTTCGTCCGGATCATGCCCTGCGCGATCAGCACGGCGAAGACGGCCACGGCCACCCATCGCCGCCAGGGCATCCTGGCCGACAACGCAGCGATTGCCGACTCGTCTATGTTGATTTTTCGCACGCCGTCATTTTGCCGCAGTCATGACGGGCATCAAGCGCGCCGCGGTTACATCTGCAAGGTGCGCCATCGTTGACGCGCTCTTCAGCTCCGTGCCCGCAACCGCTCCACGTCGCTGGTGTAATGCCGGGCGCCCAGCGCGAACATCGCCGCGGCGACGAGGCACACGAGGCTTCCGTACCGCAGGGCGGCGAGCAGCCCGAAATGGTCGGCGAGCGCGCCGGTCACGATGGGGCCGGGCGCCATGCCGAGAAGGTTGTTGGCGAGCGAGAGCGTGGCGAACGCGGTCGCGTGGATGGAGACGTGCGTCACGTTCGCGACCATCGCCGTGGCCGGACCCGTGGTGCCGGCCGCCATCAGGATGCCGAAGCCGATCAGGACGAGCTGCGCCGTGCCGGTGGGCAGGCTGAAGCCGGTCGCGAGGAAGGCGCATGCGGCGAGCGAAAACCCCACCGCCATCGCGAACTTGCGCACCGGCCGTTCGCGGCAGAAGCGGTCGGTGAGCGACCCGCAGGCGATCATGCCGATGCCGCTCGCCAGCACGAAGAGCGCCGCGGCGGCACTCGCGCGCGCCGTCGGTAATCCGTAATAGCGGTTGAGGAAGCTCGGCATCCACACGATGAGCGCGCCGACGATGTAGAGCTGCAGCCCGCTGCCCAGGTACGCGAACACCACCGAGCGCGCGGAGAAGAGTCCCGGCAGCAGCCCGCGGAACGAAAGCACCGCGGGACGCGCGGCAGGCTGTGCGGCGGCGTTGCGCTTCTCGGGCGCGACGCGCTTCTCGGTCACGAGCAGCGTGAAGAGTGCCAGCACCGCAAGGCCGAAGATCGCCATCGCGTAGAACGACCAGCGCCAGCCGAGCTGCGCCGCCACGGCGCCGCCGATCCCCATGCCGAGCACGGAGCCGAAGACGCCGCCGGCGAGGAACGAGCCCGCGAGCGTCGCACGCATGCGCGCGGGAAAGACGCTGAGGATGACCGCCACGCCCACGCTGCCGTAGGCCGCTTCGCCCACGCCCACGAGGAAGCGCGCCGCGAACATGCTTTCGTACGAGGCGGCGAACCCGCAACCGAGGGTGGCGATGATCCACAGGAGCGCCATGATGCGCAGGCTGGCGATGCGGCCCCAGCGGTCGGCGGCGAGCGAAAGCGGGAACGTGAGCACGCCCACCATCACCGACACGACACCGGAAAGCGAGCCCAGCGCCGCGTCCGACAGGTTCCATTCCTGCTTGAGCATCGGGAAGACCGAGTTCAGCACCTGCCGCGACATGTAGTCGGAAAGCAGCAGCCCGAACACCAGCCCGAAAACCAGCCACGCGTACGGGCGGGACACGAGGGGCGCGTCGCTCTGCGCCCCGTTCATCGTAGGTGCCACTATGGCCATCTGTCGTCCTTGTCAGGCAGCGATGCGGGTGAGCGCGGTGGGCGAAAGGCCCAGCGATTGCAGCAGGCCGGGCGCCTGCGGCCATTCGCCGAAGCCGGAGGCACCGTTGAGGTGCCCCACGCGGCCCGCGTCGTACAGGGTGGCGCCCCAGTCGGCCGCGAGGCTCGACACGCGATCGAAATCGCCGATCGGGTCGTTGCGGCTCGCCGCCACGATGCTCGGGAACGGCAGCCGCGTGCGGGGCACGGGGAGCCAGCCGTTCACGGCGAAGGTCTCGAGCGAGGGATAAGGCGCCGGAAGCGGTGCCCCGAGGTCCGGGGGCGTCGCGAGAAGCGCGCCGACGATGGGGCGGCGGGATTGCCGCGCCCATTGCGCCACGATCAGGGCACCCGCGCTGTGCGCCGCGAGGTACACCGGCCCTTCGATGGCAGCCAGCGTGTCCTCGAGCGCCCGGACCCATGCGGCGATCGACAGCACGTGCTTGCCCAGCCGGGGCACGCACGCGGTGCGCTGCAGGCGCGCGGCAAGGAGGGTCTGCCAATGGTCGTCCACGTGATCGCGCAACCCCGGTACGAACACGACCACCGTCGACTCGGCCATGTCAGCCCCTTCAGGCCGCGCGCTGCAGCGCGCTGTGGCGCTTCGGCTCGCGATTGGGCGCGAAGCCGTTGCGCGCAAGCGTCTCTTCGGCGCTTGCATAGAACTCCCCGATGCGATAGATCTCGCGCGCCTCGCGGCCGCTCGCGATCTCGCGGCCGAACTCGCGCGACATGCGCACGAGCTGCTCGACCTGTTTCACCGACGACATCTTCGCCTTGCGGTCCTGCGTCCAGATGTTGTCCTCGTTGCCGCAGCGCACATGCAGGCCCATCGCGATCGCCATCATGTTGACGGGGAGCACGTTGAGCATCGACGACTCGAGCGTGAGCACCGCGCCGTCCGGCACCGCGCGCACGAAGTTCGCCAGGTTGTAGATGTTCGGCTGGTCGAAGCCGCCGCCGATCGCGACCCACGTGAGGATCAGCGGGACGTTGCACTTGCCGCGGCGCATCATGCGCTCGACGGTCTCGAGCTGCGTGATGTTGGCGAGCTGGAACTGCGTCTGGATGCCCTTGGCGGAGAGGCGGCGGATGTGCTCCTCGACCCACTCCGGGCCCGCGGGAATCGTCATCTCGCGGTAGGCGCGATACATCGCCGGCTCGGCGAGGGAAGTGCCGCGCAGGTCGGCCTCGCACATCTGCTCCACGACGTTCATCTGGTTCGTGTTGATGGCGATGGTGACCTGGTCGGGCGTGGGCTGGAGCTCGGCCAGCATGTGGCGCGTGTCGTCCGAGAGCCACTTGGCGGTGTCGCCATCGCCTTCGGGCGCGAACGAGATCGAGCCGCCGACCTGGATGATCATGTCGGGCACGGCCACCTTCAGGCGCGCGAGCAGCTCGTTGAACATCGACAGGCGCTTCGAGCCCTTGCCGTCGAGCTCGCGCACGTGCGTGTGGAGCACGGTGGCGCCGGCGTTCCAGCAATCGACCGCCTTCTGTACGTGCTCATCCATGCTGACGGGGATGTCATCGGGGAAATCCGCAGGCATCCACTCGGGGCCGTACGGGGCAACGGTGATGACGAGCTTCTGCTGGTTCTCGGGGAAGAGCGAACCGTCCTGGAAATTCATGGGTGTCCTTTGATCCTGTAAGTTGCGTTCAGTACGGCTTGTCGCCCACGATGCCGGCGCGTTCCATCTTGCGGTGGCACGGCGCGTAGTCCATCACGGCGTAATGCTGTGTCGAGCGGTTGTCCCACATGGCGATCGCATTCTTCGTCCAGCGGAAGCGCACCTGGTACTCGGGAATCGCGGCCTGCGCGATGAGGTACTGCAGCAGCTGGAACGCGCCCGCCGTGTAGTCGTGGCCGTAGCGCACGTTGGCGGGCGTGTGGAAATTGGTGAAGTGCGTCGTGAACGCGTTCACGAACAGCACCAGCTCGCCGGTGATCGGGTGCGTGCGCACGACCGGATGCTCGGCGTCGGGAAACTGCGCGTGCAGCGCGTGGCGCTTCTCGATCGGCATCGCGGCACCGAAGCTCGCCTCGATGCTGTGGCGCGCGCGCAGGCCGCGGATCTGCTCCTTGACCGTGGCGGGCAGCATCTCGTAGGCGAGCGCCATGTTGGCCCACATCGTGTCGCCACCGACCGGCGGGCACTCCACGCAACGCAGCACGCAGCCCAGCGGCGGGCTCTCGCGCCAGGTGGCGTCCGTATGCCACGCGTTCTCGTAGCGGTCGTTGGGCTTGTCCGGCGTCTTGTAGATGCGCACGAGGCCGGGATTGTCCGGGTCGCTGCCTGCGACGGGATGGTCCTCGAGGTCGCCGAAGCGGCGGGCGAACGCGACGTGCTCGGCGCGCGTGATGTCCTGGTCGCGGAAGAACAGGACCTTGTGGCGCATCCAGAGCTGCTGGATCTCGGCGAGCAGCGTGTCGTCGAGCGCGGCGTCGGCGAGGCTCACGTTCGAGACCTCCGCGCCGATGGCACAGGTGAGCGGCTCGACGCGGATCGAATTGCGGATGGCACCGGGCCGCACGATGGCGGGGGCGGCAGTCGCTTGCGTTGTCATCGGTATTTCTCCTTTTCCTGCTGCCGTCATCATCAAACGACGAAGATCGACGAGCCCGTGGTCTTGCGCGACTCGAGGTCGCGGTGCGCCTGGACCGCATCCTGCAGCGCGTAATGCTGGTTCACCTCGATGCGGATGCGGCCCGTGGCGACGTGGCCGAACAGCTCCTCGGCGAGGGCGGCCTTTTCGGCCGGGTCGGCGATGTAGTCCGCGAGCGCGGGGCGCGTGAAGTAGAGCGAGCCCTTCATCGCGAGCTGCATGGCGTCGATCGGCGGGAAGGCTCCCGAAGCGGTGCCTACGCCCACGAGAAGCCCGCGGCGGCGCAGCGACGAGAGCGAGCCCTGGAACGTGTCCCGGCCGACGCTATCGATCACCACCGGCACGCCCACGCCATCGGTCAGCTCGCGCACGCGCTGCGCGAAGTCCTCGCGGCGGTAGTTGATGACATGCTCGCAGCCGTGTGCGCGCGCGACTTCCGCCTTCTCGTCCGTGGAGACGGTGCCGATCGCGTGCAGCCCGAGGATCTTCGCCCACTGGCACACGATGAGCCCCACGCCGCCCGCAGCCGCGTGGATGAGGAACGTATCGCCCTTCTTCCACGCGTAGATGCGGCGCATGAGGTAGGCGGCGGTGAAGCCGCGCATCATCATGCCGGCGGCGGTCTCGAACGCGATCTGCTCGGGCAGCTTCACCAGCGAAGCGGCCGGCATCACGCGGCCCGTGCTGTACGCGCCGAGCGGGCTGCCGGTGTAGGCCACGCGGTCGCCCGGTTTCACGTGCGTGACGCCCGTGCCGACGGCCTCCACCACGCCGGATCCTTCCATGCCGATGCCCGAAGGCAGCGCGGCCGGATACATGCCCGTGCGGAAATACGTGTCGGCGAAATTGAGACCGACCGCCACGTGGCGCACGCGCGCCTCGCCGGCACCGGGTTCGCCCACTTCGATCGATTCCCAGCGCAGCACTTCGGGCCCGCCGGTCTGGTGGAAACGGATTGCGTTGTCCATGACACCTCCTATGCGCTGCATTCTGGACGCGCGCGCCCCGGAGGGCCTTGTCTTTGGCAGGGCGCGGCTTGTCATTTCGCGACGCCGGGGTATATATGGAGGCATGCCCGCGCTCGTCCGCGCCGCATCGCTCGGCAACTATGCAGAAATCGCCCGCCGCCTCGGGCTCGACCCGGAGCGCATGATCCGTGCCGCGGGCCTGAACCCCGCGCACCTCGCGGATCCGGACCTGCGCATTCCGACCGCGGTCGTCATGGGGCTGCTCGAGGCGTCGGCGCAGAAGGCCGATTGCCCCACCTTCGGGCTGCAGATGGCGGAGTCGTGGCGCATGTCGGACTTCGGCGCCATCAGCCTGCTGCTCACGCACCAGCGCACGTTGCGCGAGGCGCTCGCCGCGACCATCCGCTACCGCCACCTCCTGAACGACTCGATCACCCTCGAGATCGAGGAAGCGGGGCATCTCGTGATCGTGCGCGAGGAGCTGGTGGTCGACGGCGCCGTGACCTCGCGGCAGGCGACCGAGCTCGCGATCGGCGTCATCTTCCGCATGTTCCGCGCGCTCCTCGGCGCCGAGTGGAAGCCGCGCAGCGTTTGCTTCACGCACCCCGCGCCGCCGGACCTGGGCGTCCACCGCCGCGTCTTCGGCCCGGCGGTGCATTTCCGCGCCGACTTCAACGGCATCGTCTGCGCGGCCGAAGACCTCGACCGCCCGAACCCCGCGGCCGACCCGGCGATGGCGGGACACGCGCTGCGCTATGTCGAATCCCTGCCCGGCGCCCAGCAGCCGTCGATGGCGCAGGAAGTGCGGCGCTCCATCCATATCCTGCTGCCGCGCGGCCGCGCCTCCGTCGAGCAGGTCGCCCAGGCGCTCGGCACCCATCCGCGCATGCTGCAGCGGCAGCTCGAGGCCTCGGGCGACAGCTTCTCCTCGCTCCTCAACGAAACCCGCCGCGAGCTCGCTGTCCGCCATCTCGAGAACCCCGCCTACTCCCTCACCCAGGTGGCCGAGCTTCTCGGCTACGGCTTCCCCAGCTCCTTCACGCGCTGGTTCGTCTCCGAGTTCGGCCAGTCCCCCGCAACCTGGCGCGCAGCACAGTTGAAGTCGAAGGCGTAGCCGCCTGCCGGGGCTGCGGTCGCGGGGCAGCAGTGGGTGGATGCGTTTCGAGAGCGCGCCGAAGGCGTAGCGGGCATGCCCATTCACCGCGGGTACGGTCGCGGGGCAGCGGCGGGGTGCGTCCGTTTCGAGAGGCCGAAGAGGTGGTTGCCGACCAAGTCACGAACCCAATGAAGGTTCCTGCCTCCATCAGCGTCAATGCGGTGGTTGCCGATTAAAACCCCGCTGAAGTCCTGCAATCAGCTTCGAGTGAATCCGGAGCCATGGAACGGCCGGCTCGACAACGGACCACCCCACCGCTGCCCTCTCCTGACAAACATTGCGGTTCGCGAACGACGCTAATCGATCAGCCCCCCGCGCCGCGCAACCGCAATCGCCTGCGTGCGCGTATGTGCCCCCAGCTTCTCGTATATCCGCCGCAGATGCGTCGCCACCGTCGCCTCCGACCGCGACAGCTTGCGCGCCATCTCCTTGTTCGACATGCCGTGCGCGAGCATCGCGAGCACCTCGATCTCGCGCTTGCTGAGCACCTCGCGCACCGCCTCCGCCGGCTTCGCGCGCGGCGCCGCGGGAGACGTGCCGCAAGCATCCGCCACGCGCTGCGCGAAGGCGGCGAGCGCGGCATTGTCGGCGAGCGGTGCCGCGGCGATCATGTCTCGCAGGACCCACGGCTCGTCGGCGAGCGTTCGCACGAGGCCCTCCGGTGCCGCGGCCGCGAGCGCCTGGTGCAGCTCGCGCAGCGCGAGGCGGCGCTGGCCGGAGAGCCACAACGCCTGCGCCAGCAGCCCGCGCAGCTTGACCGCGCGCCGCATGCGGCGTGCGGACTCGGCGGCACGAATGGCCGCCTCGAGCGGCGCGATCGCCGCCGTCCCGCCGCGGAAGAGCTCGAGCCGGGCGAGGGCCGTTTCGGGATTCTCGGTGTCGTTGCCGAAGCTGCCGCGGAAGACGGCTAGCTGCCACAGCTGGGGCAGCGACGCTTCGCGCACCTGCGCGGCGGCCGTCTCGATGCGGCCTTCGCTGAGGGCGACGCGCGCCTTCTCGATGAGCGCGCTCGCGACCAGCCGCGGCAGCGCGCGGCGCTCGCCGGTGCGCTGCAGGCGGCCGATGATCTCGTCGCCGCGTGCCGCATCGTCGTCCATGCGCGCGATCCGCGAGCGCAGCACGAACGCATCGATGATGAGGTCGGGAATGCACGAGTCCTCGGCGATCTCGAGGTGCTCGTCGAGCAGGACGCGCGCCGCGCTCACCTCGTCGCGCTCGTAGAGCGCATCGGCCAGCACGACGGCGATGATCGCGGCGGGCGTGCCGTAGTGCCGGCCCGCGGCGGCCAGCCGGTCGAGCTCCGCACCCGCGATGCCACGGGCCTCGCGCAGCTCGCCGCGAACGAGGTGCGCCATCGCGGCGATCCCTTCGGAATAGGTGCGCACCACCTCGTTGTCGCGGTGGTGGCTCGAGGCCTTCGCCGCCGCGAGCGCCGAGCGCGCGATCTCGTCGCTGCCTTCGAGGAAGCCGAGGTAGCCCGTGCAGTTCATCATCGACGGGTGCATGAAGCCGTCCGCCGGCGAGATCACCGCCGCGGCCTCGTTCATTGCGCCGCGCAGCTCCTCGAGGCGGTCGGACCAGATGACGAGGTTGAAGCGCACCGTGGCGAGGTCGCTGCGCCGCTCGCCGGGGCCTTGCGTGGCGCGGATGGCGTCGAGGAGGCGCTGCGCTTCCGTGTAGTGGTGCGTGACCACGTTCGCGAGCGCCGCGTTGAAGTGCAGCGCCGGGTGGCGCGCGAGCACTTCGGCCGGGATCGCGCCGCACCAGCGCACGAGTGTGGCCACGTGCCCTTCGTGCAAATATGCGGTCGAGCCTTCGTCCATGATGCGGGCCGCGAGCTCGACATCGCCGCTGCGCAGGGCGTGGTCCACCGCGGCGGCATGGCGGTCATGGCGCGCGAGCCAGCCCGCGGCACGGCGGTGGAGGTCCGGCAGCGCGGCCGCGTTCTCGCGCTCGAGGCGGCTGCGCAGGAATTCCGCGAACAGCGTGTGATAGCGGAACCAGCGCCGGTCCGCATCGAGCGCCTGCAGGAAGAGGCTCGCGGCGGCGACGCGGTCGATGAGCGCGGCGCTCGCCTGCACGCCGGTCACCTCCGCGCACAGCTCGGCATTGAACGATTCGAGGATGCTCGTGCGCAGCACGAAGTCGCGCAGCTCGGGCGGCAGGCGTGCGAGCACTTCTTCGGCGAGGTAATCGGCCACCTGCGCGAGCGAGCCGCCGAACGTTCGCAGGCGTTGTGCGCCTTCGGGATGGTCGCCCACCGCGAGCGCGGCGAGCTGCAGGGCCGCCGGCCACCCCTCGCTCCTCTGGTGCAGGAAGGCCACGTCGTCGGGCGCCATGCGGCAGCCGCGAAGCTCGAGCAGGAAGCGGCGCGTTTCCTCGCCATCGAAGCGCAGCTGCTCGAGGCCCACCTCGAGCAGCTGGCCGCTCGCGCGCAGGCGTGCGAGGCCCAGCTCCGGGATGGCGCGCGAGCCCAGCACGAGCTGCTGCCGCGGGCCGAGCGTCATCAGCAGGCGCGAGACCACGCGCATCACGTCTGCGTCGCGGATCTTCTCGAACTCGTCGAGGAAGAGCGCGAAGGGCTGGTCGGAGGCCGCCACCGAATCGACGAGCTCGAATGCATCGCCGAGCGCCGCGCCGGGCACGCCGGCGGCCGATCCGGAGTCGACGCCATCGCCGGGCAAGCAACGGCGAAGTGCCGCGCGCAGGTACGCCGTGAAGCGCGCGAGATCGTCATCCTCCGCGTCGAGCGTGATCCAGCCCGTGGCAATGCCCGCTTCGCGAAGGGCGCGCTCGTACTGGCACAACGCGGTGGTCTTGCCGAATCCGGCCGGCGCGTTGAAGAGCGCGAGGCGCCCCTGCCCGATGGCCTCGGCGCCGGGAAGCCCCGAGCGCAGCAGCACGCGCGCCGCGTCGAGCGGCGGCTTCAGCTTCGCCTGGAAAAGCCTTGCGTGGGGATCCGGTTGAGGAGCGCCCGCCTTCGTGGCGTTCGCAACTGGCGAGCGTCGGGAAGGCATTCCGGCTCCTGCACTCTGTCTGGTCGGGGTGGAGGGATTCGAACCCCCGACATCTTGCTCCCAAAGCAAGTGCGCTACCAGACTGCGCTACACCCCGCCCGCGAATCTTACTCGAAGGCCACGGGGCGCAATTGCGTGCGCCCCGCGCCTCGTGCTGCGGTTACTGCTGCGCCGATTCCGCGGGAGCGGGCGGCGGGGACTGCTCTTCCTTCCTCTGCGGCGGATCGAGCAGCGCCTTGCGCGACAGGCGCACGCGGCCCTTGTCGTCCGCCTCGAGCACCTTCACCTTCACGATCTGGCCTTCCTTGAGGTAGTCCGAGACCGCGTTCACGCGCTCGTGCGCGATCTGCGAGATGTGCAGCAGGCCGTCCTTGCCGGGCAGCAGCTGCACGATCGCGCCGAAATCGAGCAGGCGCAGCACCGGGCCCTCGTAGACCTTGCCCACTTCCACTTCCGCGGTGATCGCGCGGATGCGGTCCATGGCCATCTTGCCCGCTTCCTCCGAGAGGCACGCGATCGAGATCGTGCCGTCGTCCTCGATGTCGATGGTGGTGCCCGTCTCGCGGGTGAGCGCCTGGATGACGCTGCCGCCCTTGCCGATCACCTCGCGGATCTTGTCCGGGTTGATCTTCATCTTCATCACGCGCGGCGCGTGCTCGGAGAGCTCCTCGCGCGGGCCCGGCACGGCCTGCTTCATGATGCCGAGGATATGCATGCGGCCCTCGCGCGCCTGGTCCAGCGCGACCTTCATGATCTCCCGGGTGATGCCGTTGATCTTGATGTCCATCTGCAGCGCGGTCACGCCACGCTCGGTGCCCGCGACCTTGAAGTCCATGTCGCCGAGATGGTCCTCGTCGCCGAGGATGTCGGTGAGCACCGCGAAGCGCGCGCCTTCCTTGATGAGGCCCATCGCGATGCCCGCGACGTGGCCCTTCAGCGGCACGCCGGCGTCCATCAGCGAGAGGCAGCCGCCGCACACCGAGGCCATCGACGACGAACCGTTCGACTCGGTGATTTCGGACACCACGCGCATCGAGTACGGAAAGTCGACCTTGCTCGGCAGCACCGCGACGAGTGCGCGCTTGGCCAGGCGGCCGTGGCCGATTTC
>DATMJE010000387.1:0-3541 GCA_035553995.1 Usitatibacter sp. | reverse complement strand
TCGGACTTCCGACCGACGAGTTTGCCGATCTTGAGGCGACGCAAGTCGGCATCCACGAGCAGCACTTTCTTCACCTGTCCCAGCGCACAAGTTAGGTTGAACGAAAGCGTGGTCTTGCCTTCCGACGGTACCGACGAGGTGATCACGACGACTTTATGCTGCTCGTCCAACGCGGACATGAGTACGCTTGTGCGCACCGTGCGCACTGCTTCCGAGAAAGTGGACTGCGTATCGTTGAAGAACGCGAGCTCCGACATGAAGCCCTTCTTCATGAAGCCCTTGATCTTCTGCAGCACGCCCAGCGCCGGGACACCCAGGCGGCTCTCGACATCGCCAGTCGAATTGAGCGTGTTGTTGAGGCGATCGAGCAGGAGCGCCAGCATCGCCGCCAGCACCAGCGCCGCGGCGGCCGAGATCCCGACGATCTGTGCCTTCTTCGGCGCGTACGCCTCCGCGGGAACCACGGCTGGATCGACCACGCGCGCGATGGTGGTCTGCAGGTCGCCGCCGACGCTCGTTTCCTTCAGGCGGCCGACGAACATGTCGTAGAGGTGGCGGTTCTGCTGCACTTCCCGCTCCAGCACGCCAAGCTGGAATTCCTTGCGGTTGATGCCCTGGATATCGTTCTTGCTCTGCGCCAATGCGCGCTCCACGGCGGCTTCGTTCGCCTTGGCGTTCTCGTACTCCTTGGTCAGGCCCTGGACCACCACCTCCATCTGGCGCCGCGTGTTGTCACGCGCCGATTCGAGCTCCGCCTTCGCCTGGATCAGCTTCGGATGCTCGGGACCATAACGCTTCTCTGCATCGCCCAGCTTGCGCTCGGCATCGCCCTCGACTTCCTTGAGCTTCTGCACCAGCGGGTGGCGCAGGACAGCCGGTACCGTTTCGTACGAGGCGCCCGGCTTGCCGGCCTTGATCTGCTGGACCTGGGCATAGGCGCTCTCGGCATCGGCACGTTTCGCACGGGCCTCGACAAGGCTGCGCGTGAGCTCCTCGAGCTGCTTGCCCGCGCCGGACATCGCCAGCCCCTTGGTGTCGACGATCCTCTCGCGATCGCGATAATCCTGGAGCTGTCGTTCGGATGCGTCCACCTTGATGCGCAGCTCCGAAAGCCGGTCGCGCATCCACTGGCTCGCTTTTTCCGTCATCGCCATGCGCGCATCGAGGTCGTTCTCGATGAACAGCTCCGCCATCGCATTGGGCACTTTCGCCGACAACTCCTTGTCGTGGGCGGTGAAGCTGATCTGCGCGAGCTGGCTGTTGCGCACGAGCTGGATCTGCAGGTCGTTCTTGAACTTCGTCACGACGCGCTTGAGGATGTCATCCTCCGTGAGCGCCTTCGGCTCGCCGAAGAACTTGCCGACGGACGCGAACGGGCCCGGCTCGGCCTGGCGCGGATCGAAGTCCGGATGCGTGGTGAGCTTGAGCTTCTGCACCGTCTTGCGGGCGAGCTCGTCGCTCTTCAGGATCTCCACCTGCGTCTGGAAATACTCGCGATTGCTGGTGAGGCCCTGGCTGTAGATTTCCTCGATCGAGACCACCTTTGTCTTGCCCTGCTCGATGAGGAGCGTGGCCGTGCTGCGGTAGCTCGGCCGGATCGATTGAACGATCAGCACGGCAAGGATCGCCACGACCAGCGTCAGGCCGAGGATGCTCCAGCGGCGCTTGGCAATGGCGTTCCAGTACTCGACGATGTCGAGGGTGTCGGACTTTATGGCGTGCGCCGGAGCGACGTCCATCGGCTGAAGCCGGTCTTGAAGGGTCAGGTCATTCATCAGAAAAAGCTCTGCTCCACGGTGAGGATATCGCCCGGAAGTACGGGAGTGTTCAAGTCCACCTTCCGCGGCGTTTGCGATGGATCATCATCCCGGATGATCATCACCTTGTCGCGCGCGGCTCGTTCCTTGAACCCGCCCGCGATCGAAATGGCCTTTCGCACCGTCATGCCTGGCGCGAAGGGATAGCCTCCCGGCTTGTCGACCTCGCCGTTCACGAAGAAATTGCGGTACTCGTCGATCGACACCGTCACCTGCGGATCGAGCAGGTAACGGCCCTTGAGCCCCTTGGTGACGAAGTCCTCGAGGCCGCCGACCGTCATGCCCTTCACACGGATCTCGCCCAGCACCGGAAAGGAAACCGTGCCCGCGTCCGACAAACGCACCTTTTCGCGCTTGAGGTCATCCTCGCCCAGGACGCGAATGGAAATCACGTCGCCGGGGCCCAGCTTGTAGCTCGACAATTCCTGCGCCGCTGCATGACCCAGCACACTTAGGAACGAAAGCAACAACAACCAAAAACGCGCGATTCGCAGCATAGGAAAGACGAGGTAGTAAGCCGCCAGGAGGACCCGTTTCAGGCGGCCGCGAGCCCCTACATGGAAGCCGTTGCCGTCAGGAAGTACAGGTTCTTGTCGTACTCGAAGCGCGGAATATTCGAGTTCCTGTGAGTGTACGTGTATTCAGCTCCCAAAGTGAGCCAACGACGGAATTTGTACCCCACTTTGAGGCCTGCGGCGGTGGTGTCGTCGTTACGATCGAAATCCTGGTATTCGTCCTTCTGGTAGCGCAGGTTAAGGCCGGTCGTGACGCGCGAATTCCAGTCGTGCGTCCAGGTTGCACCTGCAACCGAAGTGAGGATGAAGCTACCCAATCCGGTGGATTCATTCGTGAGCCGTGCGGCAAAGAAGTCGAACCGCGAATAGGTCCGCGGCAACCACGTGATAAGTGCCTCGTAGCTGGGACCCGAGAAGCTCGGGAATGTATTGTTGTCGAAGTCCCGCTCCAGGCGGCCGATCTTGATCGTGCCCGTGGTCTGCGCGGTCGCCTCCCAGGTCACGCCCACGTAGTAGCGCGTCTCGTCGCCGCTGAACAGAGAGCTCGACGACTTGTAGTCGATGTTGGTGCGCCGCACCTCGAAGAGCGCCGACGTGCGCGGCAGGGCGCGCCAGAAGAACGCTGCGCCGTACTCGGTGTTGTCGCGGTCGCTCTCGACGGTGATCTCGCGGTTGTTCAGGTAACGCCGCTGTGCCTCGCTTGCGTACAACTCGATGCGGCCCTGCGCGCCAGGCGCGCCGAACGCGTAAGTGGCGTACGGAGTGGTGAGTTCGTAATGATCCGGCTCACTGCCGAAAGGGCGATCCGTCGAACCGCGCGGGTCGTGGCCTCGGACGTAGTCGAGGCCCACGCGCAGGAAATTGCGCCGGTCGAATGCCGTGTCGAACTGCCCCCGAACCTGCTGATCGTTGTAGTTGTCGGCGCTGCTGTCGCTATAGCGCCCAAGCTGGGCGTCGTACGAGAACTGGAATACCCCGCTAGCGCTGCGGGCGTCGACCTTGAATCCGGGGCTCGTGATGTACAGCGGCGATGATTTCTCGAATCCGTTGGTGAGGAACAGGTTGTCGTCATAGCCGGCCGCGAAGCCGATGTACGGCGTCACGTAGAGCGGCGTATTCGGGACCTGCACGCTCGCGGGGCCTGGACCGGTGGGTGCCGTCGGAAACTGGTAGGCGGGACGAACGTAGGCGGTCTGGGCGACGGCCGGG
>DATMJE010000386.1:0-25854 GCA_035553995.1 Usitatibacter sp. | reverse complement strand
GCAGCAGCGAGTAGCCGAACATCCCCGGCGAGATCGGCGTGGGAGCGACGCCTTTCTTCTCCGCCCACGATTGCGGCGTCTCGGCGAAGTTGAAGAACTCGTACTCGGAGCCGATCTTCACGCCGAAGCCCATGCGCTCGGCGCGCGCGAGCACGCGCTTCAGCACCTGCCGCGGGCAAAGCGGATAGGGCGAGCCGTCCGCCTTCACGAAGTTGCCGAGGAAGAACGGGACGTTGTTCTCCCAGGGCACGTTGCGGTAGGTGTCGAGGTCGAGCTGCACCATCGCGTCCGGGAAGCCCAGGTGCCAGCCGGTCATGTACGCGTTGTCGTAGGGCTGGTCGCCCACGTCCCAGCCGAAGACCACGTCGCAGAAGCCGAAGCCGCTCTCGACCGCGGAGAAGAACTTGTCGATGTGCAGGTATTTCCCGCGCAGGACGCCGTCGATATCGGCCGCGGCGACCTTCACCTTGCCCGTCCCGCTCTTGCGGACCGCCTCGAGGATGCCCGCCTGGTCGGTGACGGCCTTTTCCGCCTTCGTCATCGTTCCTCCATAGGGAAAACGTGCGCGCTTTCCCGCCTTGGAAAGAGTGCCGGCGCGCGAAAAGATTCCGTCGCGGGCTGCCCGCCGGCCGATTTTGTATCATCAGCCCCGGGATGATCGGTGTTCTCTTCGACGGGCTCGCATACGGCGCGCTCCTCTTTCTCGTGAGCGTGGGCCTGTCGGTGACGATGGGGCTCATGAACTTCGTGAACCTCGCGCATGGGGCCTTCGCCATGGCGGGCGGATACGTGTGCGCCGTGGCCATGACGCGCTGGGGCGTGCCGTTCCTCGCCGCGCTGCCGCTAGCGTTCCTAGTGACGGCCCTGCTGGGAGCCCTCCTCGAACGCACGCTCTACCGCCGGCTGTACGGCGCGAGCCAGCTCGACCAGGTCCTTTTCTCCATCGGCCTCACCTTCGTCGCCATCGCCGCGGCAACCTGGGCCTTCGGTGCGGGGCAGCAGCCGATGCGCCTTCCCGGCTTCCTGCGCGGGCAGTGGACCCTCGCGGGCACCGATTTCGGTGTGTACCGCGCTTTCCTGCTGGCCACGGTGGCGGTGGTGTCGGGCGCGCTCGCGCTGATGGTCGCGCGCACGCGCTTCGGTGCGCGGCTGCGGGCGGCGGTCGACGACGGTGTCGCCGCGCGCGGACTCGGCATCGATGTCGATCGCGTGTTCAGCGTGGCCTTCGCGCTCGGCTCGGGGCTGGCGGGCCTCGGCGGCGCGCTCGGCATCGAGGTGCTCGGGCTCGACGCGTCCTTCCCGCTCAAGTTCATGGTGTACTTCCTGCTCGTGGTGGTGGTGGGCGGGGCCGGCAGCGTGAGGGGCCCGCTGGTCGCGGCACTCCTGCTGGGTGTCGTGGACGTGGCCGGCAAGTACTACGTCCCGCAGGCGGGTGCCTTCGGAATCTACGCGGCGATGGTCGTGCTGCTGGTGGCCTTTCCCCACGGCCTCTTCGGGAGACGGCATTGACGCAGCGCGCGCCCGCCGACGCGTGCTGGCACTGGGCGGAGATGGTCTTCTGGCTGGCGGCCCTCGCCGCCTTCTTCGTCTTTCCCGGCTATCGCGTGCTGGGCAGCCAGGTGCTGATCGTGGCGCTCTTCGCGCTGTCGCTCGACATCGTGCTCGGCTTCGCCGGCATCGTGAGCCTCGGCCACGCGGCCTTCTTCGGCGTGGGCGCGTATACCGCGGGCCTGCTCGCGCTGCACGGCTGGAACGAGCCGTTCTCGGGGCTGGTCGCGGCGACGGCGCTGGCCGGACTCGCCGGATTCGCGGTGAGCTGGCTCGTGGTCCGCGGCGAGGACCTCGCGCGGCTGATGGTGACATTGGGCGTGGGCGTGCTGCTGTACGAGGCGGCCAATCGCGCCGCGCCGATCACCGGCGGCGTCGACGGCCTCTCGGGCATCGCCATGGGAAAGGTCTTCGGCATCTATGCGTTCGACCTGGGCGGGCGCACCGCGTACCTCTACAGCCTCGGCGTGCTGTTCCTGGTGTTCGCCGCCCTGCGCCGCGTGGCCGCTTCGCCGTTCGGCTTGTCGCTGCAGGGCATCCGCGAGAATCCGCGCCGCATGCCCGCGCTGGGCGTGGCGGTGCGCACGCGCCTCGTCGCCGCGTTCACGCTCGGGGCCGCGATCGCCGGGCTCGCCGGCGCATTGCTCGCGCAGACCACGCAGTTCGTCGGCCTCGACACGCTGGGCTTCCCGCGCTCGGCCGAGGTGCTGATCATGCTGGTGCTGGGCGGGGTAGGGCGGCTGTACGGCGCGCTCCTCGGCACGGCCGCTTTCATGATCGCGCAGGACACGCTCGCCGGCATCGATCCGCTCTACTGGCAGTTCTGGCTCGGTGTCGCGCTGGTGGCGTTCGTGTTCTTCGCGCGCGGCGGCATCCTCGGCGCGATCGACGCTTTGCGCGGCACGCGGCGGCGGCCTTGACGGCGCTGCGCACCCAGGGCATCGCGAAACGCTTCGGCGCGCTCGCAGCCCTCGATGGCGTGGACCTGCAGGTGGCCATGGGCGCACGCCACGCGCTCATCGGGCCCAACGGTGCGGGCAAGAGCACGCTGATCGAGGTGCTGAGCGGCGCGCTGGTACCGTCGGCGGGTGACGTGTGGCTGCACGGTCAACGCATCACGGGCCTGCCGCAGCATGCGCGCGTGAAGCGCGGGCTCACGCGCACGTTCCAGATCACGCAGCTCTTTCCCCGGCTCACGGTCATCGAATGCGTGCTGCTCGCGCTGCTGGAGCGCGATGGCGCGGGCTGGACCGCGTGGCGGCCGCTCGCGCAGTGTGGCGAGCAGCTCGCCGAAGCGCAGGCGCTCATGAAGCGCCTCGGGCTCGCGGACGACGCGAGACGCGTGGTGGGCGAGCTGCCTTACGGGCGGCAGCGCCTGGTCGAGATCGCGTTGGGCCTTGCTGCCCGGCCGCGGGTGCTGCTGCTGGACGAGCCGGCCGCGGGCATCCCGTCGGGTGAAAGCACCGACGTGCTCGCGGTGGTCGCAGCGTTGCCGCGCGACGTGACGATCCTCTTCATCGAGCACGACATGGACCTCGTGTTCCGCTTCGCCGAGCGCGTGACGGTGCTCGTGGCCGGCCGCATCCTCGCCGAGGGGCCGCCCGACGAGATCGCCCGCGACGAGCGTGTTCGCGCGGTCTACCTGGGCGTGGAGGAGCGCGCGTGAGCGAGCTGCTGCACCTGGTCGGGGTGACCGCGGGTTATGCGCAGTCCGTGGTCGTCGAGCACGCGACGATGCACGTGGACGATGGCGAATGCGTGGCGCTCCTCGGCCGCAACGGGATGGGCAAGTCCACGCTGCTCCTCACCATCATGGGCCTCACGCGGCGCCATGGGGGCGGCATCTTCTGGCGCGGTACCGACGTGGCGGGATGGCCCGCGCACGCGCGCGCGGCCGCGGGGCTCGGCTGGGTGCCGCAGGAGCGGCGCACGTGGCGGTCCCTCACGGTCGACGAGCACCTCGATGCGGTCGCGCGCCCGGGAACGTGGAGTCCGGCGAAGGTGCGCGACCTCTTTCCGCGCTTGGCCGAGCGCGGTGCGCATCGCGGGTCGCAGCTCTCCGGCGGCGAGCAGCAGATGCTCGCCATTGCGCGCGCGCTCGTGACCAACCCGCGGCTGCTGCTGCTCGACGAGCCGATGGAAGGGCTGGCCCCGATCGTCGTGCAGGAGCTGGCGCAGGTGCTGCGCGCGCTCGTGGCCTCGGGAGAGCTCGCGGTGCTGCTGGTGGAGCAGCGCGCGGAGCTCGCGTTGTCGCTCGCGTCGCGCGCCATCGTCATGGAGCGTGGGCGCATCGCGCACGAGGGTCCCGCAGCGGAGCTCCGCGCAAAGCCGCAGATCCTCGAGGGATTGCTCGGCGTCGCTGCCGCGGCCCGCTGACCCAGCGCTGCGACGAGCGAGTTTCGCCGCTCCCCGCCGGGAAAGCGCGCGATCAGTGCGATCCGAATGGGCGGGGCGGGAGCGCCAGCAGGTACGCGTGCAGCGCGTGCAGCTCCACGTCGTCGAGGTAACGCAGGCTCGCGAACGGCATCACCGTGCTCACCGACGTGCCGTCGGGGCGATGTCCGGTGCGCATCATCGCGGCGAACGCGTCGAAGCTTTCGTACGCCGCCATGCCGCTGCCGTCGCCGGGCGTGAGGTTCGCCGCCGGTGGCCAGCCGGGCATGCCGCCGCGGATGTGGCCGCCGGCGAGACCCTCGCCGTGGCAGCCGACGCACATCGCCGCGAGGTACGCGCCGTAATCGGCATTCGGGCTGGGGGCGGTCGGGGCGGGAGGCGGCTTGCGGTGGTCGACCTTCTGCGCCGCGTCCAGCATGAGCCCCAGGCCATACAGCGCCTTGTAGTACGTGGACAGTCGCACGAGGCCGCGGGCGCCGTCCTTCACCGGCAATGAGCGCATGTACGCCACCAATGCGGCGAGGTCCGCATCCGTGAGCCGGTTGTAATCCTCGCTCGGCATCACCATCAGCGCACGCCCGGAGGGATCGACGCCATGGCGGATCGCGCGCACCCAGTCGGCCTCGGTGTAGTCGACGCTCGCGCTACCGGCGCCGCGCGTGAGGTTCGGTGCCCGGACGTAGAAGCCGTCGGCGTCGTTCACCAGCACGCGGCCGGCACCATCGGGCCCGTGGCATTCGGCGCAGCCGCGCGATTCGTAGAGATGCTGGCCGCGCTTCACCGCCGCCGCGTCGCGCGTGAACGGCACGGGCACCACGCGCACGTCCACCCTGCGTGCGAGCTTCTGGTCGCCCAGCAGCAGGGCTCCGGACACCGCGGCGGCCGCCACCCCGCCGCACGCGGCGAGCGTGGCTGCCACCGCCTTCCATGCGCCCAAGGCGGCACCCCTCGATGAAATGTCGGCATCATACCGGCCATGCACGGGCACCTCGATACGGCACCTTCGGCGTGGGTCCGCCGGTGGGCGGGATGGATCCGCCCCGGCGGCGCGGTCCTGGACGTCGCCTGCGGGACCGGAAGGCATGCGCGTTTCCTCGCGCAGCTCGGCTTCGAGGTCGACGCGGTGGATCGCGACCGGGCGCTCTTCGAGGATCCGCCCCCCAACGTGGCGGTGCTGGAAGCGGACCTCGAGTCGGGGCCGTGGCCGTACGCGGGGCGCCGCTTCGACGGGGTGGTGGTCACCAACTACCTGCACCGGCCGCTGCTGCCCCGGCTGGTCGAATCGCTCGAGCGCGGGGGGCTGCTGGTCTACGAGACCTTCGCCGTCGGCAACGAGCGCTTCGGCAAGCCGTCCAACCCCGCCTTCCTGCTGCAGCCCGGGGAGCTTCTCGAGGCAGTGCGCGGCGCGCTGCGCGTGCTCGCCTACGAAGACCTGGTGGTCGAGGAGCCGAGGCCGGCCGCGGTGCAGCGCATCTGCGCGCGCCGTGAATGACGCCGGAATCGCGACGGCATCAGGTAAAATCGCGGTTTTCAACGGCCCGATCCAATGCTTTCCGGAAGCATCGTTGCCATCGTCACGCCGATGAAGGCCGACGGGGCGCTCGACCTCGCAGGCCTGAAGAACCTCATCGACTGGCACGTCGCCGAAGGCACGGATGGCATCGTGATCGTCGGCACGACGGGCGAATCGCCCACCGTGGACGTGGAGGAGCACGAGCGCCTCATCGAGACCGCCATCGAGGCGGCCGCGGGCCGCGTTCCCGTCATCGCCGGCACCGGCGGCAATTCCACGCGCGAAGCGATCGCGCTCACGAAGTTCGCGAAGAAGGCCGGTGCGGATTACGCGCTTTCGGTGGTGCCGTACTACAACAAGCCCACGCAGGAAGGCCTGTACCAGCATTTCAGGGCGATCGCCGAATCCACCGACATCCCGATCCTGCTCTACAACGTGCCGTCGCGTACGGTCGCCGATCTCGCCACCGACACCACGCTGCGGCTCGCGGAGGTGAAGGGCATCGTCGGCATCAAGGACGCCACCTCCAACATCGAGCGCGCCACGGATCTCATGAAGCGCATGCCGAAGGATTTCCTCGTCTTCAGCGGCAACGACGATGCGGCGCTCGCGTACGTGGCGCTCGGCGCACACGGCGTGATCTCGGTAACCGCGAACGTGGCCCCGCGCCTCATGCACGAGATGTGCGCCGCCGCAGCCAAGGGCGACATGGCACGCGCCATCGCCCTCAACAACCGCCTGCTGCCGCTGCACCGGCACCTCTTCGTCGAGTCGAACCCGATCCCGGTGAAGTGGGCGCTGCAGCGCATGGGCCGCATCGAGGCGGGCATGCGCCTGCCCCTCACGCCGCTCGCCCCCGCCCACCACGAAACCGTCGCCGCCGCGCTGCGAGAAGCCGGCTGCCTGCAATGAAAGACCGCACCACCATGATGCTTTTGCGTTCCGGCCTCGCCGCCCTCGTGCTCGTGTCGATCGCGGGATGCTCGCTGTTCGAGAGCAACAAGTCCCAGGAATACAAGGGCGCGCAGGCGCGCGCCGCCCAGCCGCTCGAGGTCCCGCCGGAGCTCACCTCGCCCACGATGGACGACCGCTACGCGATCCCCGATCCGCGCGCGCAGACGTCGTACTCGCAGTACAGCCAGCAACAGCAGCAGAAGGGCACGCCCGCGGAAAGCGCGCAGCCCGCGGTGCTGCCGAAAGTCGAGGGCGGCCGCCTCGAGCGCGGCGGCGACCAGCGCTGGCTGGTGGTGAAGGGCACCCCGGAGCAGGTGTGGCCCGTCGTGCGGCAGTTCTGGATCGACGGCGGCTACACGCTCACGGTGGAAGAACCCGGGGTCGGCATCATGGAGACCGATTGGCACGAGGACCGCACCAAGATCCCCGACGACATCATTCGCCGCACCGTGGGCAAGGTGTTCGACAAGATGTGGTCGACGCCGCGCCGCGACAAGTTCCGCACCCGCCTGGAGAAGGGCGTCGAGCCCAATACCACGGAGGTCATCATCAGCAACCGCGCGATGGAGGAGATCTACGTCTCCAACACGCAGGACCAGACGCGCTGGCAGGCGTTGCCCGCCGACCGCGAGGCGGAGGCGGAGATGCTCTCCCGGCTGCTGCTCAAGATCGGCGGCCCGGAAGCCACGACGCAGACCGCATCCCTCGACAAGTCGAAAGGCACGCCCACGCGCGCCACCCAGCCGCCGCCCGCGGAGTCGCGCAATGCGGTGCTGGAGAATGCCAACGGCGGCCCGCTGGTCGTGAACGACGGCTTCGACCGCGCGTGGCGGCGCGTGGGGCTGGCTCTGGACCGGGTCGGCTTCACCGTCGAGGACCGCGACCGTTCGAAGGGATTGTTTTTCGTCCGCTACATCGATCCCGAGGCCGAAGCGCCGAAGACCGCCGGCGAGAAGACCTCGTTCGTGGACAAGCTCATGTTCTGGCGTGCACCGCCGAAGAGCTCGCAACCGCAGTACCGCATCCACGTCGCCGATGCCGGCACCAACACGTCCCAGGTGCAGGTGCAGAACTCCCAGGGCGCGCCGGAGACCTCCGCCACGGGCCGCAAGATCCTCGGGCTGCTTTACGAGCAGCTCAAGTAGTGGCGTTGCGTTTCACCTCGCTCGGCAGCGGCAGCGCCGGCAACGCGCTGGTGGTCGAATGCGGCGCGACACGGGTCATGATGGATTGCGGCTTCACGCTGGCCGATACCTGCATGCGCCTCGAGCGCGTGGGGCTGGCAGCGTCCGGCCTCGCCGGCATCGTGGTGACGCACGAGCATGACGACCACATCGGCGGCGTGGCGCGCTTCGCGAAGCGCCATGCCATCCCGGTGTACCTCACGCGCGGCACGGCCCAGTGGCTGCCCGCCGACTTCCCTGCCGTGCTGGTGCGCATCATCAACCCGCACGCGGGCTTCGCCATCGACGCGCTCTCGGTCGAGCCCTTCCCGGTGCCGCACGACGCGCGCGAGCCGGTGCAGTACGTCTTCTCCGATGGCGATGCGCGCCTCGGCGTCGCGACCGACTTCGGTTGCGTCACGCAGCATGTGGTGGAGAAGCTCTCCGGCTGCACCGCGCTGGTCCTCGAGTGCAACCACGACCTCGACATGCTCATGACCGGGCCGTACCCGCCGACCCTCAAGCACCGCGTGGCCGGCCGTTTCGGGCACCTGGACAACCACGGCGCCCGTGACCTCGTGCGGGCGCTGGACCGTTCGCGCCTGCGGCACGTGGTCGCCGCGCACCTCTCGAAGCAGAACAACAAGCCCGAGCTCGCCACCGCGGCGCTGTGCGAGGCCATGGGGTGCGAGCGCGAGTGGATCGGCGTCGCCACGCAGGAGGACGGCTTCGCCTGGCGCGACGCCTGAGCGGCCGCCGTCATTCCCGCGCAGGCGGGTCCAACTCCTGTTTCACCCAACAAAAAAGCCGGCCAAAGCCGGCTTTTTTTACACTCGGACGCGAGGTTACTTCTTGGTCGTGTCCGTGGTGGTCGTGGTGGTCGTGCTCTTCGACGCGTCGCTGCTGCCGGTGGTCGAGGTCGACGAGCCGCTGGGCGTCGTGGTGGTGCTGGTGCTGCCCGGGGTGGTCGTGGTGCTCGCGCTGCCCGAGGGCGTGGTGGTGGTGGTCGTCGACGAGGTCGAGGACGAGCCGGTTGATGCGTCGGCCGGTTTGCTCGTGTCCGCGGGCTTCACTTCCACCTTCGTGGAAGAGGACGACGAGGGGGGAGTGCTGGTTTCGGTCTTGGAGCAGCCGACCACGCCAACGCCGACGGCGAGGATGGCGGCGAGGAGGTACGACGATTTCATTTTTAGAGTTCCTTCATCGGTGGTTGTTCAAGAAGCGCACTGGCTACTCCGGGATGCCGCACTGCGAAATGGTCCGTCCGGGGGAGGTAGGCCAGCCCGCAATTCTAGCGAAAAGCCGGAATCGATTCAAAACCCGAGTAATCTCCCGAGCGCACAAGGCTCCGAAAGTTCCCAGATCTCGTCGAAACGCTGGGCCAAGGGCACCGCGTCGGCAGGCGAGTGCAGCGCCACGATGGCGCGCGGATGCTCATGATACATCCGATGCCAGGCGCCATGGGTGTCCGCGATGAGCATGGGGTCGTTGGCCTTGCGCGCTTCTCCCTGCGTGCGCCGCAGCTCGACGGCCATGGGGTACTGCCGGGCCAGCATGATGAGGCGTGGGGCATCGCGCTCCACCTGCCCGGTCTCGTGCAGGGCGATCTCGATGCGATGCGCACGTCCCGCCGCGAGCAGCTCGCGCAGCCGCTCGATGCGCGCCGGGGCGTTGAAGCCGCGGCCTTCGAGCGACACGTCGAAGAGCCGCAGGCGCTGCCTTGCCGCGGCGATCACCTCGTCGATGGCGGCCTGCGATTCGGCGAGCGTGTCGAGGATGCGGTAGTCGCGTCCCGGTGCGCCGGTGGCTTCACTCATGGATTCCTAACCTCCTGGCGCCATGTACCCGCGCAGGTACGCTTCGTAAGCGATCTGCATGAACGGGCGCGCCGCACGCAGGGGTGGAGGGAGCCGCCGCGCATCGGCCAGGCGCCGCAGCAACGGCCGTGCCTGCGCCGGCGCCTCGACGGCATCGCCATTGAGGAAGAAGCGCGTGCCCGAAAAAAGCAGCCGCGAACGCGGATCGAGCACGAGGCCGCTGCGCTCGCACGCACGTGCGAAGGCCGCCTCGGAAAGCGCACGCGCGGGCGGCGAGAAATAGACGTGCGGCTTGGGCTCCGAAAGGAAACGCCCCGCATAGGCGCGCACATCGGCATCCGTCCAGCGAATGCGCCGGACGGTGCGCGCGACATGGCGCACGAGCCGGGGCGGAATCTCGCCCGCGTGCGCCGCGGCCTGCGCACCGCGATCGCCGTAATGGCCCTCGAGATGCAGCGTGTCGCGCAGGTGGTCGAGGAAGCCTTCCGCGATCTGCGCATCGCTGGGCGCACGGAAGCCGATCGACCACGTGAGGCATTCCGTGAGCGCCACACCCTCGTGCGCGACGCCGGGCGGCAGGTAGAGCATGTCGCCCGCCTCGAGCACCCATTCGTCCTCGGGCTCGAAGCGCTCGAGGATCTTCAGCGGGAGATCCGGCACGAAGGTGTGGTCGCGTTGCCGCGAGATGCGCCAACGCCTCCGGCCGCGTCCCTGCAACAAGAACACATCGTACGAATCCACATGGGGACCCACGCCGCCGCCGGGCACCGCGTAGCTCACCATGACGTCGTCGATGCGCGCATGGGGAATGAACGCGAAGCGTGCGAGGAGTGCCTCCGCACGCGCGGAAAAGTGATTGGTGTCCTGCACCAGCACGGTCCAGTCGCGCCGCGGCAGCTGCCGGAAACGCGACGCGGGAAACGGGCCGTGCTCGAGGCTCCAGCGGCCGCGACGATGCTGCACCAGGCGTGCCTGCGCGTCGTCCGATGCGGCGAGCGCCATGACCTGCGCAGGATCCAGCGGATCCTCGAACCGGGGAAATCCCCCTCGAACGAGCAGCGGCGCGCGTTGCCAGTGGCGGCGCATGAACGCATCGGCGTCCACGGGGTCCGTGGGGGGCTTGCGCTTTTCCAAAATGGGCTAGAATCGATTCGACTGTCGAGCGATTGCAGGTGCCAATGCTACAGGTAGGCGAACCAGCACCGTCATTCACGCTGCCCGATGCAAGCATGGAGATGATGGATCTCTCCAGCTACCGGGGCAAGAAGAACGTCGTCCTCTACTTTTATCCGAAGGATGGGACGCCGGCGTGCACCATCCAGGCGATCGGCTTCAGCGATCGCGAGGATGAATTCAGCAAGCTGGACACCATCGTGTTCGGCGTCTCGCGCGACGACGTGCTCTCGCACCAGGCGTTCCGCGACGAGCACGGCCTCACCGTCAACCTGCTCGCGGATACCGAAGAGGAAGTCTGCCGCCTCTACGAAGTCATCCAGGAAAAGATCGTCGATGGCCATCCCCGGTCCTGCCTGTCCCGCTCCACCTTCGTGATCGACAAGAAAGGCGTCGTGCGCCACATCCTGCGCGACGTCAATCCGCGCGCCCACGTCGATGAAGTGCTCAAGGTCTGCAGGACCCTGAATGGCCATGCGAATCGGAACTGATACCGTCGTCACCCTCACGTACGAGCTGCTCAACGCGGATGGCGAGTCGCTCGAGGAGGACAACGCGCAGGTGGAGTACCTGCACGGCGGCTATGGCGGCATCTTCCCCAAGGTCGAGCAGGCGCTCGAAGGCAAGGAGCCGGGGCATGCGTTGAGCGTCACGCTCGATCCCGAGGATGCCTTCGGCGAATACGATGCGGACCTCCTCCGCGTCGAGCCGCGCGACCGTTTTCCCGAGACGCTCGAAGTCGGCATGCAGTTCGAGGGCGTGCCCGGCGGCGGCACCGACGAGGCGGAAGCGCGCATCTACACCGTGACCGACATCACCGAGGAAGCGGTGGTCGTCGATGCCAACCACCCTTACGCGGGTGAGCGCCTGTGGTTCAAGTGCTCGGTGAAGGACGTGCGTCGCGCGACCAACGAGGAAGTCGAGCACGGCCACGTCCACGGCGACAGCGGCGTGCACACGCACTGACGTCGATCAGGGCAGGCGCCGCGGCACGATCGCGAACAGGTTCGGCTCGAACGTAAAGAGCTCCGGCGTCGCGGGGTCCACCGTCACGCGCACCCAGCCCACGAACGGGCTGCCGTAGGTCTCCAGGCGCGCGAGCCATGGCAGCGGCTCGCCGAACGCATCCACGAAGGGGCGGTCGGCACGATAGATGTGCGTGTCGCCATGGACCAGCAGCACGGGCTTGTGCAGGCGCGCCGCGGCGCTGCGAAGGTCGGCGAGGAATCCGTCGAAGACGCCGGGCGTGCGGATGATGAACCACGGATTCGCCTGCACCATCACCACGAGGGCGCGCACCTCGGGCACGGCGCTGGCAGCGACCCAGCGCTCGAGCCATGCATGGTCGGCCGCGTTGCGGCAGTGGGCCTCGCGATCGTTCGCGGCGTCGTAGCCCTCGTTGTTGTCGCTGCCCGCGACGTCCAGCGTGACGAACCGCACAGGAGGCACCATCCACGCGCGGTTTTCCGGATACGCCATGCAGCCGCATGCAGCAGGGGCCGGCACGGCGCATTCCCGCTGCGACTCGGCCGCCATGTGCGTGCGGCCGAGCGACCCCTCGCCCTCGAAGAAGATCTGCCGCAGGCGCTGCAGGCGCTCGATGGGATCGTGCGGTCCCGCCGGAATGCCGCGGCAATCGGTCCACTCGTTGTCGCCGGGCGTATAGAAGAAGGGATGCGCCGAGCGGTCGAACTGCGCACGGCGCTTGAGATACAGCTCGTCCGTGCAGGGCGCGCCTCCCTTGATGTCGCCCACGTGCACGATGAAGGCGAGCGGCTCGCGGTCGAGGCTTGCGAGCATCCGCTCGAACTGCACCTCCTCGCCCGGGGTATACGGCGCGTCACCCATCACCGCGAAAGAAAACGGGCGCTCGGGCGGCGCCGTGGCACAGCCCGCGGCAAGCAGCAGGACGAGCGCTGCCAGGACCCTAGCCGTCGGCGAGCTTCCTGAGCGCATACAACGCCTCCAGCGCCTCGCGCGGGCTCATCCGGTCGGGATCCAGCGCCGTCACGGCATCGCGCAGGGCGTCGGCAGGCGGCGCGCTCACCGGCGGCGCGTTCGAGAAGAGGTCGGGCTGGGCGGACACGGGAGCGAGCTGCGATTCCAGCTCCGCCAGGTGGCGGCGGGCCGCGCGCACCACCTCCCGCGGTATGCCCGCGAGGTGTGCCACGTGGATGCCGTAGGAGCGATCCGCGGGCCCGCCCTCCAGCCGGTGCAGGAAGACGATGCGGTCCTTGTGCTCGACCGCGTCCAGGTGCACGTTGGCCACATGCGGCAGGAGGCTCGCCAGCTGCGTGAGCTCGAAGTAGTGCGTGGCGAAGAGCGTGTAGCAGCGCACGGACTCGGCCAGGTGGCGCGCGATCGCGTAGGCGAGGGCGAGGCCGTCGAAGGTGGAGGTGCCGCGGCCGATCTCGTCCACGAGCACCAGGCTTTTCGGCGTCGCGTTGTTGAGGATGCCCGCCGCTTCCGTCATCTCCACCATGAAGGTCGAGCGGCCGCCCGCGAGGTCGTCGGAGGCCCCGATGCGCGTGAAGATCCTGTCGACGGGCCCGAGGCACGCGGACTTCGCCGGCACGAAGCTGCCGCAATAGGCGAGCAGCACGACCTGCGCCACCTGCCGCATGTAGGTCGACTTGCCGCCCATGTTGGGACCGGTGATGAGCAGCAGCTGCCGCGAGCGGTTGAGCACCGTGTCGTTGGGGATGAAGTCGTCCACCTGGCTTTCGACCACGAGGTGGCGGCCCTCGACGATGTCGATGCGATCCTCGCCGGTGAACTCCGGGCGCACCAGGCCCAGCGCCTCGGCCGCGGCCGAGAGCGAGCAGAGCGCATCCAGCTCCGCGCCGGCCTGGGCGACCTGCTGCAGCGCGGCGAGGTGGCCGTTGAGGAAGTCGAGCAGCTCGTCGTAGAGCGCCTTCTCGCGCGCGAGCGCCCGTTCGCCGGCGGCGAGCGCCTTGTCCTCGAAGGCCTTGAGCTCCGGCGTGATGAAGCGCTCGGCGCTCTTCATCGTCTGCCGGCGCCGGTAATCGGCGGGCACCTTGCCGAGCTGCGCCTGCGTGACCTCGATGTAGAAGCCGTGCACGCGGTTGAACTCGACGCGCAGGTTGGCGATGCCGGTGCGCTCGCGCTCGCGCACTTCCATCGCCAGCAGGAACGAGCTGCAGTCGTCCTGGATCGCGCGCAGCTCGTCCAGCTCGGCATCGCAGCCGGTGCGGATCACGCCCCCCTCGCGCAGCACGGCCGCGGGCTCTTCCTTCATGGTGGCGGCGAGGCGCGACTGCACCTCCGGCAACGGTTCCAGCGCCGGGCGCAGCGCCTCGAGCTGCGGATTCTCCGCGAGGATTTCGTGGAGCTGCGGCAACGTGGCGAGCGTATCGCGCAGTCCCGAGAGATCGCGGGGACGGGCGCTGCGCAGCGCCACGCGTGCCACGATGCGCTCGACATCGCACCAGGCCGACAGCACCTCCAGCACCCGCGGGTGGCGCACGCGCGAAGCCGGATGGAGCAACGCCTCGATGGCCGCGTGGCGCTGTCGCAGGACGTGCGTGTCGCGAAGCGGATGGTGCAGCCAGTGGCGCAAGCGCCGGCTGCCCATGGGGGTGCCGCAGTGGTCGAGCAGCGAGCGCAGCGTCGGCGCTTCCGCCCCGCCGAGCGTCTCGGTGATCTCGAGGTTGCGCCGCGTGGGCGCATCCATCAGCACGAACTCGCTTTCGCGCTCGACGCGCATGCCCGTCACGTGCGGGAGCGACGACTGCTGCGTCTGGCGGCAGTACTCGACCAGCGCACCCGCCGCGGCGATGGCGGCGTCCATGCCCTCGCAGTCGAAGCCGGCGAGGTCCACCGTGCCGAACTGGCGTGCGAGCTCGCGCCGCGCACCTGCGGCGTCGAACTGCCACGGGTCCAGCCGCTTTACCGGCACGCGCAGCCGCGATGCGAAGGCGATCTCCTCGCACGCGAGCAGCTCCGCGGGCTGCAGGCGCTCGATCTCGCCGGCGAGCCGCGCCGCGGGCACTTCGGTCACGCGCAGGCTGCCGCTCGCGAGCGCGATCCAGGCGATGCCGGCCACGTTGCCGGCGACCAGCACCGCCGCGAGCAGGCTTTCGCGCGCCGCGGGCAGCAGCGCCGAATCGGTGAGCGTGCCGGGTGTAACGATGCGCGTGACCTTGCGCTCGACCGGCCCTTTCGAAGTCGCCGGGTCGCCCACCTGCTCGCAGATCACGACCGACTCGCCCAGCTTCACCAGCTTCGCGAGGTATTGCTCCAGCGCGTGGTAGGGGACGCCCGCCATGCGGATCGGCTGTCCCGCGGACTGGCCGCGCGTGGTGAGCGTGATGTCGAGCAGCTTCGCCGCGCGCTCCGCATCGCCGTGGAAGAGCTCGTAGAAATCGCCCATGCGATAGAAGAGCAGCGTGTCCGGGTACTGCGCCTTGAGGGCGAAGTACTGCTGCATCATCGGGGTATGGGACGGCGGCGACACTTCGCCCTGGGACACTCGCTTCACGCCGCGATTATCCCGTCTATTTGATTTCCGCGCAGTCGGGGAAGTGGCAGCGGCCGCGCGCCGTCCGTTAATGGAGCCTTAATCTCGCGCCCGTACCGTGGCCTCGTCGTTCAACGAGGGAGGCGATATGGGTGGAGAAGGTGCCGTGGTGCGGTTCCTGGCGGCTGCGGCAGCCGCGAGCGTGCTGGCGGGCGCCGCGAATGCGGCAACGCCGGCCGCGGAACAACGGCGTTTCGAGGTCGAGGCTCGCGCATCGGCGCCTGGCTTCAGCGGCTTCTCGGCCCAGCGGGGCGAAGCGCTCTTCAAGGCCACGCACGGCGGCGAATGGAGCTGCTCGTCCTGCCATACCGGCAATCCGCTCGCCCAGGGCAAGCATGCACGGACCGGCAAGCCGATCGCGCCGCTCGCCCCGGCCGCGAACCCGGAGCGCTTCACCGACGCCGCCACGATCGACAAGTGGTTCCGGCGCAACTGCAACGACGTGCTCGCGCGCGCCTGCACGGCGCAGGAAAAGGGCGACGTCATGCAATACCTCATGTCCCTGAAATAGGAGCTTGCAAATGCACACCACCCCGAGGCGCCCGATTCTCGCCATCGCGGCATGGGCGATCGGCCCCCTTGCCGCCCTCCTCGTCGCGCACCAGGCGATGGCTGAAAGCCGCATCACCGCCCCGCCCAATGCGCGCTGGTCCGCCGAATGCGGCACCTGCCACGTCGCGTACCCCGCACCCCTTCTTTCCGCGCAAGGATGGCATCGGATCATGTCGCAGCTCGACCGGCATTTCGGCACCGACGCGAGCCTGGAGCCTGCCGCGGCCGCCGAGATCGGCGCCTATCTCGAGCGTTACTCGGGCTCGTCGCGGCGCACGGCGGCTTCGCCGGACAGCATGCGCATCACGGAAACCGCCTGGTTCGTCCACGAGCATGGCGAAGTGCCGTCCGCCGTGTGGCGAAGCCCCGCGGTGAAGAGCGCCGCCAACTGCGCGGCTTGCCATACGGGCGCGGAAAAGGGCGACTTCCGCGAACGCGGCATCCGCATTCCCCGGTAGGGCGCCATGGAGAAGAAATCGAGGATCCTCGTCTGGGACGTGCCGACGCGCGCCTTTCACTGGCTGCTCGCGCTCTCGTTTGCCGGCGCGTTCCTGACGGCTGAATCGGAACGCTACCGGGATGTGCACGTGCTGCTGGGATACACCCTGCTCGGGCTGCTCGCCTTCCGGCTCGTGTGGGGCTTCGTCGGCACGCGCCATGCCCGCTTCGCGTCTTTCGCGTACGGCCCGCGACGTGTGCTGACGTACGTCAAGTCCCTCCTCGCCCGCTCGCCGCAGCATTATCCGGGTCACAATCCGGCAGGCAGCTGGGCGATCCATGGGCTGCTCGCGTTGGGCGTTCTTGCGGCCGCCAGCGGCTATGCGACATACAACGACATGGGCGGCCATTGGCTGGAGGAAGCGCACGAGGCGCTCGCGAACGCGATGCTGGGCCTGGTGCTCGTCCACGTCGCCGGCGTGCTCGTGAGCAGCATCCTTCATCGCGAGAACCTGGTGCGTTCCATGCTGGACGGCCGGAAATCCGGCAGCGAGGGCGAAGGCATACGCCGCCGCCATCGTCTCGTCGGCGCGGCGCTCGTGGCAGCGGTGGCCGCCTTCTGGATCGCGGGACCGCAGCGGGTGACTGCCCCATGGAGTCCGTCGGCGCAGTCGGCAGTGGGGAACGAGCAGGCCCCCGCCGGCCAACGCGACGACTGAACATGCGCATCCTCGTCGTCGAAGACGATTCGCTCCTCGGCGACGGCATCCAGGCCGGCCTCGCGCAGGCGGGCTTCGCGGTGGACTGGGTGAAGGACGGCATCGCCGGCAAGCTCGCGCTGGAAACGCAATCGCACTCGGCGATGGTCCTGGACCTGGGCTTGCCGCGCCTCGCCGGGCTGGACCTGCTGCGAGGCATGCGCGCGCAGGGCGACCGGACGCCGGTCCTCATCCTCACGGCGCGCGATGCGATCGAGGACCGGGTCAAGGGACTCGACAGCGGGGCCGACGATTACATGGTCAAGCCTTTCGACCTGCACGAGCTCGCCGCCCGGCTGCGCGCATTGATCCGGCGCTCGGCGGGCGAGGCGGCACCGGTCCTTCGCGTCGGCGACATCGAGCTCGATCCCGCCGCACATGGCGCGCGTTTCAAGGGCGAGCTCCTCGACCTGCAGGCGCGCGAATACGCGCTGCTCCACGCCTTCATGCTCAACGCGGGAAGGGTGCTCACGCGCGAGCAGCTCTCGGAGCGCCTCTACCCGTGGGGCGAGGAGGTCGGCAGCAACGCGATCGATGTGCACATCCACCACCTGCGCCGCAAGCTCGCGCCGCAACTGATCCGTACCGTGCGCGGGGTGGGCTACCTCATGCCGCGCGAGCGCGATGGCTAGCGGCGCGCGCGATGACTAGCGCCGCACCCTATTCGCTGAAACGCCGGCTGCTGGCGGGCCTCATGGGCGCGGTCGCGCTGGTCTGGCTCGCGACCACGGCATACAGCTACTTCGACGCGCGACACGAGATCAACGAGCTGCTCGATGCGCACCTCGCGCAATCCGCTTCGCTCATCGTGGCCCAGGTCACCCACGATCTCGAGGAGATCGAACTCGAGCACGCCCCCGCGAGCGACCGGCATGCCCGGCACGTGGCCTTCCAGGTCTGGGAGGACGGCACAGGGCTCAGGCTGCGTTCGGGCGATGCCCCGTCATCGCGCCTGTCTCCCCGCGAGGAGGGCTTCGACAACACGCGGCTGCAGGGCAGAAGCTGGCGTGTCTTCACGACGTGGGACGCCGGGCACCGGTACCTCGTGCAGATCGCCGAGCGCGACGAGGCGCGCCGCGAGATCGCGGGCGGGATCGCGACGAACCTGCTCGTTCCGCTGGTGGTCGCGCTGCCCGTCCTCGCGCTCTTCGCCTGGATCACCATCGGACGCGCCGTGAAGCCGCTCGACCGCCTCGGGGACGAAGTCGAACGGCGCAGCGCGGACAACCTTCACACGCTTGCCCTGGAAGGAGCACCTCGCGAGGTGATCCCCCTGGTGCGAAGCCTCAATGCCTTGTTCGACCGGGTGCAGCGCCTGGTCGAGAACGAGCGGCGCTTCACCGCGGACGCGGCCCACGAGATGCGCACGCCGCTCGCCGGCCTGAAGACGCAGGCGCAGGTCGCCAGGGGCGCTGCCGATGAGGGCGCACGGCAACATGCGCTCGACCGCGTGATCGAGGGCTGCGATCGGGCGACGCGGCTCGTCGACCAGCTCCTCACGCTGGCGCGGCTGGAGCCCGGCGGTGCGCGTCCGGGCGGATCGTGCGACCTCGTGGCGATCGCGCGGCCGGTCGTGGCGGAGCTCGCGCCGTTCGCACTGGCCCGCGGCGTGGAAGTCGAGTTGATCGCGCCGGCGGCCGTCGGTGCCGACGGCCATGCGGACCTTCTCTCCATCTTGCTGCGCAATCTCGTGGATAACGCGGTTCGGTACAGTCCGGGTGGCGGCCGTGTGCGCGTCGAGATCGCTCGCATCGCCGCTGCGGCTCGCCTCACCGTGTCCGACCAGGGGCGGGGTATCGGCCCCGAAGATCGCGCAAGAATCGGCCAGCGGTTCTACCGGGTGCTCGGCACCGGGCAGACCGGAAGCGGGCTGGGGCTGTCGATCGTCCAGCGCATCGCCGAGATCCATGGCGCACGACTGCGATTCGAGGACGGCGACCACGGCAAGGGACTGCGCGTCATCGTGGAGCTCCCGGATCGGAGAACGGCTTAGCCGACGGCGGTCCATCGTGCGACGCGCGCCCGATGCCGGGCGCTCAGCGCACCGTGAAGCGCTTGCTCACGCCGACGTCGTTGTTGACGAGGACCACGACCTGGTAGTCGCCCGCCGGCCAGCCGTCGGGCTTCTGCACGTGGAACTCCGTGACCGCGGGGCCGGTGGCGGTGACCTTCTGCGTTTCCTCGTGCACGAGGGTCACCTGGCCGCCGGTCGAATAGGTCCAGCGTGCGGTGAGATCGGCCGCACCCGCGCCGCTGGTCTCGATCGAGAGGTAGAGGGTATCGCCGGGCCGGAAGGTGTCGGTGGCGGCGGTCACGCGCTTGTCCGCGTTGATCGCGCTGCCCAATGTCGCACTGGTCACCGTGACCGCGGGAGCCTCGGGGGGTGCGGCCGTGGCCGGAGCCGGGCTCGCGGGCACAGGTGCCGGCTGGGGCGCCGTCGCAGTTGTCGCAGGCGCGGGCGCGGCCGGCGTGGAAGGCGCCTCGCGCTTGCAGCCCCCGAGCGCCACGAACGCCACAACGGCAACCCGAAATCGCTTCCAGCCTTCCATTGGGCAATCCTCTTTTTCGCGGTTCTTTGTCGCACCTCAAAGCGCCGCGCGCACCCCTTTCAACGCGTTTTCCCTCTGGAGCCCCGTTAAGAGGGGTGCGACACATTGCCGCGCGTCAACGCACCGCATTCCGCGGTTGATATGGGTCACGTCAGAGTTCTCCTACGCGCCGACGGGAACCGGCGTGACAGATCCGTAGATCAACTGGGAGATAACAAAGTGATTCCATATAGCGCACGTAACCTGAAGGCGCGTCGCATCGTTGTCGCGACGCTGGCCGCCCTCATGGGCGCGGCCGCAGTGCCAGCCCTTGCTGGCGGGTATGACATTCCGACCGGCGCAGCCCCGAGCCCCATGTTCGGAGCGCAACCGTTCACGCAGCAGATGCTGATGTTCGAAGAGTTCGGCACGCAGCCCCTGCCCACCAATGCCCCCTCGCACGACCTGCCCAGCCCCGGCGGCTGCCAGGGCGCTGCCGACCCGGCGGCGTTCGGTGCCTCGCTCGAAGCCTTCCTGTCGCAGCCGCTCTTCCCGCCGCCCCAGGAACAGGCCAACACCGCGCAACCGAACGCCTGGGCCCCGATGATCAGCTCGTGCCTCGGCCGTCCGGTGACCGGCGTTGCCGAAGGCCGTCCGCCCGGAGTGAACTTCGCCCACCAGCGTTGGGCCGAGTTTACCCCGACGGTGTACTTCCAGAGCGCCATGGCCGGTGCCCGTGTCAACGGCGGCTTCCGCGACAGCCTGCAGCGCCACCACTACGCCATGGGTGAGTTCGGACCCGGCGGCCTGTTCTACAACACGACGGGCAACCCCGGCTCCGAAGGCACCACCAAGGGCGTGAAAGTCCAGTTCCACCCGCTCATGCCCGTGCAGGATCCGCTCCACGTCTGGACGTTCGACGGCGCGCTGCCGCCGAAGCTCCTGATGGCGCCGTACGGCACGACGATCACCTTCCGCCACTACAACGCGCTTCCCATCGATGACGCGGCGAACGGCGGCTTCGGCATGCACACGATCACGACGCACGAGCACAACGGCCACAACCCGGCCGAGAGCGACGGCTTCGCGGGCGCGTACTTCTTCCCGGGCGAGTACTACGACTATCGCTGGCCGATGGTGCTGGCCGGCAACGACAGCTTCCCGGTTGGCTCGACCGACCCGGACATCGCCGAGAAGAACTCCAAGGCGGGCACGCCTGACGGCAACGGTGGCATCCGCAAAGTGCCGGGCAACTGGCACGAGACGATGTCCACGCACTGGTTCCACGATCACATGATCGACTTCACGGCGCAGAACGTGTACAAGGGCAACGCCGCGATGATGAACTACTACTCGGCGATCGACCGCGGCCACGAGCCCGCGAGCCTTGCCGAGGCCCAGGGCAACGCCGCCACGCCTGGCTACGGCTGCAACTACGCCGACCCGACGGACAAGAACCCGCTGAACACCAACCTGTGCCTGCCCTCGGGCAACGCGCTGGACTGGGGCAACCGCGACTACGACATCAACCTCGTCCTCGCCGACAAGGCGTTCGACCAGACCGGCCAGCTGTTCTTCAACGTGTTCCAGACGGACGGCTTCCTGGGTGACGTGGCCACGGTGAACTTCCTGTACAAGCCGTACATGGATGTGCGCGCCCGCCGCTATCGCTTCCGGATCCTGAACGGCTCCGTGTCGCGTTACTGGCAGGTCGCCCTCGTGAACCAGGCTGGCAAAGTCGTGCCGTTCTACATGGTCGGCAACGACGGCAACCTCCTCGAGCACGCGGTTCCGTTCCCCAACGTCCAGATGCCCCAGAGCCTGCCCACGCAAGGTATCGCGGAGCGCTATGACATCGTCATCGACTTCAGCCAGTTCAAGGACGGCGACAAGCTGTACTTCGTGAACACGCTGGAGCACCAGGACGGCCGTACGCCGAAGCAGTCCATCCCCATCGACCAGATCATCAGCGGCGCGTACTCGGCGGGCGGTTGCCCGGCGTCGTGCGACCCGGTGGTCGGCAAGTTCCTCGAGTTCCGCGTCCATTCGTATGCCGGCACGGACCTCTCGATGAACCCGGCTGACTACGTCGAAGGCAAGAAGGCGATGATCCCGCTGCCGGGCTTCACCAAGGCCGAGCTCGCGAACGCCACCGAGCGCTCGTACGAGTTCACCCGCGGTGGCGACCAGAAGCCGTGGACCATCAAGACGAACGGCGGCAACGCGTACAACGCGTCGACCACGCCCGGCATGAACCCCGACATGAAGATCTTCGATCGTCTGTCGGCCGCGCCGACCCGTGGCCAAGTCGAGATCTGGCACCTGAAGAACGGTGGCCAGGGCTGGAGCCATCCGATCCACATCCACTTCGAGGAAGGCCAGGTTCTGCAGCGCGGTGGCAAGGAACCGCCGCTGTGGGAGAAGGGCGCCCGTAAGGATATGTATCGCATCGGGCCGCTGAGCGACAGCACGGACTCCGTCGATATCGCCATCCGTGTCCGCGAGTTCCTGGGCACGTACGTGGAGCACTGCCACAACACGCAACACGAAGACAATTCGATGCTGCTGCGTTGGGACAGCCAGGCTCCGGGCCAGACGGTCGCGATCCAGACGCCGTTCCCGACCTGGGACAGCGTGGGCTACGTCGATACCAACACGACGGACGTCCCGACGTTCAAGACGGGCATGAAGACGGACTTCCTGACGCATATCGCCACGCCGATCGCCAACAACGATTCGGCCAGCACGACGAAGGGCGTTCCGGTCACCATCGACATCCTGGCGAACGACTCGTGCGTTGGCTCCTGCGATCCGGCTTCGCTCGTGATCACTGGCGGCAAGGGCTCGGTCGCGAACAATGGCGGTGGCAAGGTGACGTACACGCCGGCCCTGAACTACACGGGTACCGACACGTTCAGCTACACGGTGCGTGACACGGTGACGGGTGCCACGGTCTCCAACACGGCGAAGGTGTCCGTGGTGGTGGGCTCGGGCGCGACGAAGGCTGGCGCGCTCCAGGCTGCTGCTCCTGTCTCGACGTCCACGATCCAGAACTCGGTCGTCGGCGTGAGCACCACGGCCAGCGACAAGACCTGTATCGGTTGCAGCGTGACGGTGACGTCGCAGCCTGTGAACGGCACGGTTACGGCGAACTACCCGAACCCGGGTGAGATCACCTACGAACCGAATGCCTCGTTCCTGGGCACGGAGGCGTTCAGCTACGCGGTTACGGATGCCTCGGGCGTTTCGGCCCCGGCCACCGTGGCGGTGAACGTTGGACGCAACCCGGTGACGGACATCGTGACGCTCAACACGGCGGCGGTCGGTAACGCCGGCAAGCTGTCGGTTGCCGGTTCGCTGAGCCCGCTCAACGGCGCGTACGCTCCGTCGGTCTCGGTCTACGCCGGTACGGCCAACGCTTCGCACACCGCTTGCACGGGCACGCTCCTGGGCACCGCGGTGGTCGGAACGAAGGGCGGCTTCGGCTTCGGCGGCAAGGGCGCGGCGGCTGGCACGAGCATCTGCGTGCAGTCGACCAACCTCGGCGTCGCAGTGGCAGTCGCGAAGTAATCGTAGTGCGATGACAAACCCGGGCGGGTGCGAACCCGCCCGGGTTTCTTCGAGAAGAAAACAGAACGGAGAGACAGAAATGAAGCGCGTACCTTACCTGCTGCTCGCAACGATCCTGCTGGTGCTCGGCGCCGGCCGTGCGCCCGCGGCACCGAAGGGTTCCCCGTGGAACGAGAACTTCTTCCCGAACGTCGAGCTGATCGACCAGGACGGCAACAAAATGAAGTTCTACGACGACATGCTGAAAGACAAGGTCGTCATGATCAATTTCATCTTCACCACGTGCCAGGACGCGTGCCCCCTCGAGACCGCCAAGCTGCGGCAGGTCCAGGAGCGGCTCGGCGATCGCGTCGGACGTGATGTGTTCATGTACTCGATCAGCATCACCCCGGAGCACGACACGCCGGAAGTGCTGAAGGAGTACTCCGAGAGCTTCCACGTCGGTCCGGGCTGGAAGTTCATGACCGGCAAGGCGGCCGACATCGAGATGCTGCGCAAGAAGCTCGGCCTCGAGGACGACGAGAAGCGCGAAGAAGGCGAAGGCCACGGCATGAGCATGATCGTCGGCAACGAGAAGACGGGCGTCTGGATGAAGCGCTCCTCGTTCGACAATCCCAAGGTTCTCGCCAGGGTCGTGAGCGAGCGCCTGCTCAACTTCCGCGACAAGTCGAACGTCGCAGGCTACGAGCAGACCGCCGCCGGCCTCACCGTGAACCCGGGCGAGGACCTCTTCCGCCGCCGCTGCCAGGACTGCCACACGGTCGGCGCGGGCGATGCGATCGGTCCGGACCTCGAGGGCGTGACGGAGCGTCGCGAACGCGCCTGGCTCGCGAAGTACATCATGAAGCCGGGCGAAGTGCTCGCGTCGGGAGATCCCATCGCGAAGGCGCTCTACGAGAAGCACCACCGCATCCCGATGCCGAACCTGGGCATGAGCGAGGAGGACGTGGAGCAGCTCATCGGCTACCTCGAGTCGCAGAACAAGAAGCTCAAGCAGGCGGTCGCCGAAGACCAGAAGACCCAGCCGCAGCAAGCCGCGGCGATGGCGACGCACGGCGGTCATCACCACTGATAGGGAGGACCGGCATCGCGAGGCCCCTGCGAGAGTTGCGCGGGCCTTCGCGCCGCGGCGAGCCCAACGGGCCACAGGTTGCCCATGCACCTGCCGGATCCGCCGCTGCGAGGTCGAGCGAGCCCCAGGCTCGCGATGCCGGCATGTTGCGCGCGGCGGCTGCGAGGGCAGCCGCCGCGCGGTGGCAAGTGCAGCACAAAGAAACCGGGTCCGTCCCGGTTTTTTCAATGCAGCTTCACCTTGGGATCGGTCTGGCTGCGGATGGCGCGCGCCAGCGTGTCGAGCGCCATGCGCCAGAAGCCGTGCAGCGCCCACACGTGCATGCGGTACAGCGACAGGTAGAAGAGCTTCGCGAGCAGCCCCTCGAGCCTCCACGTGCCGCCGGTCACGAATCCCATCAGCGTGCCGACCGACTGGTAGTTGCCGAGCGAGACCAGCGAGCCGAAGTCGCGATAGCGGAAGGGCCGTGGCTCGCGCCCATGCAGCCGCCGCTCCAGCGAGCGCACCAGATGGCTCGCTTGCTGGTGCGCGGCCTGGGCACGCGGCGGTACGTTGCGCTCGGCCGACCACGGTGCCGCAGCGCAATCGCCCATCGCGAAGATGTCGGCATCGCGGGTCGCCCGCAGCGTCGCCGTCACGATGAGCTGGTTGATGCGGTTGGATTCCAGCCCGTCGAGATCCCGCAGCACGTCGGCGCAGCGGATGCCCGCCGCCCAGACGGTGAAGTCCGCCGGCACTTCGCGGCCGGCTGCGGTCCTGAGGAACCCGGGCGCGACCTCGACCACGCGTTGGTCCACGAGGACCTCGACCCCGAGCGCGTCGAGGGTGCGCCGCGTTTCCTTCGCGATGTACTCCGGCAATCCCGGCAGCAGCCGGGGCCCCGCCTCCACCAGCGCGATGTGGATCTGGCGCTCCGGGTGGAAATTGTCGAGGCCATAGGCGCTGAGGACCCGCAGGGTATTGTGCAGCTCCGCGGCGAGCTCCACGCCGGTGGCACCCGCGCCCACGATGGCGATGCGCAGCACGCGCCCGTCGGCGGCGAAGTTGGCGCGGAAGCAGGCGTTCACCAGCCGCCGATGGAAGAGATGTGCCTGCCACGCGTTGTCGATCGTGAAGGCGTTGTCGCGAACGCCGGGCGTGCCGAAGTCGTTCGACTCGCTGCCGATCGCGATCACCAGCGTGTCGTACGGGATGCGGCGCGGCGGCAGGATCTCGGTGCCCTCGTCATCGCGCACCGCCGCGAGGTGCACGTGATGCGCCTGGCGTTCGAGCCCTTCGAGGGCCCCGAGGACGAAGGTGAAGCCGTGCCAGCGCGCCTGCGCGAGATAGTCGAGCTGGTGCGCGTGGATGTCCATGCTGCCCGCCGCGACCTCGTGCAGCAGCGGCTTCCACAGGTGCGTGCGACTGCGGTCGACGAGCGTCACGTGGGCGCGCCCGCGCGCACCGAGGCGGTCGCCCAACTGGGTGGCGAGCTCCAGGCCGCCCGCCCCGCCGCCGATCACGACGATGCGGTGCAAGGCTACTCCTCGCTCTTCACCGGCTTGCCGCCGAGGAAAAGCTCCGACCAGAGCTTCTCCCAGCGGTCCCACTCGTCCAGCACGATCGCCGGATCGATCACCGCATAGCGGAACTTGTTGAGCGGACTGTCCACCGCGGTGCTCACCGGCACCCGATTGCGGGCCTTGATGATTTCCTGGCCCTCGCGCGAGAGCATGAATTCCGCGAACAGCGCCGCGGCGTTCGGATGTGGGGCCGTGCGCGCGATGCCGACCGAGCTCGGCTGTCCGAACGCCGGATCGAGCGGCTTCCAGTCGATCGGCGCGCCCCGTGCCTT
>DATMJE010000385.1:0-3374 GCA_035553995.1 Usitatibacter sp. | reverse complement strand
CTGCGCATCGCCGCGGAGAAGAAGACGCCGGGCAGCGCGGAGACCTCGCAGGCGATCGAGAAGCTGCTCGCGCAGGCGGAATCCGAGGCGGCCGCGGGCCGCATGGACACGGCCACGGTTGCGGTGGACCAGGGGTACCTGCTCGCGAAGGCGGCCATCGGCTCGATGCGCGGCGGCGACACGCTGGTACGCTCGCTCAATTTCGCCAACGCAAAAGAGGAATACGCTTACGAGCTCGACCGCAACGACACCCACCGCATGCTGCTGAAGATGCTGCTCGAAAGCTCGAAGACGGAACGCCCGGCGACCGCGATCGCACGCTCCACGGAGCTGCGCGACCAGGCCGAATCCAGCGCACGCACTGCGGACTTCGTCAACGGCACGCGCCTGCTCGAGGAATCCACGCGCGAGCTGGTGAAGGCGATCCGCGCGGCCGGCCTGTATATTCCCGGATAGCATGCCCCGGGCCGCGATCCTTCGATTCGTCGCGCAGGTGCTGGCATGCGCGACGGTCGCGGTCCACGCGCAGGCGCCGCAGCCGGACTTTCGCCAGTGGGTGGCGATCGAGAAGGATGGCGTGCACGATCCCAAGGGTCCCGCGGTGCAGTCGCTGCAGCAGCCGCGCGAGGCGTTGCAGCCGCTCGCACCCGACGGCGCGGGCAACCAGGTGCGCTGGGTGGAAGCGCTGCGCCAGGGCCAGATCAACCCGCGGCCGCGGTTGCACGGCACGCAGCCGCTCGAGGTGCGCGATACCGAGATCTACCTCAACCTGCGCGGCGGCACGCCGATCGTGAAGTTCCCGCACCTCGCGCACACGCAGTGGCTCGCCTGCGCCAACTGCCACGAGGGGCTCTTCCGCAAGGAGGTGGGCACGAGCGGGCTCGACATGCGCCGCATCCTCCAGGGCGAGCAGTGCGGCGTCTGCCATGGCGCCGTCTCGTTTCCGCTCACCGAATGCAACAAGTGCCACAACACGTCGCGCATCGGCTTCCACGCGCCCGACGGCACGCCGCAGGGTGCACGCGCCGCCCTGGTGGTGCCGCCGTCGACTTCGGCGGCGCGATGAAGCGCGAGCCTGCGCGATGGCTGCCGCTCATCTTCGCCTTCCTCTTCGCGATCGCGTCGGTTCCCGCGGCGCGCGCGGAGTATGCGGATGTCGTGCTCAACAAGCACGCCGAAGCGGAGGGCGTGCGCCCGGTGGTGTTCCCGCACTGGTTCCATCGCGTGCGCTTCCGCTGCGCCGTCTGCCACGACGAGCTCGGCTTCAAGATGCGCGCCGGCGCGAACGAGGTCACGATGAAGGACATCGTCGACGGCAAGTTCTGCGGCGGCTGCCACAACGGCGACATCGCCTGGAGCCCGGATCGGTGCGACCTCTGCCATTCGGGCAAGCCGGGGCTGAAGAGCGGCATCTACGGCGGGCATCACAGCACCGGGCCGGGGTACTGGTGAGCCCCGGCCGCGCGCTCCTCGCCGTGCTGCTCCTGGCGCTCGCCGGCTGCGCGCAGGAGGCGCGCGTGCTGCGCATGGACCTCGACGCCAAGTCGCGCAACGAGAACCTGTTCTGGCCCGGCGCGCCGGAGGTGCCGCGTTATTTCTACGCCGGGCAGCTCATCGGCGAGAACAACTACGTGGCGGCCTCGGACAAGGCGCGCTCGGGGATGTCGAACGTGCTGCGCTGGGTCGCGGGCCTGGGCGGCGCGGAGGAGCGGCCCGAGGGGCTGCAGCGTCCGCAGACCGGTGCCATCGACGACGCCGGGCGCATCTTCGTGACCGATTCCAGCCGCCAGGCCGTGGTCGTGTTCGATCCGGCGAAGGGCATGGAGACGTGGGAGCAGGCGTCGGGGCTGGTGCATTTCTCCACGCCCGTGGGTGTGGCCACCACCGCCGCAGGCCACGTCTTCGTCGCCGATGCGGAGCTGGGCTACGTGGTCGAGCTGGACGCGAAGGGCAAGCCGGTCGCGATGGTGGGCAAGGGCCTCTTCAAGCGTCCGACCGGCGTCGCCTACGATCCGCAGACGAAGCGCCTGTTCGTGTGCGATTCGCAGGCCCACGACGTGAAGGTGTTCGATGCCGAGCGGCGGCTGGTGAAGACCATCGGCCGCCGGGGCGAGGCCGACGGCGAGTTCAACTATCCGTCGCACATCGCGTTCGCGCGTGGCGAGCTCTACGTCGCCGACACCATGAACAGCCGCGTGCAGGTGTTCGCCGATGCGGGCGACCGCCACCGGCTGAGCCTGGGCACGCGCGGCCTCTATGTCGGCAACCTCGTGCGCCCCAAGGGCGTCGCGGTGGATTCCGAGGGCAACATCTACGTGGTCGAGTCCTACTACGACCACCTGCTCGTCTACGACCGCGAGGGGCGCTTCCTGCTCGCCATCGGCGGGCTCGGCAAGGACGCGGGCCAGTTCTACCTGCCCGCGGGCGTGTGGGTGGATTCGCGCAACCGCGTCTTCGTGGCCGACATGTTCAACGGCCGCATCGTGGTGCTGCAGTACCTGGGCGGAGGGGCGGAACATGAGCCCTAGGCTCCTTGCGGTCATGCTGTCGCTCGCCGTGGCGTGCGTGCTGTGGATCTCGGGCAGCGCGCCCACCACCGCGGCCGGCATCTCCGACGTGCGCAACACGAAGCACAACCTTTCGGCTTCGGGCCCGGGCACCGTGAAGGCCACGACCGAGAGCCAGGTCTGCGTCTTCTGCCACACGCCGCACGGCGCCACGACGGGCGCTGCGCCGTTGTGGAACCGCAAGCTGGGAGCCACCACCTACACGCCCTACACCTCGTCCTCGCTCGATGCCGCGGCGATCCAGGGCTCGCTCGACCAGCCGGGGGGCAGCTCGAAGCTCTGCCTGTCGTGCCACGACGGCACCATCGCCATCGGCAACGTGAACGCGCTGAACGGCGTGGGCTCCGTCACCATCGCGATGCAGGGCACCGGCCCCGGCGGCACGATGCCTCCGGGATCGGGGACCACCACCGGCTTCACGCGCAACCTCGGCACCGATCTCGGCAACGACCATCCGATCTCCGTGAGCTACACGAACGCGCTCGCGCTTCGCGACGGGGAGCTGCGCCAGGTCGATGCCAACCAGCAGTTCCCGCCGGGCTCCGGAACCACGCTCGGCGTGCGCGGTTCGCCGGGCTACCGGCCGCTGCTGCCGCTCGAGCCCACGGGTGCCGGCGGCACCGGGCAGGTGCAGTGCGCCACGTGCCACGATCCCCACCGGCGCGAGACCGACACGACCAAGGGTCCGCAGAAATTCCTGCGCCTCAACCGCTTCCAGGAGCTGCCGCCCTCGGGCGCGAGCGCACCGGACACGGACATCATCTGCCTCTCGTGCCACGACAAGAACGGCACCTCGGGCTCGTATGC
>DATMJE010000384.1:0-18407 GCA_035553995.1 Usitatibacter sp. | reverse complement strand
GTGGATCTCCTGCACGATGCGCTCGACCTCGCCGGCCGCCGCGGGATCGAGGCTCGACGTGGGCTCGTCGAGGAAGAGCAGCGCGGGCTCGAGCGCCCAGGCACGGGCGAGCGCGATGCGCTGCTGCTCGCCGCCCGAGAGCGCACGCGCCTGGCGCCGCGCGACGTGGCTGAGCCCCACGCGGGCGATGGCGCGGCGCGCGACCTGCTCGCGTTCGGCGGCAGGCGTGCCATTGATCCCGAGCGCGTACTCGATGTTGGCAAGCGCCGTGCGCCGCAACATCACCGGCCGCTGGAACACCATCGCCTGCGATCGCGGACGCCCGGCGCGCCCGGCCCAGGTGATCGTGCCCGTCGTGGGCACGAGCAGGCCGTGCAGCGTTCGCAGCAGCACGCTCTTGCCGGCACCGTTCGCGCCGAGGACGGCAATGCGCCGCCCCGCCCCGATCGCGAGGTCCACGTCGCGCAAGGCCTGCACCTCGCCCAGGCGGATGCCGAGGCCGCGCGCCTCGAGCGGCAGCGTCCCCTCAGCCATGGCGGCGTGCGCTCCATTCGCGCAGCGCGTACGCGAGCGCGTTCACGGCAAGCACCACGAGGATCAGCACGATGCCGAGCGCGAGCGCCAGCGGCAGGTCGCCCTTGGTGGTCTCGAGCGTGATCGCGGTGGTCATCACGCGGGTGACGCCGTCGATGTTGCCGCCGACGACCATGACGGCGCCGACCTCCGAAGCGGCCCGCCCGAACCCCAGCAGCACCACGGTGAGCAGCGAGAAGCGCAGGTCCACGAGCAGCGTCGGCACCGCACGGGCGGGCGAGACCCCGAGCGAGGTGAGCTGCTCGCGGTATTCGGCCCACCCGTCCTCGACCATCTGGCGGCAGAGAGCCGCGACCATCGGCAGCACGAGCAGGGTCTGCGCGATGACGATCGCGGTGGGGGTGAAGAGGATGCCCAGCGATCCCAGCGGCCCCGCGCGCGACAGCATCAGGTAGACCACGAGCCCCACGACGACCGAGGGCAGTCCCAGCAACGCGTTGAGGAACACGATGGCCACGCGCCGTCCGCGGAACCGGTGCACCGCGATCCACGCCCCGAGCGGCAAGCCGATCGCGCAAGCCATGAGCGCGGCGGCGAGGCTCACCTCGAGCGACAGGGAAACGATGCGCCGGAGCTCCCGGTCGGCGCCCGCGATCAGGCGCACGGCGAGCGCGAAGCTCGCGAGGATGTCCGACATGTCGCGATTCTCGCAGGCGGCCTGCGAAAATCAGATATGAAGCGCAGTGCCTATTGGGTCACGCGAAGCCCACGCTGCGGCGGTCGATCGACACCGCCTTCACCAGCGCGAAGACCCGCATGCCCGGGGCGAGGCCGAGCTCCACCGCGGCCTTGCGCGTGATGCGCGCGGTGAGCGGCGTGGAGCCCACGCGCAGCTCGACATCGACGATCGCGCCGAACTCCACGCTCAGCGCGACGATCGTGGCCTCGAGCATGTTCTGCACGCTGAGGCCCCGGGGGCGCTCGATGGCGAGCGACACGTCGCGAGCGCGGATGCGGGCGCGCACCGGCTCGCCCGGCAGCGCGTCGACGTTGGGAAGGACCAGCTCGCCATCCGCGAACGCGAGCACCGTGAGGCCGAATTTCTCGTCGTGGCGGGCGACGCGCGTCTCGATCACCGCGCCCGCCTCGAAGCGCCCGGTGAGCGGCCGAAGCTCCGGACGCACCAGCACCTGCGCCGTGGGCCCCTGCGCCACCGTCCGGCCGTCGGAGACGAGCACCAGGTGGTCCGCGAGCCGCGTCACCTCCTCGATGGCGTGGCTCACGTAGACGATCGGCAGGTGCAGCTCGTCGCGCAGCAGCTCGACGTATTGCAGGATCTCGGACCTGCGCGCCGCATCCAGCGAGGCGAGCGGCTCGTCCATGAGCAGGATGCGCGGGCACGAGAGCAGCGCGCGGCCGATCGCGACGCGCTGGCGTTCGCCGCCGGAAAGGTCGGCGGTGCCGCGATCCAGCAGGGGCTTGAGGCCGAGGAGATCGAGCACCCGGCCGCGATCGACGAAACGCTGCGCCGCGGGCGTGAGCGCCTCGCCGTAGGCGAGGTTCCCGCGCACGCTCAGGTGGGGAAAGAGCAGCGCATCCTGGAAGACGTAGCCCACGCGGCGCCGTTCGGGCGGGATGTCGATGCCTGCCGAGGAGTCGTACAGCACGCGCCCGCCGATGGCGATGCGGCCCCGCACGGGCGGTGCGATGCCGGCGATGGCGTTCACGATGGTGGTCTTGCCCGCGCCCGAGCGGCCGAAGAGCGCCACGATGGAGGCGTCGCTCGCGAAAGCGGCCTCGACGTCGAAGGTGCCGCGGCGGATGGCGATGTCGACTTCAAGCATGGCGTTTGCGGGCGGTGCGGCGCACGAGCCATTCGGAAACCACGAGCGCCGCAAGCGATACCGCCACGGAGAGGACGGCGAGGCGCAATGCGACGGCGTCGCGGCCCGGGACCTGTGTAGCGGCATAGATCGCGAGCGGCAGCGTGCGCGTCTCGCCGGGAATGTTGGAGACGAACGTGATGGTGGCGCCGAACTCGCCCAACGCGCGCGCGAAGGCGAGCAGGGATCCGGTGACCACGCCGGGCAGCGCGAGGGGCAGCGTCACGGTGAAGAACACGCGCCAACGCCGCGCGCCCAGCGTGCGCGCCGCGACCTCCAGCCGCGGATCGACCGCCTCGATCGCGAGGCGCGCGGCACGCACCAGCAGCGGGAACCCCATGATGGCCGCGGCGAGCGCGGCACCCGTCCAGCGGAAGGCGAACACGATGCCGAGCGGCTCCAGCAGGCGGCCGATCGGGCCCCGCGTGCCGAAAAGCACCAGCAGCGCATAACCCACGACCACCGGCGGCAGGACCAGCGGCAGGTGGACCACCGCATCGAAGAGCGTCTTGCCCGGAAAGGACTTGCGCGCCAGCACGAACGCGATCGCGATGGCGAATGGCAGGCTGCCGGCCAATCCCCACAGTGCGACCTTCAGGCTGAGTAGCAGGACCTCCAGCTCAGCCTGCGAGGGCATTGCTCACGGAGCGACGAAACCGAGGCCGGTGAAGATCGACATCGCCTCGCGCGACGTGAGGAAGTCCTCGAACGCGGCGCCTGCCGGCGAGGTGCTGCGCTTCACCCGCAGCATCGCGTACACGATGGGCGGATGCGATCCGGACGGGAAGCGATCGACGATGCGCACGGCGCGCTCGGCCATGGCGTCGGTGCGGTAGACCACGCCGAGCGGCGCCTCGGCGTGCGCCACCAGCGCCAGCGCCGCACGCACGTTTTCCGCGGGAGCGACCTGTTTCTCGACGGCGGTCCACGCGCCGAGGTTCGCGAGCGCGAGCTGGGCGTAGCGGCCCGCGGGCACCGTTTCCGGGTCCGCGATGGCGAGGCGCTTGCCGCCGAGCGGGGCGGCGAGGTCCACGCCGGGTGCGAGCTTCACCTGCACCGCGGACGTGGCCGGTGCCACCAGCACCAGCTCGTTCGCGAGCAGGTTGCGGCGCGAGCCGGACACCGCCAGCCCACGCTGCTCGATGTAATCCGCCCACTGCTGGTCGGCGGAGATGAAGAGGTCCGCGGGAGCGCCGTTCTCGATCTGGCGTGCCAGCGCATTGCTGCCCGCGAACGACAGCACGACGCGGTGCCCGCTGCGCTCCTCGAAGGGCTTGGCCACCGCCTCCAGCCCTTCCTGCAGGCTCGCCGCGGCGAACACCATGACCTTGTCCGCGCTCGCGACGGGCGAGAGGACCAGCGCCAGGAGCAACGCCGCGAGGCGGCGCCCGCGGCTCACTTGACAGCTTCGGAGATCAGCTTCTGCAGCTCGCCCGACTGGTACATCTCCTTCATGATGTCGCAGCCGCCGACGAATTCGCCGTTCACGTAGAGCTGCGGGATGGTGGGCCAGTTGGCGAACTGCTTGATGCCCTCGCGGATCTCGGGATCCTGCAGGACGTCGACGGTGAACACTTCACCGGCGCCGCACAGCTTGAGGATCTGTGTCGCCGTGGCCGAGAAGCCGCACATGGGCATCTGCGGCGAGCCCTTCATGTACAGCACGACGGGGTGGCCGGCGACCTGCTGCTGGATGGTTTCCTGCGCGCTCATGGATTTCTCCTGGTTGAAGTCTCGATTTTACCGCCAGCGACGCGCGGAACGCCCGCGAGGTCGGGGACCGAGACGATCTCCGCGAAGCCGGCCGCGGCGAGCAATGCAGCCGCGGCGCTCGCCTGGTCGTGGCCATGCTCGAAAAGCAGCCAGCCACCGCGCTCGAGGTGCGACGGCGCTCCCGCGACGATGGCCCGGATCGAGTCGAGCCCGTCCGCGCTGCCGTCGGTGAGCGCGCCTGCCGGCTCGAAGCGCAGGTCGCCCTGGGCGAGATGGATATCTCCGGCGGCAACGTACGGCGGGTTCGCGACGATCAGCTCGAAGCGCTCGCCCGCCACGGGGGCATACCAATCGCCCGCGCGAAAATCGATGCGCCCGGCACAGCCGAGCGCCGCCGCGTTGGAGCGGGCCACCGCGAGCGCGGCGGCACTCGTGTCGGTGGCGGTCACGGCGAGGCCGGGCCGCTCGCACGCGAGGGTGACGGCGATGGCTCCGGATCCGGTGCCGAGATCGAGGGACCTGCCGTCGCTGCCCACGCGCAGCAGCGCCTGCTCCACCAGCGTCTCGGTTTCCGGACGCGGAATGAGCACATCGGGCCCCACGGTGAACTCCCGCGAATAGAACTCGCGCTGTCCCAGCAGGTACGCGACCGGGTGGCCCATCGAGCGGCGTGCGACGAGGGTATCGATGCGCGCGTCCTCGCTTTCCGTGAGCACCCGCATCGGGTTCGCCACCAGGTACGCGCGGTTCACGCCCAGCAGGTGCGTGAAGATCGCCTGCGCGTCCACCCTGCCGATGGCGGCGGTCGCCTCCTCGAGCGCGGCCTTGAGCGTGAGCATCAGCCGTTCTCGGCAAGTCCCGCGAGCTGCTCGGCCTGGTGCTCGGCGGCCAGCGCCCCGGTGAGCTCCGACAGGTCGCCGTCCATCACCTGGTCGATCTTGTACAGCGTGAGGTTGATGCGGTGGTCGGTCACGCGGCCCTGCGGGAAGTTGTAGGTGCGGATTCGGTCGGAGCGGTCGCCCGAGCCGATGAGGCTCTTCCTCTCGCTCGCCTCCTTCGCCTGCTGCTCGCGCGCCTGCTTGTCCTTGATGCGCGAGGCGAGGACGCGCCACGCCTGCTCGCGGTTCTTGTGCTGGCTGCGCGCGTCCTGGCACTCGACCACGATGCCCGTGGGAAGGTGCGTGAGGCGCACGGCCGAATCGGTCTTGTTCACGTGCTGGCCGCCCGCGCCGCTGGCGCGATACGTGTCCACGCGTACGTCGGAGGGGTTGATCTCGACGTCGGTCGCTTCGGCTTCCGGCATCACGGCCACGGTCGCGGCCGACGTGTGGATGCGGCCCTGCGTCTCCGTGGCCGGCACGCGCTGCACGCGATGGCCGCCGGATTCGAACTTGAGCTTCGAGTACGCGCCGGCCCCGGCGATGCGCGCGATGACCTCCTTGTAGCCGCCCGCTTCTCCGGGGCTCTCGGAGATGATCTCCACCTGCCAGCGGTTGCGCTCGGCGAAGCGCGCGTACATGCGGAAGAGGTCGCCCGCGAAGAGCGCGCTCTCGTCGCCGCCCGTTCCGGCGCGGATCTCGAGCAGCAGGTTGCGCTCGTCGTTGGGATCCTTCGGCAGCAGCATGCGCTGCAGCTCCTCCTCGAGGGCGGCCAGGCGCTCGCGGCCGGCGCGCATCTCGTCGTCGGCGAATTCGCGCATCCCGGGGTCGCGCGCCATCTCGGCGGCCGCGGCGATGTCGCCTTCGGTGCGGCGGTAGTGCGCGAAGACCTCGGCGACCGGCTGGATCTCGGCGCGCTCCTGCGAGAGCCTGCGGTAGTTGTCGAGGTCGTTCACCACGTCCGGGTCGGCCAGGCGGTGGTCGATCTCCTTCAGGCGCGCATCGAGCGCGGCGAGGCGTGCGGCAATGGTGTCCTTCATCCGTCGCGCGCCGTGTCCGTCGCGGGCACTTCCGGATAGAGGCGCTCGATCGCCCGCACCAGCTCCGCGCGCTCCGCCTCGGCGGCGCGCGACAGCGCCTGCGTGGGATGGTGCAGGAACTTGTTGGCGAGCCCCTTGGCGAGCGCTTCGAGAACGATCGCGGGGTCGTCGCCGCGGGCGAGGCGCGCCTTGGCGCGCGCGAGCTCGGCGTCGCGATACTGGTCCGCGCGCCGGCGCAGCTCGACGATCGCCGGGGCCGCGGCGCGGGCGCCCTGCCAGGCCCGGAAGGCTTCGACCTGCCGGGTCACGATGGCTTCGGCCGCCGCGACCGCGGCCTGCCGGCTTTCCGCGCCCTGCTGCACGATGGAGCCGAGGTCGTCGATGGTGTACAGGAACACGTCGCTCAGCTCGCGCACCGCCGGATCGACATCGCGCGGAACCGCGAGGTCCACGACGAACATGGGCCGGCGCCGGCGGGCCTTGAGCGCCGCCTCCATCATGGGACGGGTGATGATGGGCTCGGCGGCGGCGGTGCCGGTCACCACGATGTCGAACTCGTGCAGCCGGCTCGGGAGGACATCGAGCCCGATCGCGGTCCCCATGAGGCGCTCGGCGAACGCCTCGGCCCGGGCGAGGGTGCGATTGGCCACCACGATCGCCCGCGGCTGCTGGGCGGCGAAGTACGTCGCGGCGAGCTCCACGATCTCGCCCACGCCGACCAGCAGCAGCCGGGTTCGCGAGAGGTCGCCGAACACGTTCTGGGCGAGCCTGAGAGCCGCGGCCGACATCGAGATGGATTGGGCGCCCAGGCCGGTATCGGTGCGCACCGCCTTGGCGACGGAGAAGGTCTGCTGGAAGACCTGCCCCAGGAGCGGCCCCAGCGTGCCGGCCGTTTCCGCGGTCCGCACGGCCTGCTTCACCTGGCCCAGGATCTGCGGCTCGCCCAGCACCATGGAATCCAGCCCGCAGGCGACGCGGAAAGCGTGGTGCACGGCCGCCTCGCCGGTATGGCAGTAGAGGGCATCGGCGATCGCCACCCCGGCCCGCTCGCCCTGGCGGATGAGCCAGGAGCGAACCGCGCCGGCATCCTGGGCCCGGCAGTACACCTCGGTGCGGTTGCAGGTGGAGACGAGAACGGCCTCCGCGACGCCGGGTTGCGCGGCAAGCTCCGCGAGGGCGTCGGCCTGGCGCTCCGGCGGGAAGGCGAGCTTTTCGCGCACTTCCAGCGGGGCGCTGTGGTGGTTGATGCCGAAGGCGTGGAGGGACATGAGGGTCGAAAATTATAACAGCCGGCCCCGGTGCGCCCTTTGTGCGCTATGCACTATCTTCCCCCGGCTTTCTGGGGTAGCCTTTCTTTACAAAAAGATTCCAGAACCCCCGTCATCACCTTGATTTAGCTGGAAGTCGTCATCATGGCCGCGCAGCCACACGCATTCAGCGCCCTCGGGCGCGCCCTCGTCCAGCACGGCCGGCTCGTGCAGGCGGATGCGAACGCCATCCAGGCCGAGGCCGCAAAGTCCAGCCTGCCCTTCATCCAGCAGCTCATCGCGTCGCGCAAGCTCTCGGCGAAGGAAGTGTCGCAGTTCGCCGCCGAGACCTTCGGCTACCCGCTGCTCGACCTGAACGCCGTCGATATCGACCAGTTGCCGATCAACGTGATCGACAACAAGATCGCCTCGAACCATCGCGTGGTGGCGCTGGGCAAGCGCGCCAACCGCGTCTTCGTCGCGATGTCGGACCCCTCGAACGAGCAGGTCCTGCAGGAGGTCAAGTTCGCGACCGGGTTGTCGATCGAGCCGGTGGTGGTGGAGGACGACAAGCTCACCCTGATGGTCAAGCGCCTCACCGACTCGTCGGCCAAGGCGATCGACATCTCCGGCGAGGAGGTGGACTTCTCCGGCATCGAGGTGGCCGAGGAGGATGCAGCGCAGGACCTCGCGGCGGCCGAGGAGGTCGAGGACGCGCCGGTGGTGCGCTACGTCCACAAGATCATGCTCGATGCGATCAACGGCGGCGCGTCCGACATCCACTTCGAGCCGTACGAGAAGTTCTACCGCATCCGCTACCGCACCGACGGCGTGCTCTACGACGTGGCCCAGCCGCCGCTCGCGATCAAGGAGAAGATCGCCTCGCGCATCAAGGTGATCTCGCGGATGGACATCTCCGAGAAGCGCGTGCCGCAGGACGGCCGCATGAAGATCAACCTGTCCAAGACGCGCGCGATCGATTTCCGCGTGAGCTCGCTGCCGACGCTCTTCGGCGAGAAGATCTGCATGCGGATCCTCGATCCCTCGAGCGCCACGCTCGGGATCGACGCGCTGGGCTACGACCCGGACCAGAAGGAGAAGCTGCTCGCGGCGGTGCAGCGGCCGTACGGGATGGTGCTGGTGACCGGTCCCACGGGCTCCGGCAAGACGGTGTCGCTCTACACCTGCCTCAACATCCTGAACAAGCCCGGCATCAACATCTCCACCGCCGAGGATCCCGCGGAAATCAACCTGCCCGGAATCAACCAGGTCAACGTGAACGACAAGGCGGGCCTCACCTTCGCCGCCGCGCTCAAGTCCTTCCTGCGCCAGGATCCGGACGTGATCATGGTGGGCGAGATCCGCGACCTGGAGACCGGCGAGACCGCGATCAAGGCGGCGCAGACGGGCCACATGGTGCTGTCGACGCTGCACACCAACGATGCGCCCACGACGCTCACGCGCCTGATGAACATGGGCATCGCCCCGTTCAACATCGCGTCCTCGGTGATCCTCATCACCGCGCAGCGCCTGGCGCGCAAGCTGTGCAGCTGCAAGAAGCCGATCGACATCCCCGAGGAGGCGCTGCTGCGCGCCGGCTTCAAGGAGGATGATCTGGACGGCACATGGCAGCCCTACGGTCATGTGGGCTGCGAGCTATGCAAGAATACCGGTTACAAGGGCCGCGTCGGTATATACCAGGTGATGCCGATCTCCGAGGAGATGCAGCGCATCATCATGAAAAACGGCACCGCCATCGATCTCGCGGACCAGGCCAGGCGCGAAGGGGTCAACGACCTTCGCCGGTCGGGCCTGCTGAAGGTGCGCCGGGGCCTGACTTCCCTCGAGGAAGTCGAAGCGGTCACCAACGAGTAGGGAGCGAGTCATGGCAGCGGTCGCGAAGAAACCCCCGCAACGGGACTCCAAGGGCGAGGTCAAGCTCTACAACTTCACGTGGAGCGGCAAGGACCGCGCGGGCAAGGTCGTCAAGGGCGAGATGCGCGCCGGCGGCCAGAACATGGTCATCGCGGCGCTGCGCCGCCAGGGCATCACCGTCTCGAGCGTCCGCAAGGCGCGGCTGGGCAGCGGCAAGAAGATCACGGACAAGGACATCACCGTCTTCACGCGCCAGCTCGCGGTGATGATGAAGGCGGGCGTGCCGCTGCTGCAGGCCTTCGATATCGTGGGCAAGGGCCACGCCAACCCCTCCGTCGGCAAGCTCCTCCTCGACATCAAGACCGACGTCGAGACCGGCTCCTCGCTCGCGCAGTCGTTCCGCAAGTACCCGCTCTACTTCGATGCGCTCTTCTGCAACCTGGTCGCCGCGGGCGAGCAGGCGGGCATCCTCGACACGCTCCTCGAGCGGCTCGCGACGTACAAGGAGAAGATCCTCGCCATCAAGAGCAAGATCAAGGGCGCGCTCTTCTACCCGATCGCGGTGATCGTCGTGGCCATCGTGGTGACCGCGGTGATCATGATCTTCGTGATCCCGGTCTTCAAGGACCTCTTCAAGAGCTTCGGCGCGGACCTGCCCGGGCCCACCCTCGTGGTGATGGCGATATCAGACTGGACCGTGGCCAACTGGTGGTGGCTCTTCCCCGGGCTGGGATTCGGCATCTGGTTCTTCCTCTATTCGTGGAAGCGCAATGCGGCGATGCAGCGGGTCATGGACCGCCTCGTGCTGCGCCTGCCGGTCTTCGGCAGCGTGATCCGCAAGGCCGCGATCGCCCGCTGGTGCCGCACGCTTGCCACCATGTTCTCGGCGGGCGTGCCGCTGGTCGAGGCGCTCGATTCGGTGTCCGGCGCAGCCGGCAACTACGTGTACTACGCCGCGACGAAGCAGATCCAGAGCGAAGTGTCGACCGGCACCTCGCTCACCATGGCCATGACCAATTCCGGCGTCTTCCCGCCGATGGTGCTGCAGATGACGGCGATCGGGGAAGAGTCGGGGGCGCTCGACTCGATGCTCTCCAAGGTCGCGGACTTCTTCGAGCAGGAGGTGGATGACGCCGTCGCGTCGCTGTCCTCGCTGATGGAGCCGATGATCATGGTGATCCTCGGCGGCCTCATCGGCGGCATCGTCGTGGCCATGTACCTGCCGATCTTCAAGATGGGCCAGGCCATCTAGCCCTGCGCGGCCTGGGGGCACCCGTCGAAGGGGCGCACGCGCGCCCCTTCGAGCTTCCGGAGAACAACAACAATGCAATTTCTCGCAGCGCTCGAATCGTCCCGGCCGTGGCTTGCCGTCGCGGTGGGCCTCCTCGGCCTGTGCGTGGGATCGTTCCTGAACGTGGTGATCCACCGCCTGCCGAAGATGATGGAGGCGCGATGGCGGGCGGACTGCGCCGAGCTCGAGGGCCGGGAGGTGCCTGCGGCCGAGCCCTACAACCTCGTGCGGCCGAACTCGAGCTGCCCCGCATGCGGCACCGAGATCCGCGCCTGGCAGAACATCCCCATCGTGAGCTGGCTGCTGCTACGCGGGAAGTGCGCCGCGTGCGGCGTGCGCATCAGCGCGCGCTATCCGCTGGTCGAGGCGTTCACCGGGCTGGTCTCCGCCGGCATCGCGTGGCATTTCGGCTATTCGTGGCAGCTCCTGGCGGGCCTCGGCTTCGCGTGGGCGCTGGTCGCGCTCACCTTCATCGACTTCGACACCCAGCTCCTGCCCGACGACATCACGCTGCCGCTTTGCTGGGCCGGCCTGCTCGTGAACGTTCCCGCGGCCTTCGTCCCGCTGCACTCGGCGGTGCTGGGCGCGGTGGGCGGCTATCTCGTCCTCTGGAGCGTCTACTGGGGATTCCGCATCCTCGCGAAGAAGGAGGGCATGGGATACGGCGACTTCAAGCTCCTCGCCGCCATCGGCGCCTGGACCGGCTGGCAGGTGCTGCCCGTGGTGATCGTCGCTTCCGCGGGCGTGGGCGCCATCGTGGGCTCTCTCGTGCTGTGGCTTTCGCGGCGCGGCGCGGACACGCGCATCCCGTTCGGGCCGTATCTCGCCCTGGGCGGGATCATCGGGCTGCTGTGGGGGCACGAAGCGGTGGTGTGGTGGCTGGGGTTCTCGCCCGGATGACCTTCGTCGTCGGGCTCACGGGCGGGATCGGCTCGGGCAAGACGACGGTCGCGACGATGCTGGCCGCGCTCGGCGCCACCGTCGTGGACACCGACGCCATCGCCCATGCGCTCACCGGGGCCGGCGGCGCCGCGATGGAGGCGATCCGTGGCGCGTTCGGCGACGGCGTGGTGGGGCGCGGCGGCGCGCTCGATCGCACCGCGATGCGGCGACTGGCATTCGCCGATGCGGGGGCCCGCGCGCGGCTGGAAGCCATCCTGCACCCGATGATCCGCGCCGCGACCGATGCGGGCATCGCCGCGGCAACGGGCGTCTACGCCCTTGCCGTGGTGCCCCTGCTCTTCGAGACCGGCGCCTACGCGCGGCGTGCGAGCCGCGTGCTGGTGGTCGATTGCGCGCCCGAAGTGCAGGTGGAGCGCACGAAACGGCGCTCGGCGTTGTCAACGCAGGAGGTGCTCGCGATCATGGACGCACAGTGGCCGCGCTGGCGGCGCCTGCAGATGGCCGACGACGTCGCCTGGAACGGCGCGGGGCCGGAAGAGCTCGCGGCGCAGTGCGACCGGCTGCACCAGAAGTATCGGCAGCTCGCGGCCGCGTCGCAACGAAATTTGTCAATGTGAGTCGAATTGCCCCAGAATCCGTGCGATTCCACGGGCGGGTCCGGTGATCACTTACGAATATCCGCTGAACGAGCGCATCAGGACCCTCCTTCGCCTCGAGGACCTGTACGCCCGCGTGCGCTATTTCCTCGACAAGGAAAATGCGCACGACCACCACGCGTGCCTCACGGGCATGTTCGAGATCCTCGAGGTCGCGAGCCGCGCGGACCTGAAGAGCGACCTGCTGCAGGAGCTGGATCGCCAGCGCACGTTCCTCGATGCCCTGCGCGACAATCCCGCGATCTCCGAGCAGAAGCTGAACGACGTCCTCACCGAGATCGACAGCGCCTTCGCCAACCTGCATGCCGCTTCCGGCAAGACGGGCCAGCCGCTGCGCGACAACGAGTGGCTGATGGCGATCAAGCAGCGCGCGAGCATCCCCGGCGGCACGAGCGAGTTCGACGTGCCGTCCTATCACGCGTGGCTGAACCACCCGGCGAAGAAGCGGCGCGACGACCTCGCCGCGTGGCTGAAGCCCCTGCTGCCGGTGGAGGCGGGGCTGTCGATCGTGCTGCGCGTGCTGCGGGAGAGCGGCCGCTCGGTCTCGCTCATCGCCTTCCAGGGCACGTACCAGCAGACCCCGGCGGAGAAGCCCGCGCAGATGCTGCGCCTTTCGCTCGCGGACGAGCTGCCCTGCGTGCCGGAGATCAGCGCCAACAAGTACGCGCTGAACGTGCGCTTCCTGCTGCCCGAGGGCGTGCAGAAGACGCGCGTGTACGAGCAGGACGTCCCCTTCGATCTGGCATTCTGCAACCTGTGAGCCGCCCGCCCCGCACCGTGAAGTGTCCCGTATGCGGGAAACCCGCGCTCTACGAGGAGGCGAATCCGTCGCGTCCGTTCTGCTCGGAACGCTGCCGCACGATCGATCTCGGCGCGTGGGCGGCCGAGCGTTATCGCGTGCCGGTGAAGCCCGACGAAGGCGGCAGCGAGGACGACGAAACGGGCACGCCCCGGGACTGATCGGGTGCCCGCTTTTTGCGCGCATGCGAACGGTCGGCTAAAATAGCGCGGTTTCAGCGGCTCCACCGATGGTTTCTTTCGCGGACTCCCCGCCATATGTCCATGTATCGATGCCGAACCGTTCGCTTGGCGTCGCGGCGCGGCGCTGGGTCCTCGGATGGATCGGGCTCACGTCGCTGGGCATCGCGTCGGGCGCGGCGGCCCTCGGTGCATGGCCGGTGATGCCGTTCGCGGGACTCGAGGTGGCGCTGGTCGCGCTGGCGTTCCATGTCCTGCGGCGCCACGACACGGATTTCGAGCGCCTCGAGATCGGTGAGCACGAAGTGCGGGTGGAGGCGCGCGATGCGCGTGCGGTCACGAGCTTCGTCGCGTATCGCCCCTGGGCCTGCATCGAGGTGCGGGACCGTGGGGTGCATTGCACACTGAGCCTCGCGTACGCGGGGCACAAGGTGCCGGTAGGCAGATTGCTGTCGGACGAGGGGAGGCGTCGGCTCGCCGAGGAGCTGCGCGGGCGGATTCCCCTCCGCAACTTGAGAAAACCTTGATAACAAAGGCCTGGCCATGTTCCTGAAACACCTGCGCGCCCCCGGAACCCTCGCGTTGCTGCTGGCGGCGTCGGCCGCAGCCCTCGCCGACTACCACGTCGACATCCTTCCGCCCGCCTCTCCCACCGCGCAGGATGCGTACTCGCTCCACTGGGGCGTGATGTACGTCTGCATCGCGATCTTCATCATCGTGTTCGCCGCGATGTTCTGGTCGATCTACAAGCACCGCCGCAGCATGGGCGCCAGGGCCGCGCAGTTCCACGAGAACACCACCATCGAGATCATCTGGACGCTCGTGCCGCTCATCGTGCTGGTCGGCATGGCGTGGCCCGCCACCAAGACCATGCTCGAGATGAAGGACGCCTCCGGCGCCGACATGGCGATCAAGGTCACCGCGTACCAATGGCGCTGGGAGTACGACTACCAGCAGGAAGGCCTGCGCTACTACTCGAGCCTGTCCACGCCGCGCGACCAGATCGAGGAGCGCGACCAGAAGGGAGCGCCCAAGGGCGAGCATTACCTGCTCGAGGTCGACAATCCCGTGGTGGTGCCCGTGGGCAAGAAGGTGCGCCTGCTCATCACCTCGAACGACGTGATCCACGGCTGGTACGTGCCGCAGCTCGGCGTGAACCAGTACGGCATCCCCGGCTTCGTGAAGGACGCGTGGTTCAGCATCGAGAAGCCCGGGATCTACCGGGGCCAGTGCAGCCAGATCTGCGGCAAGGAACACGCGTACATGCCGATCGTGGTCGAGGCCGTCGAGCCCGACAAGTACGCGGCCTGGGTGAAGGAGCAGAAGGCGAAGATGCCGCCCCCGGTCGCCACGCCGACCGCCGTGCCGCAGCAGGCGCCGACACAGGGTGCGGCCCCCGCGCAGCAGGTCGCCGCGGCCGAGCAGGCCGGGCAGCCCGCGGCAGGTGCGCCGCCCGCTGCTGCGGCCCCGGCAGGCGGTGCCGCCCCCGCGGCCGGCAAGGCCGATGGCAAGAGCACGTTCGACACCACGTGCTCGGTGTGCCACGGCACGGGTGTGGCCGGCGCGCCGAAGTACGGCGACAAGGCCGCGTGGGCGCCACGCATCGCCCAGGGCAAGGAAGCCCTCTACAACTCGGCCCTCAAGGGCAAGGGGGCGATGCCCCCGAAAGGCGGCAACGCCGCGCTGTCCGACGACGCGGTGAAGGCCGCCGTCGACTACATGGCCGCTGCGGCCAAGTAACCAGAACGCAATCGAGAAAGCGGAGCACACCATGAGCGCGACCCACGCCCACGACCACGATCACGGCCACGGCCACAGCACCGCCCACGACCACCACGGTCCGCCCGCCGGCATCACCCGCTGGCTCTACACGACGAACCACAAGGACATCGGCACGATGTACCTCTGGTTCTCGTTCTTCATGTTCCTCACCGGCGGCACGATGGCGTTGCTGATCCGCGCGGAGCTCTTCAAGCCCGGGCTGCAGTTCCTCGATCCCGAGTTCTTCAATTCGCTCACCACCGTCCACGGGCTGGTGATGGTGTTCGGCGCGATCATGCCGGCGTTCGTGGGCTTCGCGAACTGGCTCATCCCGATGCAGGTGGGCGCGGCCGACATGGCCTTCCCGCGCATGAACAACTGGAGCTTCTGGCTGCTGATCCCGGCCGCCCTCCTGCTGATGTCCTCGTTCTTCATGCCGGGCGGGGCCGCCGCCTCCGGCTGGACGCTCTACCCGCCGCTCATCATCCAGCAGGGCATCGCGGTCGACATGACGATCCTCGCGATCCACATCCTCGGCGCCTCGTCGATCATGGGCTCGATCAACATCATCACCACCATCCTCAACATGCGGGCGCCGGGGATGACGCTGATGCGCATGCCGATGTTCGTGTGGACGTGGCTCATCACGGCGTACCTGCTGATCGCGGTGATGCCGGTGCTCGCGGGCGCGGTGACGATGCTGCTCACCGACCGCCACTTCGGCACGTCGTTCTTCAACGCGGCGGGCGGCGGCGATCCGACGATGTTCCTGCACATCTTCTGGTTCTTCGGCCACCCGGAGGTGTACATCATGATCCTGCCGGCGTTCGGGATCGTGTCGCACATCATCCCCGCCTTCGCGCGCAAGCCGCTCTTCGGCTACGCCTCGATGGTGTACGCCACCGCGTCGATCGCGATCCTCTCGTTCATCGTGTGGGGCCACCACATGTTCACGGTCGGCATGCCGGCCGCGGGCAACCTGTTCTTCATGTACGCCACCATCCTCATCGCCGTGCCCACCGGGGTGAAGGTGTTCAACTGGATCTCCACCATGTGGCGCGGCTCGATGACCTTCGAGACGCCGATGCTCTTCGCCGTGGGCTTCATCTGCCTCTTCACGATCGGCGGTTTCTCCGGCCTCGTGCTGGCGCTGGCGCCCGTGGACATCACGCTCCACAACACGTACTACGTCGTGGCGCACTTCCACTACGTGCTCGTCTCCGGCGCCCTCTTCTCGATCATGGGCGGCATCTACTTCTGGCTGCCGAAGTGGACCGGCCACATGTACAACGAGAAGCTCGGCAAGGTGCACTTCTGGCTGTCGATGGTCGGCTTCAACGTCGCCTTCTTCCCGCAGCACTTCCTCGGGCTGGCCGGCATGCCGCGCCGCATCCCGGATTACGCGCTGCAATTCGCCGAATGGAATGCCATCTCGAGCATCGGCGCGTTCATCTTCGGCTTCTCGCAGCTGCTGTTCCTGTACAACATCATCGAGTGCATCCGCAGCGGCCGCACCTCGACGCAGAAGCCGTGGGAGGGCGCCGATTCGCTGGAGTGGACGCACCTGCCCACGCCGGTGCCGTACCACACGTTCGAGACGGCGCCGGTGATCCGGTAGGGAAAGGCGCAAGGCGCAAGGCTCAAGACATGGAGAAACAGCGGCGCAACGCGATCATCACCGGCGTCGTGCTCGCCTTGATGGCGATCGCGATCTACGGGGTGGTGGTCCTCAAGTACATGGTGCGTTGATGCAGGCAAGCGACGACATCGCGCTGCGCAACCGCCAGATGATGACCAAGCTGCTGGTCATCGCGGCGGGCATGCTCGCGTTCGCTTTCGCGCTCGTGCCCTTGTACCGGCAGGTCTGCGACGCCATCGGCCTGTCTGCGCAGCGCGCGGTGGCACCCGTGAACACCCAGGTCGACGCGAGCCGCGAAGTGAAGGTCGAGCTGCTCGCGAGCTCCGCCGGGCTGCCGTGGCGGTTCGAGTCGCTCGATCGCGCGGTGACGCTGCATCCCGGCGAGCTGCACACCGTGCACTACCGTGTCGTGAACACGCTGGGGCGGGCGGTGACGGCGCATGCGGTGATGAATACCGCCCCGGCGCTCGCCGCGCGCTACATCGAGAAGCAGGCCTGCTTCTGCTTCTCGGACCAGACGCTGGCGGCCGGCGAGTCGCGCGAGATGCCCGTCGTCTTCCGTGTGAAGACCGATGCGCCGGGAGATCTCACGACGATCTCGCTTTCGTACACCTTCTTCGAGAAGCCGAAGGAGCCCTCGTGAACCTGAGGCAGGCCTTCGGCGCGGTCTTCTGGAGCTTCCTCGGCGTTCGCAAGGGCGCCCACTACGACGAGGACGCGCGCAACCTGAAGCCCCACCAGGTGATCATCGTGGGCCTGGTGTGCGCGCTCATCTTCGTCCTGGTCCTGTTCGGCATCGTCAAGCTCGTCACGCGGTAGCGGCAAAAAAGGCAAACATTCAATAAGGGATCCACCGTGGCCAACACTCAGACAACCGGTTACTACTTCGCTCCTCCGTCCCACTGGCCGGTCGTGGGCTCCATCGCGCTCTTCTGCATGGCGATCGGCGGCGTGCTGCTCATGAACAGCCACGGCATCGGCTGGGTCCCGTTCGGCCTGGGCTTCCTCATCCTGGTCATCATGCTGTTCGGCTGGTTCGGCAACGTGATCCACGAGAGCGAGGGCGGCCTCTTCAACCAGCAGGTGGACATGTCGTTCCGCTGGGCGATGAGCTGGTTCATCTTCTCGGAAGTCATGTTCTTCGCCGCGTTCTTCGGCGCGCTCTTCTATGCCCGGGTGTACTCGTTGCCGTGGCTGGGGGATCCCGAGAACAAGCTGCTGTGGCCGGACTTCGCCGCGCACTGGCCCTCCGCCGGCCCGTACCTGCCGAAGGAATTCACGCCGATGCACGCGTGGGGCATTCCCGCGATCAACACGCTGCTGCTGCTGTCCTCGGGCGTGACGGTCACGTGGGCCCACTGGGCGCTGAAGAAGAACGACCGCCGCAACCTGATCCTCGGCTTGTTCCTCACCATCCTGCTGGGCGGAATCTTCCTCTTCCTGCAGGCGTTCGAATATGCCCACGCGTACTCGGAGCTGAACCTGAAGCTCTCGACCGGCGTCTTCGGCTCCACCTTCTTCATGCTCACCGGATTCCACGGCTTCCACGTGACGCTCGGCGTGACGATGCTCACCGTGATCCTCTTCCGCTGCGTCGCCGGCCATTTCCGTCCCGACCACCACTTCGGCTTCGAGGCCGTCTCGTGGTACTGGCACTTCGTGGACGTGGTCTGGTTGCTGCTGTTCGTGTTCGTGTATTGGGTGTAAAGAGGCGCAGGGCGCAAGGGGTAAAGGGCACAAGGCACAAGGCACAAGGCGCAGGGCGCAAGAAAAGTCGAAAGCCGCACCTCGGTGCGGCTTTTGGGTTTCAAGGACGGGAATCTTCGTGGATACCGCTTTTCTCTTGCGCCTTGAGCCTTGAGCCTTGCGCCTCTTACGCCTTGAGCCTTGCGCCCTTTGCCCCCCTTACAACCTTCCGTGATCCATCCACCCAAAGAAGTACGACGCAATGAGCAGCACGAACACGAGCAGCGAAAGGACGATCCGGATCGTGAGCGAGATCACCGCCC
>DATMJE010000383.1:0-9403 GCA_035553995.1 Usitatibacter sp. | reverse complement strand
TGTCGAAGAGCGGGAAATACTTCTGGTTCTGGCGCATCGTGAGCACCAGGCATTCGGCCGGCACCTGCAGGAACTCCGCCTCGAATTGCCCCGCGTAGACAGTGGGCATTTCGACGAGCGCGGTGACTTCGTCGAGCAGCGGCTCGTAACCGGCGGCGGGCCCGAGGCTCGCGCCGTGCCTGGCTGCATGCTCGTCGAGCTGCCGGCGGATCTCCGCGCGGCGCGCGTCAAACTCGGCGATGACGCCGCCTTCTTCGGCGAGGCGGCGCTCGTACTCCTCCGCATAGCGAAGCTCGATCTCGCCTGCGCCCTGGAAACGGTGCCCCCGGGTCGTGCGCCCCGCGCCGAGACCGAGCGTGCCGACGGGGACGATCTCGCTGCCGTGCAGCGCGACCAGCCCATGCACGGGCCGCACGAACTGCACGGTGGTCGCACCATCCGCGAGCTGGTACGACATGACCTTCGGGATCGGCAGCCCCGCGATCGCTTCATCGAGCGCGGCCTGCAGCGCCTGCGCGAGCGGTACCGCGGGCGTTTGCGTGTCCGCGAAGAGCATCTCCGTCTTGCCATCCATGCGCCGCTTGAAGGTCGCGGGATCGACATGGGCGAGTCCCGCGGCGTCGAGCTTCTTGCGCAGCGCGGGCGTGGGCTGGCCCTTGGCATCGAGCGCGACCGCCGCCGGCATGAGCTTCATCTCGATGGCACGCGGCTCGCTGCCCGCCTTCACGTTCGTGATGAGCACACCGAGCCGCCGTGGCGTGGCGAACGCGCGCAGCATCGAATCCTGCGCGAGCATCTCGCGCTTGCCGAGGCCCTTCGAGACGCCTTCGGCGAAGGCATCGCCCAGGCGCTTCAACGCCTTGGGCGGCAGCTCCTCGGTGAAGAGCTCGACCAGCAGCGAGGCCATCATGCCGCCTTCGGCAGCATGGGAAATCCCAGCCGCTCACGCGATTCGAAATAGCTTTGCGCAACCGACCGCGCAAGCGCGCGGATGCGCCCGATGTAGCCCGCCCGCTCGGTGACCGAGATGGCGCCGCGTGCATCGAGCAGGTTGAACGCATGCGCGGCCTTGAGCACCTGCTCGTAGGCCGGCAGCGCCAACTGCGCTTCCATGAGCCGCTTCGCGGCGCCTTCGTAGTCGCCGAAGTGCCTGAAGAGCGTGGGCGCATCCGAGTGCTCGAAGTTGTAGGTGGACTGCTCCACCTCGTTCTGGTGATAGACGTCGCCGTAGGTGAGGCGGCGCGTGCGGCCGCCCTCTTCCCACTCGGTCCAGACCAGGTCGTAGACGTTCTCGACGCGCTGCAGGTACATGGCGAGACGCTCGAGGCCGTAGGTGATCTCGCCCGTGATCGGCTTGCAATCGAGCCCGCCTACCTGCTGGAAGTAGGTGAACTGCGTGATCTCCATGCCGTTCATCCAGACTTCCCAGCCGAGCCCCCACGCACCCAGCGTGGGATTTTCCCAGTCGTCCTCGACGAAGCGCACGTCGTTCGCGCCGAGGTCGAAGCCGACCGCCTCGAGCGAGCCGAGATAGAGGTCGAGGATGTCGGGCGGCGAAGGCTTGAGCACCACCTGGAACTGGTAGTAGTGCTGCAGCCGGTTGGGATTCTCGCCGTAGCGCCCGTCCTTCGGCCGGCGCGAAGGCTGCACATACGCGGCGCGCCAGGGCTCCGGACCGAGGGAACGCAGGAACGTGGCGGTGTGCGACGTGCCCGCGCCCACTTCCATGTCGTAGGGCTGCAGGATCGCGCAGCCCTTCCGGTCCCAGTAGTCCTGCAGCTTGAGGACCAGTTGCTGGAAGGTGGACATCGCAGTTGGGGGCGAATCAAAGAAGCGATTATAAGGCGCGGCGGCGGGACCGAAGCGCCGCGCCGAGGGAGGACGTCATGGCGAGCGTCGCGAACACGATCCAGAGCACCGCCAGGTTTCCCCAGCGCACATAAGGCGTCGACCCATTGCGCGGCACGACGTCGACCAGGAGTGTCGCCGCGGTGAAGGGCTCGAGCCGCGAGACCACGCGCCCATGCTCGTCGATCGCCGCGGAGGCGCCGGTGTTGGTCGAACGCACCATCCAGCGGCCGGTTTCCAGCGCGCGCATCTGCGAGGCCTGCAGGTGCTGCTCGGCGGCGAAGGATTTGCCGAACCACGCGTCGTTGCTCACGTTCACCAGCACCTGCGCCGCGGGCAACTGGCGGATCACTTCCTCGCCGAAGATGTCCTCGTAGCAGATCGCCACGCCGAAGCGAATGCCCGCGGCGCCCAGGGGCGGTTGCTCCGCGGGACCACGGCTGAAGTCGGAGAGCGGGATGTGCAGGATCGCGAGCACCCAGTGGAAACCGATGGGGATGAACTCGCCGAACGGGACGAGATGGCGCTTGCGGTACGCCTGCATCTCGCCGCCGGTGAGCGTGACGAGGCTGTTGAAGTACTCGTAGTCCTGTCCCTTGCCGACGAACTTGCGCTCGACCGTGCCGAGCAGGATGTCCTTGTTCTCCGCACGCGCGTGCTGGCGAAGGCTTTCGACGTACGCGGGCGGCAGCTCGTCGAGGAACGCCGGCAGCGCCGTCTCCGGGATCACGACGACGCGCGCCTTCGCAGCGAAGATCATCTGCCGGTAGGCTTCGAGCGTGCGGGTGCGCATCTCGTCGCGCCACTTGATCTCCTGCGCGATGTTTCCCTGCAGCAACGCGATCTTCACCGCTGCGCCCGCGGGCTGGGTCCATTGCGGCAGGCGTGCGGCGAAGGCGAGCAGGAGGATCGCAACGAGCGCGCCGGCGGCCACGGCGCGCGCGCGGCCGGACAGCACGAAGAGCATCACCAACGTGCTCGCCACGCTCGTGATGCCGAGCGACGTGCCATAAGCGCCCACATAAGTCGCGAAAGCTGCCAGGGGGCCCTCCGGCACCTGCGAGGTGCCGAGAGTCAGCCACGGAAAGCCGGTGAAGAGCCATCCCCGCACCCATTCGCACGCGACGAACGCCGCGGCGGCGAAGGTGAGGCGACGGCCCATGCCACGTCCTGCGAAGCGCAACGTGAGCCAGCCGGCCAGCGCGGGCCATAGCGCGAGATAGGCGCAGAAGAGGAATGTCGCCAGCGCGGCCAGGACGGCCGGCATCCCGCCGAAGTCGTGCAGGCTCACGTACACCCACGACACGCCGGTGAGGAAATAGCCCAGGCCGAAGACGAAGCCGGAGAGCCAGGCCTGCCGCGGTGAGCCGCTCAGCGACCATGCGTAGAAAAGCGCCGCGACCGCCGCCATCGGCACGGGCCACGCGTAGAAGGGGGCGAAGCCGAAGACGCAAACCGCACCCGCGACGAACGGCAACCCGATGCCGAGCGCAACCGCGCGGGCCGCCGACACCTTCGCCGGCGACCGGACCTGCGTCCCCGTCACTGTCCGGCGCGGGCGCCCGGAGGCCCGGCGGGATTGGGCTCGGGCCGCTCGACCAGCAGCGAATGGACCTTGCGGCTGTCCGCGCGCAGCACCTGGAAGGTGAAATCGTCGATGACGATCGTCTCGCCGCGCTTGGGCAGCCGGCCGAAGCGCGCGACCACCAGGCCGCCGACCGTGTCGAAGTCCTCGTCCGGGAACGAGGTGCCGAAGCGCTCGTTGAAGTCCGCGATCTCCGTGACCGCCTTCACGCGATAACGGCCGCTGCGGTCGACGAGGATGTTGTCCTCGGTCTCGTCGAAGTCGAACTCGTCCTCGATGTCGCCCACGATCTGCTCGATCACGTCCTCGATCGTGACCAGCCCCGAGACCCCGCCGTACTCGTCCACGACGATGGCGATGTGGTTGCGGTTGGCGCGGAATTCCTTGAGGAGCACGTTGAGGCGCTTGGCCTCCGGGACGAACACGGCCGGCCGCAGCATCTCGCGGACGTTGAACTCCTCCTCCGCGTAGAAGCGCAGCAGGTCCTTCGCGAGGAGGATGCCGATCACGTTGTCGCGGTTGTCCTCGAACACCGGGAAGCGCGAGTGCGCGGTCTCGATCACGTACGGGATGAAGTTCTCCGGGCTCTCGGTGACGTCGAGCATGTCCATCTGCGAGCGCGGGATCATCACGTCGCGCACCTGCGTCTCGGAGACCTGCATCACGCCCTCGATCATCGAGAGCGCCTCCGCATCGAGCAGGTGCCGCTCGAACGCGCCGTGCAGCAGCGCGATGAGCTGGTCGCGGTCCTCGGGCTCGCGCATGAGCAGGGAGGAGAGGCGCTCGAGCAGGCTCGGCTTGGCGGACTCGTTCATCCGGGAGACGCGGCGATGAGGGACGAATACTGTAGCAAACGGCGGGGGGGACTGTTTCCCGTCATTCCGGGCGCCGCAATCGCGGCGATGGCCCGGAATCCAATCTCCTCACCGATAGGGGTCCGCGAACCCCAGTTGCGCGAGGATGCGGCGCTCGCGGCGCTCCATGCGCGCGGCCCCGGCTTCGGCCTCGTGGTCCATGCCCTGCAGGTGAAGGCAGCCGTGCACGACGAGGTGCGCGTAGTGGGCCCGCAGCTCCTTGCCCTGCTCGCGCGCTTCGCGCGCAACCACCGCGGCGCAGATCACGATGTCGCCGGCCAGCGGCTTCGCGGCATAGGGAAAGCTGAGGACGTTGGTCGCATGGTCCTTGCCGCGGTATTCATGATTGAGCCGCCGCCCTTCGGTGGGACCGACGATGCGGAGCGTCACCTCGGCATCGTCGGGAAGGGCGGCGCTGGCCCAGCGGCGCAGGAGCGCGTCGGAGGGGATGGCCTCCGAGCGGGAGATGCGCTGGATGAGGAGATTGGGCCCCGGCCTGCGCCGGGGTGACGGCCTGCGCCGGGGCGACGGCCTGCGCCGGGGCGATGGCGTGCGCCGGGGCGACGGCTCGCGCGGGGGCGGCGGCGCGCGCCGGGGCGACGCCGCGGTCACGCCTTGCGGTCGCCGCGGCGGTCGTAGGCGTCGACGATCGCCTGCACGAGGGGATGGCGCACGACGTCCTCGCTGTGGAACTCGGTGATCGCGATGCCGCGCACACCGCGCAGCACGTCGCGCGCATCGATGAGGCCCGAGGCCTGTCCCTTGGCGAGGTCGATCTGGGTGATGTCGCCGGTCACGACCGCCTTCGAGCCGAAGCCGATGCGCGTGAGGAACATCTTCATCTGCTCGGGCGTGGTGTTCTGCGCCTCGTCGAGGATGACGAACGAGTGGTTGAGCGTGCGCCCGCGCATGAAGGCCAGCGGCGCGATCTCGATGGCGCCGCGCTCGAAGCTGCGCGTGACCTTGTCGAAGCCCATGAGGTCGTAGAGCGCGTCGTAGAGGGGGCGCAGGTAGGGATCGACCTTCTGCGCGAGGTCGCCGGGCAGGAACCCCAGCTTCTCGCCCGCCTCGACGGCCGGACGCGTGAGCACGATGCGCTTCACCACGTCGCGCTCGAGGGCGTCCACGGCGGCAGCCACCGCGAGAAAGGTCTTGCCGGTGCCCGCGGGACCCACGCAGAACGTGATGTCGAAATTGCGCATGTTCTGCAGGTACTCGGCCTGCCGCGGGGTGCGGGCAGTGAGCTCGCTGCGGCGGGGCAGCAGCAGCCCCGGCGATTCCACGGAAGGTTCCTTCTCCGGGGCGCGGCGCGTGTGCGAGATCTCGATGAGTCCGAGCTGGATGTCCTCGATGCCCAGCTCTTCGCGGCCGGCATGGTCGTAGAAGCGGCGCAGGGCGGCCGCGGCCTGGTCCACCTTCTGCCGCGGGCCCGCCACGCTGAAGCGTTCGCCGCGCCGGGCGATCGAGACGTCGAGCGCCGTCTCGATCTGGCGGAGGTTCTCGTCGAGCGGGCCGCAGAGCGCTGCAAGCCGGGCGTTGTCGACCGGCTTGAACGCGACTTCCTCGGTGGCCTGCCTGCGCCTCGGTGTAGTGGCCAATCGCTCCCTTATGCGTTCACGCGCTGCATCCGCGCCTTCAGCGCCTCGTCCAGTGTATCGAGGCAATCGGCCAGGTGCGCACGCGCCTCCTTCGAAAGGCCCGGGCGATGCTGCGCGGTCCTGATCTGCGCCATGAGCTGGCGGGCGTTCTCGCGTTGCAGCGCCCGCGCATCCGCCGGCGCGTTGGTATTGCGGGTAAGCAGGTACACGATGCGCTTCAGGTGCTCGCGCTGGAGGTTGCGGCGCATGAGCGGGATGTCGCCCGTGCCCTTGAGGTCGCTCCAGACGGCCTGCTGCAGGCCGTCGTAGAGATCCGACAGCGACATGCCCTTCTTGCCCTCGGCGAGCTTGAGGCTGCTGTCGAGCAGGCGACTCGCGACCGCATCGCTCATGAGGCGGTCGAGCACCGTGGTCTGCAGTGCGAGGACGCGCTGCGATAGCGTGAAGCTCGCGCGCTCGCCCACGCCGGATTCGAACGGATCGGCGGCAAGCCGCGTGAGGAACTCCGGGTTGAACTTGAAGCTGTCGGTCTTGAAGAGACCGTCGGTCACCAGCTTGAGGGCTTCCCGCTGGCGATCCGGCTCGATCGGCGTGAAGCTCGCACGCGGGCTGCCGGCGCGGTCGCGGACGTACACCACGCCACCCACGTACTTGGCGGCGAGCTGCGCGGCGAGCGAGTACTGGCTGAAGCCCGCGACCACGTTGCGGAAGAGCACGTCGCGGCCTTCGTCATCGGGCAGCTTGCGGGTCTGCCAGCGGTCCCACAGCTCGCGCGACAGCGCCATGCGGCGGCGCGCGAAGGCGAGCGGGTCGGAGCCCAGGTCGCGCTGGTTCACTTCGGGGTCCGCCGCCTCGGCGCCCATGCCGCCCTCTTCGTCGGTGGCGTAGGCGAGCTGCGGCTCGGTCGAACGCGCGGCGATCTTCGAGAGCGCGGCCTTCTCGTGGTCGGGCGCGATCTCCTTGTACGCGTACTCGATGGCCCAGTAATCGTACGGGCCGAGCGTGCTCATCACGTACTCGCCCTGCTTCTCGTTGTTGAGGGCGATGTTCCAGGCGTTGTAGTCCATCACCGAGCCGCCAAGGCCGTGCGTGTGCGTGAACTCCGGATCGGCGAGCTGCGCTTCCGTATAGATGGTCGAGGCACGGAAGTTGTGGCGCAGGCCGAGCGTGTGGCCGACCTCGTGCGTCACGACGTCCTTCAGCGTGGCCTTGATGATGGCCTCCGCCTGCGGGCTGTCCGGCTCGATGTCGCCGCGCGCCTCGAGCAGGCCGGTGGCGAACGACTCTTCCTGGAAGGCCTCGGCGCCGTACGAGCACAACGAGTTGTCGTCCTCGCTGCGCGAATTGGCGGCGCGGGGCATCGGCTTCGGGAACTGCTCGCCCGAGAGGCGGCGCGGCAGGCGCGTCCAGCCCTGCGAGATGGCGATGTCGGCATCGAGGATCTCGCCGGTGCGCGGATCCACGCGGCGCGGGCCGATGGCGAGCGCGCCGTCGCTCGTGTCGAGGTACCAGCGGATCGAGGCGTGGCGGAGGTCCGCGGTGTCGAAATCCGCGTCATCCGGCTGCAACTCGACACGAATCGCGTTCTTGAAGCCGATGCGCTCGAAAGCCTTGTTCCACTCCAGCACACCCGCCTTCACGGTGTCGCGATACTCGACCGGGATGTTGCGGTCGAGCCAGTAGACGATGGGCTGCTTCGGCTCCGACAGCTCCGCATCCGGGTCCTTCTTCTCGAGCCTCCAGCGGTTCACGAAATACTGGCGCGGGAAGGGGGCGAGATCGTTGCTGTACTCGTTGTGGCGCGAGACGAAGTGGCCGATGCGCGCATCGGCCATGCGGGGATGCATCGGCTCGTCCGGCAGCTTGGCGAGGCTGTAGTAGTAGCCCAGGAAGAGGCTGCGCGCATCCTCGAGCGTATCGGGCAGCGCCGTCTCGCGATTGTTCGGGTTCGGCAGCTTCGGCATGGCGAAGTGGGCCGAGACCTCGAACGTGGCCATGTCCTTGGTCGAGGTGACCTTGGTGAAGCTGGAATTGCGCTGGTCGAACGAATACGGCGCGTGGTAGGTGGACTCGAGCGTCGTGGAATCGCCGGGAAGGTCGGTGATGAAGAAGCCGTTCGCTTCCACCAGGACCGACTTGCGCTCCGGGTGGGGCGAGCTCACGATGCTGCCCGAGGCGAGCAGGCTATCCGTGAAGCTCTGCTCCGCGGCGCGCGCGAGCGGCGTGCCTTCCTTGGCCATGTAGCGGGTGTTCTTCGCGATCATCTGCACGAGGTTGCCGACCTTGCGGAATTCCACCACGTAGCCGCGCATCATGAACGGGTAGATGAAGTTCTCGCCCAGGCCGCGCGTGCGGTTGATCGAAAGATAGAAGGGCTTGTTGAACTGCTCCGGCTTGAGCTCGAGCCACACCCGGTCCTCCTTCTCGTACAGCGTGAAGAAGCCGGGGATCTCGGTGGCCTCGCGCACGACGGAATCGAACGGACGCGGCTGCGGCTGCGCCGGCGTGTTCTGGGGCGTACCGGGAAGCGTGGTCGGAAGCTGCACGGTGGGCTGTACGGGAGCCTGCTGCTGCGGCGCGGGCGGCGTTGGCGTGGGCTGCGGCGGCGTCTGCGCCGGCCTTTGCGCCAGCGCGGCGCCGCTCGTGCCGAGCGCGACGAGCACGGCGGAGAGGAGTTTGAAGGTGCGGTGGATCGACGTCATGAACGCTCCTCGAGTGCAGGGACCGTGGCCCCCTGGTTCTGTTGCGAATTCGAATCTGCGGCGATGCGGCCCCGCAGGCTGTGCGGGTACGCCTGCGTGATCTCCACCTCGACGTAGCGGCCGATGAGGCTCGCCGGGCCGGTGAAATTGACCACGCGGTTGTTCTCGGTGCGCGCGGCGATGTCCGCCGCGTTCTTGCGGGCACGGCCCTCGACCAGCACGCGCTGGCGCGTGCCGACCATGGCCTGCGAATAACCGTCGTAGAGCTGCTGCAGCCGCGCCTGCAGGCGCTGCAGGCGCTCGAGCTTCACGCTGTGCGGCGTCTCGTCCCTGAGGCTCGCGGCGGGCGTACCGGGACGCGGGCTGTAGATGAAGCTGAAGGCGCCATCGAAGCGCACGTCCTCGACCAGCTTCATCGTCGCCTCGAAGTCGGCCTCGGTCTCACCGGGGAAGCCGACGATGAAGTCCGTGGTGAGCGAGATCCCGGGGCGCACCGCGCGCAGGCGCCGCACGATGGAGCGATACTCCAGCGCGGTGTACGCGCGCTTCATCGCGGAGAGGATCCGATCGCTGCCCGATTGCACCGGCAGGTGCAGGTGCGAGACCAGCTTCGGCAGCTTCGCGTACGCCTCGATGAGGCGTTGCGTGAACTCGAGCGGGTGCGAGGTGGTATAGCGGATGCGCTCGATGCCCTCGATCTTCGAGACCTGCCCCAGGAGCAGCGCGAAATCCGCCGGCGTGCCGTCGGGCAGCTCGCCACGATAGGCATTCACGTTCTGGCCCAGCAACGTGAGCTCCATCACGCCGTTGGCGGCG
>DATMJE010000382.1:0-3064 GCA_035553995.1 Usitatibacter sp. | reverse complement strand
CGCCGAGCTGCACGGCGAGCGCCTCGCCCGCGGCCTCGGCGAGACGCTCGCGATCCTGCGCGAGCGCCACGGCCCAGCGCGCGATCTTTACGCCGGCGGTGATCGGGACCGCGGGCTGCATGAGCGTGCGGCCGAGCATCGGCGTCGCGCGATGCTCGCGTGCCTTCGCGGCGAGCGAACGGATGCAGGCTTCGAGCGTGCGGTCCGCCTCGTCGAGACACGGCCGCAGGCAAAGCGCCATCGCGGTATCGAGCACGTCCTGGCTGGTGGCGCCGAAATGCACGTGCTTCGCGTGTTCCTTCGACGCCTTCGCCACCTCCGCGCGCAGCATGTTCACGAGCGGTACCGCGAGGGTGGCCGAGCGCTTGCCTTCGGCCACCAGCGCTTCCACGTCGATCGTGATGCCCGTGCACGCCGCCTCGATGGCGTCCGCGGCCGGAGTCGGAATGACGCCTTCGGCGGCCTGTGCGTGCGCGAGGGCCGCTTCGAACGCGAGCATCGCGCGCCGGTAAGCGGGCGCCTCGAAGGCGGTTTCGAAGGAGGGGCGGGCCAGCGTGCGCGCTGCGAGGCTTCCCGCCATGGCGTCAGGCGGCGAAGAAGACCGTCTCGCCCTCGCCCTGCAGGCGGATGTCCCAGCGGTACTCGCCGTTGACAGAGCGCTGCGCGAGCAACGTCGCGAGCCGGGGCGAGCTCGCCAGCTCCTTCAGCGCCGGCTCCGCGCGCATCTTCGCTTCCTCGGCGAGATAGACGCGCGTGCGCAGGCCCTTCAACAGCCCGCGCGCGAAGATGGTCACGTCGAGGAAGGGTGCCGCGCCCTCCGGCATCTGCGTCTCGATGCGGAAGCTGCCGTCCTTGCCGGTCTCGAGGCGGCCGAAGCCGTAGGGGTTGCCGCTGCCGGCGGCGGCCGGCGTGTGCTCCACGGGGCCAACCTGCCACGTCTCGATCATGGCGTCACCCACGGGCGCTCCGCTGCCGTCGGTCATGCGTCCGGTGATCACGACGCGGTCGCCGACTCCCCTGGCGAAGGCGACCTTGCCGGGCTCCTTCCAGCGCAGCGCTTCGTGGAAGAACGGGCCGATGGTCTGCGAAGGTGTGCGTTGCGGCATGTCAGATCCCCAGCGGCGTGGACTTGGCGCCCGCCAGCACGATGTCGAAGCGATAGCCCAGCGCGATGCCCTCGATACCCGTCTCCAGGTGCAGCGTGGACACCATCCGCTGCCGCGCCTGCTCGTCCGGGACGCTGTTGAAGATCGGGTCGATCGGAAGCAGCGGATCGCCAGGGAAGTACATCTGCGTGATCAGCCGCTGCACCGGCGCGTTGCCGAGCAGCGAGAAGTGGACGTGCTGCGGGCGCCACGCGAACTTGTGGTTCTGCCATGGGTACGAGCCCGGCTTGATCGTCACGAAGCGGTAGTTGCCTTCGTCGTCCGTGAACGTGCGCCCGATGCCGGTGAAATTGGGATCGAGGGGAGCCTCGTGCTGGTCGCCGGGATGATCGTAGCGGCCCGAGGCGTTGGCCTGCCAGATCTCCACCAGCGAGCGGCGGATGGGGCGGCCGTCCTCGTCGAGGAGGCGCCCCGCGACCACCATCTTCTCGCCGAGCGGCGCGGACTTGCCGTGGATGGTGAGGTCGTTGTCGCCGCTCTTCACGAAGCCCTGCGGCACGAGCGGCCCGGGGATGTCGAAGGCGCCGGCGAGCCGCACCAGCTCTTCCCTCGGCGCGCGCAGCGACGTGCTGCGATAGCCGGGGTACGCATACGGCGGATCGATCGCGTCGGGACGCGTCATGTCGTTCATTTCTTCTCTTCTCCCTAATTGCCGAGCGCCGCGATCATCGCGGGCACGTAGCTTTCGTCCGAGACCACCACCAGCATCTCGACGCTGCCGCGCAGCAGGCGCAGCGTCTCGTCCTCCTGCTCGCTCGCCATCTGCTGCGGCGGCACGATGTAGAGCGCCGTGACCGAGTGGTTGCGGCTGTGCGCGATGCGGCTCACGACGGGGGCGAGGCCGACATCGTCGCCGCGGCAGGCCACGATGAAGATCATGTCGGCGTCCTGCAGGTCGCGATGGAGGTCGCCGCCGCCCGCCTGGATCGCGGCCACGGCGTCGCTGCCCAGCGCCGCGCTCTTCGCGAGCACGTGCACCTGCAGGTTCGCGTGGTCCTGCCCCGAGACGTGCCGCGCGATGGTGGCGCCCCCGTGGCCGAGACCCACCAGCGCGATGGTGCGCGGCTTCGAATTGGGCTCCTGGATGCGTCCGGGCAGGCCGAACGCGGGTTGCGATGCGGAAGCGGTCGTGTTCATGCGGCCACCTTCTTCGATGCGTGCCCGCGCTCGCGCAGGCGTTGGTCGAGCCGAGGGTATACGCGGCGCGCGTTGCCCTCGAAGATCTTGTGCCGGTCGGACTCGGACAGGCCGAGCTGGTCGACGTACCTCTTCGTGTCGTCGAAATAGTGGCCGGTCTCGGGATCGATGCCCTTCACGGCGCCCACCATCTCGGAGGCGAAGAGGATGTTGTCCACGGGAATCACCTTGGCCATGAGCTCCATGCCGGGCAGGTGATAAACGCAGGTGTCGAAGTAGACGTTCTTGAGCAAATGCTCGGTGAGGAGCGGCTTCTTCATGTCCTGCGCGATGCCGCGATAGCGTCCCCAGTGGAACGGCACCGCGCCGCCGCCGTGCGGGATCACGAATTTCAGCGCCGGGAAATCCTTGAACAGGTTGCCCTGCAGGAGCTGCATGAACGCCGTGGTGTCGCCGTTGATGTAGTGCGCCCCGGTGAAGTGCACGGCCGGATTGCACGAGCCCGTCACGTGGATCATCGCGGGCACGTCGAGCTCCACCAGCTTCTCGTAGATCGGGTACCAGTAGCGGTCGGTGAGCGGTGGGGACTTCCAGTAGCCGCCCGAGGGATCCGGATTGAGGTTCACGCCCACGAAGCCCAATTCCACGATGCGCTCGAGCTCCGGGATGCAGTTCTCGATGGGCGCGCCGGGAAACTGCGGAAGCTGGCCCACGGGGGCGAAGTTTTCCGGCAGCAGCGTGCAGACGCGATGGATGAGGTC
>DATMJE010000381.1:0-13114 GCA_035553995.1 Usitatibacter sp. | reverse complement strand
AGGCGATCATCGACAAGGTCCCCGAGGGCACCGAGTTCGTCTACGTGTCGGACTCGTGCAACTCCGGCGACCTCACGCGCGAGCTGCGTCCCTACCTCATCCGCGCGATGATCCCGCCCGCCGATATCGCGTGGCGCCTGCGCACGGCGCGGGACCTCTCGATCAAGCCGAGCGAGGTCACACACGATCGTTGCGCGCTCATCTCCGGCTGCCGCTCCGACCAGACATCGGCCGACGCCGTCTTCGGCGGCCGCTACAACGGCGCCCTCAGCTACTACCTGATGCAATCGCTGCAGCAGGCGAGCGGGCAGCGGACGCCGCTCACGCAGCTCGTGCCCGACGTGGTCCAGCGTCTCGCGAAGGGCGGCTACGACCAGGTGCCGCAGCTGCGCGGTCCCGATGCGCTCACGCAGCGCGCGTTCCTGGCACGCCAGGCGGTCGCAATGGCGAGTGCTGGATGAGGCGTCGCCCCGGCCGCTGCATGACAAGCCCGTCGCCCCGGCCGCTGCAATCGCAGCGATGGGCCGGGGCCCAATTCGGGTTGATTGGATCCCGGCCTGCGCCGGGATGACGGCCGCCGCAGTATGACCGCTATCGAGCCGGCGGCGCGGGATTTTCCAGCCGCCGGCGCACGAAGCCGATGTGGTTCTTCAGCACGTAGAGCTCGTCGGCCCACCATCCGGGCATCTTGAGCTGTATCACCCGCGCCTCGAAATCATCGAGCCGGTGCATGAGCTCCGCGCGCTGCTCGGCGGTGTTCTGCTCGAAGGCCGCGCGCTCGATCGCCATCAGCTCGCCATAACGCCCGTAGATGCGCTGGCGCACGCGCCAGATGTAGAGGGTCGGGACGATCTTCAGGCCCGGCAGCAGCAGGACCGCGATCGGGATGAGCAGGATGATGGTGCGGTCGATCAGGCTCGCGAGCCAGAACGGCAGGTGCCGGTACCAGAAGCTCTTGCCCGACTGGTAATAGCGCTGCGCGTCTTCGCTCAGGCGGTACTCGTGCTCGAGCGGCGAGGGGAATTCGCCCGCCTTCTGCAACAGGTTCGCGCGTCCGTGCACTTCGCGCGCCGCGTCGATCAGCAGGTCGGAGAGCGCCGGATGCAGGTCGGGCCTCGCGATCAGCTCCACCGTCGTCGCGAGCAACGTGAGCGGCTTCTCCGGCAGGTTCTGGCCCAGGTCGAACGAGCCGGCGGGGAACTCGAGCTTGCTGAGGTAGTTGAACCTGCGCACATAGGCATCGGCCTGCACGAAGTCGAAGAGCCGCACGCCGGCGGTGCGCGTGAGCTTGCCGATGTTCGCGCCCGAGGCCGAGTCGCCGGTGAGGAACGCCGCATCGACGCTGCCGCGCACGAGCGCATCGGCCGCATCCTGCCCTTCCAGGTCCACCAGCGTGGTGCGGCCGCCGGCTTCGATGCCGTTGGCCTTCAGCAGCGTTTCCGCGATGGCGCGCGTGCCGCTGCCCAAGCGCCCGATCGCGATGCTCTGCCCCGCGAGCTCCGAAAGGCGCTCGAGGGGCTTCGGCGCGCGATAGAAGACCGCGACCGGCGCATAGAAAACACTGCCGAGCGACACGACCTTGTCCGGCTCGCCCAGCCGCGAGAGCCCGCCCTGCACGAAGCCCACGTCCACCTTCGACTTCGGATCCGCGAGCTGCCTGAGGTTCGACAGCGAGCCTTCCGTCGGCACCAGCTCCAGCTTGATGCCCTGCCGCGCGAGCGCAGTGCGATACCGCTCGGCGTTCGCGTAGAAGATCGTCCCGGGACGGCCGCTCGCCATGGCGATCGTGTCCGGCGGCGCCGGGCGCACGTAGTGATAGGCGATCCAGAATGCGAGCGCCAGCAGCAACGCGAACGGCACGAGGACCAGCCAGAGGTCGCGCCACGAGATGCGGGGAATGTGGATGTTCGAAAAGGCCATGGCATCGATTATCCGGCATGCCGATGGCGGCAGGCGCACGAGGTGAGAGACAATGGCGGCGGGTGATAGCCGGAGATACATGCTTGGAAGTTCGCAGTCCGGAACTCGCGCGCCGCCATTTGCGACGCCCGCGTTCGCTCTTCGCGATCGTCATGGCCTGCAGCTTCGCGGTTTCCGCGTGGGCGCAGGACCCCCTCGCGGCGCTCGGCATGCAGCGTGCGGCCGCATCGCCCTTCCAGTGGGACGTGGGCGATGCGGGCCATCCCGTGCTCGGTCCCATCCGCTTCGCGGTGCTGAGGAAGCCGGTCGCAACCGCCGTCGGCGACAACCGCGTTTCCTCGAACGTCTACGTCTCGTGCGAGCGCAATGCGCGGCGCATTGCCATCGAGCTCTCCAACTCGAAGGCGCCCGACGATCCCGGCGGCTTCAGCCCGAAGACCATGCCGCGCCTCACCTGCAACGGCGTCGATCCCGCGATGCCGGGCCGGGCGACCGCGGAGACGCTGCATGCCACCTGGAGCGTCAACGAAGTGGGAGATGCGCTCGCACGCGGGCTCTGGCCCTCGCAACTGCGCCAATGTGCTTCCATCGGCATCCAGCAGGAGGTGCGGCTGCCGAAGGGCTGGCCTCGCGAAACGGCGCGCATCGACTTCGAGATCACCTCCTACGCGCGCGCGCTCGACGACATCTTCCAGGCGTGTGGCGAGCCTTCCGTCTATGCCGATGCCGCGCCTGCAGCCGCTGTCGCGCCTGCTGCGCCTGCTGCGCCTGCAACCGGAGCGCCGCAGCCGCCCGTTGCGCCCTCCGCCGCCGCGGACGAGCGGCCCTGGAAGAAAGCGCGCGTGACGCCCAAGGGAGAAACGCAGCTGCATGCCGCGCCTCGCGCGGATGCGGAGGTGGTCGCGACGCTCGAGCCGGGCACGCCCGTGCGCGTGCAATTCGCCGGCGGCAACTGGTGGCGCGTGAAGCCGCAATCCGGCGTGTCGCCCGAAGGCTACATCCCGCGCGAACGGATCACGTTCAGGTAGAGATCGGGGCACGCGGCTTGCACGCGTGGAAGGGTCCGGCGGCTTGATCCGCGATGGAGCGGATCAAGCGCAATCCTGTTGTACTTCTTGCCGCCGGCCAGCCCCCCCACCGGAAAGGAAATCGCACACCATGAAGCTTCGCCATTTCGTCATTGCCGCCCTCGCACTCTCCTCCACCGCCGCGTTCCCGAACGACAACAGCAGCTCGAAGTCGGGCAACTCGCAGCAATCGCAATCTTCAGCTTCGCGCCAGCAAGGCGCGTCGTCGCAGAACGACGCGTCCACCATTCGCGACGTGCAGCAGGCCCTGAAGGACAAGGGCTTCGACACCGGGCAGATCGACGGCCAGCTCGGCCCGCAGACGCGTTCGGCGCTGAAGCAGTTCCAGCAGTCGCAGCAGATCAGCTCCTCCGGAAAGCTGGACCAGCAGACGCTCTCCGCACTCGGCGTGCAGGGCGGCAGCAGCTCGTCGTCGTCCACCATGGGTGACAACAGCTCCAGCTCGACGCAGGGCAGCAGCAGCTCCCTCGGCTCCGACACGTCGTCGCAGGGCAGCTCGCTCGGCTCGAGCACTTCGCCACAAGGCAGCTCTTCCGGATCGAGCCTTTCGTCCTCGCCTTCGAGCTCGAGCTCCAGCTCGAGCATGGACAGCAGCTCGTCGTCCTCGAGCCCCAGCTCCCCGACCAGCAGCTCTTCCAGCCCGTCGTCGTCGAGCAGCTCTTCCAGCCCGTCGTCTTCGAGCAGCTCCACGAAGTACTGATCGTTCGGTACGAGACCAAAGCCGGCCCTTCCGGGGGCCGGCTTTTTTCATGGGGCATCAGCGCGCCATCTTTTCCAGCGTCTGCCACGTGCGCGTGGTCTGCTCACGGCCGATCGCTTTCTCGATCAGCGTCATGAAGACAGGACCCTTGTCGCTCGGCAGGTAGGCGCTGAAGAGCTCGCGGCCGTCGAGCTTCCACACGCAGGCGCCGTCGCGCTCGACCGGAAGCCGCGGCGGGGGATTCGGCGGCTCGCGCAGGAACGTGACGACGCGCTTGGGATCCGCACCCAGGCGCAAGCCGCGGTAGGGATCGGATGCGAGGATCGCGCGCAACTGGTCGATCGAACGCACGAACGTCATGAAATCACGCCCGAGCGTTTCGCGGATGGCCTTCTCGGCCTTGCGCTCCAGCGTCGCCCCCGATTGCGCACGCGCAGCGAACGTGACGTTGCCGCTCGAAAGGAGCGTTTTCACGTCCGCGAAGCCCGCGGCCTCGAACGCGCGCGCGAGATCCGGCATCGCGCAATTGGAGGGCATCACGCCGCGAAGGAAGGCGGCATAGCGCGTCATCCGGCGAGCCCTCCACGCAGCGCCTCGAGCAGGCGGTCGCATTCTGCGCCGTCCGCGGCGCGCGGCATGCAGGCAGCGACATGGCGATCCGGCCGCAGGATCACGCCGCGCAGGCTCTCGGGCCCGAACGCGGCTGCGATGGCCCCCGTGGCGTCACGCACCTGCTCGATTCCGCAGGACAGCGCCGCGACGAAGCGATGATCGCGCGGAATCACCTGGACCAGCCGGGCGTCCAGCGCACGATCCTCGCGTGGTGGCGCATTGGCGACGATGCCGTCATGCCACTCGAGCGCCGCGAAGCCCGGACCCAGCAGCGTATCGAGGAGCATGGAACTGCCATCGCGCGTTTCGACGCGCGGCTGGGCGAACATGCGGCCCCGCAGCATCGGACCCGCAGTGCCGGCGAGAAAACCTTCGGTGTAGCGCGGCGGCGGCTTGTACTTCATCTGCATCACGTAATCGCGCGCCGGCTTGTAGAGCGCGAGCGCGCGGAACGCGGCCTGCGTCGCGAAGGCACGTGCGGCGCTGCGCGGCATCATCACGCGCCCCATGCGCACGGCCATCTGGATCAGGGCGGCCGCGTGGGGCTTGCGCTCCGCCTCGTAAGTGTCGAGCAGGCCGGGGCCGAGGCCGCCACGCAGCACCCACGCGAGCTTCCATCCCAGGTTCTGCGCGTCGCGAAGGCCGCTATTCATGCCCTGTCCCGCAAAGGGCGGCGACAGGTGCGCCGCGTCGCCCGCGAGAAAGATGCGGCCGGCGCGCCACCGCTCGGCGATGCGCGCGTGGAAGTGGTAGACCACCTTGCGCACGATCGGCAGGCGTGCGTCCTCGTCGCTGTGGCGCGCGAGGAGCCTGCGCACATGGGCCTCGTCGAGCATCGCCGCCGGATCCTCGCCCGCAAGCAGCATGAACTCGTAGCGCCGCGTGCCCTCGGGACCGGGAAGCGCCAGCCCGGGACGCGCCGGATCGCAGAAGACGCGCGTGTGCCGGAAGCGGTCGGTCGAGCCCGCCAGGTCCACGATGAGCCATTGGCAGTCGTACGTGCTGCCGCCCATGGCGATGCCGAGCGCCTCGCGGATGGGGCTGCTCGCCCCGTCGCACGCGACGACGTATTGCGCGCGCCATTGGTCGTTCCCGCGAAGGCGCGAATCCAATCTCACCTCCACATGCGTCCCCACGTCCTCCACGCCCTCCACGCTCGTGGAAAACCTCGCATCGACGCACGCGAACCGCTGCAGCCCTTCGCGCAACAGCGCTTCCAGCACGGGCTGGCGAAACGCCGAGCGGCGCGGGAAGCCGTATTCCATCGTGTCCGGGACGACCCTCGCAAAGCAGCGGCCGCTTGCGGAGAAGTAGTACGAGCCGTAGCCCGGCACGATGCGGCTGCGCACGCGCTCCTCGAGCCCGATGTATTGCATGGTGCGCAATGCCTCGTCGTCGATGGAGACGGCACGGGGCTCGCCCACCGTCGATGCGTTGCGCTCCACGAGGAGCGTGCGCACGCCGTGCTGGCCGAGGATGTTCGCGAGCGTGAGGCCCACCGGTCCCGCGCCCACGACCACGACATCGACTGCCGCCATCAGCTACGCATGATCGCGTTGCCCCAGAGGTTGAGCGTGCGCTGCTCGTGCGGCCATGTGCCGGCGGCACGGCCGGCATCGCACACCTCGAGGTCCGCGGAGATCTCCAGCAGGTTGCCGTCGGGATCCTTCACCATGAAGAAGACGTCGTTGCCCGGCCCATGGCGGCCGATCCCCCAGTGGATCGCGATGCGATGCCCGGCCATGCGATCCGCCCACGCGACGACGGCACCGATGTCGCGCGTCTCGCACGAGAGGTGGTCGAAGCGCGCCTCGGCGGCGCCGAACAGCGCGAGCGAATGGTGCTCGCAATCGCTGCGCAGGAAGCAGGCGCGCAGCATCCCCTCGCCGTCCTTCACGCGGTCGGAGACGACGAACCCGAGCGCTTCGTAGAAGTCGGCCATCGCGTCCAGCCGCGGCGTGCGCAGCGCCAGGTGCTGCAGGCGCGCAGGCAGCGGCTCTTCCGCATCGCAAGCCGGTGCGCTGCGCACGCCGAATGCAACCACGTTCCCGTCGGGATCGGCGCAGGCATGGGCCGAAGCGTCGAAGAGCCTCGACGGGTTCGCCATTGTGGCGAGCGATCGGCCCAGCATCCGCGCACGATGGGCAGCGAGCCGCTCGGCATCGTCGAAAGCGTAAGCGATGTAGGCCGCGTGGTTGGCGGGCCCCTGGCGCACGACGAGCCTCCTGCCCGGGCCGGTGCAGTGCCATTCGTCCGCAACCTGGCGGCATTGCATCGCATAGCACCGCGCGAGGAACGCGGCGAGCTCCGCGGGCTGCGCCGATTGCAGGCAGGCGTGGTCGAGGGTGGCGCCGAGCTCGGGTCGTTGCGGCTTCATTGCGTAGAATCGTAGCGCAGCTCAAACCGCCGACAAACAGACCATGATGAAGAAACCGCAGTGCCCGATCGTCGCGATCGAGGAGCACTACTGGGACGCCGAGCTTGCAGCGCATTTCACCGGTCCCGAGGCGAGCAAGCCGGGCCTGATCGACGCGCGCCTGCGCAGCTTCGGCGGCGACCGCATCCGCGACATGGACACCGCCGGCGTGGATGTCTGCGTGCTCTCCCATGGCGCACCTTCGGGCCAGAAAATCGCCGCGGACATCGCGGTGCCGCTGGTGCAGCGCGTGAACGACCGCCTCGCCGCGGCCGTCGCGGAGAATCCGTCGCGCTTCGCGGCCTTCGCAGCACTCCCCACTGCAGCACCCGAGGCCGCCGCCGAGGAGCTGCAGCGCTGCGTCGAGATGGGCTTCAAGGGCGCGATGCTGCACGGCATGACCGATGGCGAATTCCTCGACCTGCCGAAGTACTGGCCCATCTATGCGCGCGCCGAGAAGCTCGACGTGCCGGTCTACTTCCACCCTGCCTATCCGCATCCGGCCGTGGTCGAGGCTTACTACAAGGATTACCTCCGCGATTACCCCATGCTCGCGCGCCCGGCGTGGGGCTACACCGTCGATGCGGGCACGCAGGGCGTGCGGCTGGTGCTCTCGGGAGTATTCGAGAAGCACCCGAAGCTCAAGGTGATCCTCGGCCACCTGGGCGAATCCATCCCGTTCCAGCTCTGGCGGCTCGACAGTGCGTTCAACCGACCCGGACAGGGCAGGAGCATCGCCTTCCGCGAGATCTTCACGCGCAACTTCTGGATCACCACCAGCGGGTTCTTTTCCACGCCGGCCCTGCTCTGCTGCATCCTGGAGATGGGCGTGGACCGCATCCTCTTCGCGGTGGATTGGCCGTTCGTCGCCGACAGCGCCCCGGGCGTGGCCTGGATGGACCAGCTCTCGCTCGGCGCGGAAGACAAGGTGAAGATCCTCGGCGGCAACGCGAGGCGGCTGCTCCGCCTGTAACAGTCGGACACAACGCCGCGGGAACGCAAACCCCAAGCCGTTGGTCAGCAGCCTGTGCGCCTCCTCGTCATCCACGCCCATCCCAGCCCCGAAAGCTTCAACGCCGACCTGCACCGCGCGGTGATCGAGCGGCTGCGCGAGCGCAACGAGGTGGAGGATTGCAATCTTTACGCGGAAGGCTTCGAGGCCGTCCTCGACGAAGCCGAATTCCGCGGTTACGAGGCGAACGACATCGCCCCGGCGCTCCAGCCGCACGTGGCGCGGCTGCGCAAGGCACAGGGCCTGCTGTGCATGTTCCCTACGTGGAATTACGGCATGCCCGCGATCGTGAAGGGCTACTTCGACCGCGTGTGGAAGCCGGGCGTGGCCTTCGAGCTCGTGAACGGGCGGCCCCGCCCCGCGCTCACGCACATCACGCACCTCGGCGTGATCACCACCTACGGCTCGCCGTGGGCGTACAACAAGCTCTTCATGTTCGAGCCGAACAAGCGCGTCTTCATGCGCGGCTTCGGGCGGCTGCTGGCACCGAAGCTGCAGAAGCTCTGGCTCGCGCAGTTCAGCGAGGACAAGATCTCGGACGAGGAACGCAACGAGTTCGTGCGCAAGGCACGGGCCGAGGCGTCGGAATGGGCGTCGCAGCCGCCTCTTTAGGAAATGAGCTTGGCGGCCGCGAAGGCGAGTCCCGCACAAGCCATGGCGGTCCCGACGACCGCAGCAACGTCCGCTCGCACGTCCGACATCGACGTTTCGAGCCGTCCAACCCTTGTGACGATATCTTCCATACCTCCACCTCCATCTCAGCGCTCCAGCGCCGCACGGTCCCAACCTGCAAGCCGCGCGCCCGCCTCGTACGTGCTCTCGAAAAACGCCATCAGCTCGCGCTCCGGTGATTGCGCCGTACGGACGGCTTCGTAAGGCAGCACGAAGATCCCGAACGATTTTTCGTAGCGGGCCGTCGCGGGCGCGATGACGGCGCTGGAGAAGCCGTCCGGCTCCGGCTTCGCATAGGCGAAGAACGCCGGCTCGTCGACCGCGCCGCCGCCCGGCCAGAAGCCGTGGCTGATCACCTCGTGCGAATAGGCTTCGCGCTCGATGACACCGTCGGGGACGACCGCTGCGCGCCGGCCCGAGAAGCGGCTCACGGCAAGATCGAAGCTGCCCCAGAAGAAGTGCACCGGGCTGCACTTGCCGACGAAGCCGCAACGGAATTCGTCGAACACGGGGCGCATCGCGAGCAGCGCGCGCCAGAATGCGTTGGCCCACGCCGGGTCGTACGAATGATGGACGGTGTCTTCATCGAAGCGGATCGGGTTCTCGACCTCGACCGGCATCGTCCAGATGTGGACGCGCACGCCCAGCCGCCGCAAGGCGTCCATCACCGACGCGTAGAAGTCGGCGACGGTCTGCGGCGCGAGCGCGATCGTCTGCCGGGTACCCTCGGACGTTTGCAGCAGCAGGCGATGATTGACGAAGTCGAACGTCGCCGTGAGCGTCCGGCCGGCGCCCGCATCCATCGGGCCGGTCGCGAGGCCCCGCGCCGTCAGGTTGAAGGCCACGTTCCAGTGATGGTTCGCGAGCGGCGTGAGGGCGAGCGTGAGCTTGCCCACCACCTGCGTCCACATGTGGAGCGTCGCATAGGTATCGCGCCAGGCGTCGAGCGGCAGCGCCGGCCACGGCGTGGGCGATTCGTCGATCGGGGCGGTGGCATTGACCATGGTCAGCGCAACTTACACCCTTCGCGCGATGAGGGCGCCGCGCAGGCCCGCGGGGACGCCGGTTTTCACCCTTGCGGCCGGCGTTTTCGCCCGCATATTCCACGCTCCGGCATGCGAAAATAGCCCCTTGCTTCCCCAAGACTTCCATCCCGTCCTGAGGCGCTGGTGGGAGGGCCGTTTCGGCCCCCCCACCGACGCCCAATCCGAAGGCTGGTCCGCGATCCGCCGCGGCGAGCACACGCTCATCGCGGCGCCGACCGGCTCCGGCAAGACGCTGGCCGCGTTCCTCACCGCCATCGACGAGCTCTTCCGCGAGGGCGCGCACGGCGCGCTGCCGGACGAGGTCCGCGTGATCTACGTCTCGCCGCTGAAGGCCCTTTCCGCGGACATCCACAAGAACCTCGCCGAGCCCCGCCGCGAGATCCGCGCGCTCGCCGAGACGATGGGCTATCCGGCCGCGAAGATCACCGCCGCGGTCCGCAGCGGCGACACGCCCCAGAACGAGCGTGCCGCCATGCTGCGCACGCCGCCGCACGTGCTCGTCACCACGCCGGAGTCCCTGTACCTGCTGCTTACGGCGCAGCGCTCGCGCGAGATGCTGAAGACCGCGCGCGTGGTGATCGTGGACGAGATCCACGCCGTGCTGCAGTCGCGCCGCGGGGCGCACCTGGCGTTGAGCCTCGAGCGCCTCGACCACATCTGCGGCCGCAAGCTGCAGCGCATCGGCCTTTCGGCCACGCAGAAGCCGATCGACGAGGTGGCGCGCTTCCTCACGCGCGAGCCGTGCACGATCGTGGATCGCGGTCACAAGCGCAAGATGGACCTCGCGGTGGAAGTGCCGCGCTCGCCGCTGGAAGCGGTGATGTCGCACGAGGTCTGGGCGGAGTATTACGACCGGCTGGTGGGACTGGTCGAGTCGCATCGCACCACGCTCATCACGGTGAACACGCGCCGGCTGGCCGAGCGCATGGCCCACCAGCTCTCCGAGCGCCTCGGCCCCGAATTCGTCGCCGCGCACCACGGCAGCCTCGCGCGCGAGACGCGCCTCGATGCCGAGCATCGCCTGCGCGAGGGCAAGCTCAAGGTGCTCGTCGCCACGGCCTCGCTCGAGCTCGGCATCGACATCGGGCATGTGGACCTCGTCTGCCAGGTCTCCTCGCCGCATCGCATCGCAACCTTCCTGCAGCGCGTGGGACGCTCCGGCCACTCGATCCACGGCGTGCCCAAGGGCCGCATCTTCCCGCTCACGCGCGACGACCTCATCGAGTGCACGGCGATGCTGCGGGCCGTGGCCGATGGCGAGCTCGACCGCGTGACCGTGCCCGATGCGCCGCTCGATGTGCTCGCGCAGCAGGTCGTCGCCGAGGTCTCCGCGAACGAGGAATGGGACGAGGACGAGCTGCACGCCCTCGTTCGCGCGGCGTATCCGTATCGCGCGCTCGACAAGTCGAAGTACATGGAAGTCGTGGAGATGCTCGCGCGCGGCTTCGCCACGAAACGCGGAAGGCGTGCGGCCCAGATCCACTACGACAGCCTCAATCGCAAGCTGCGCGCCCGCCGCGGCTCGCGCATGAACGCCATCATGAATGGGGGTGCGATTCCGGAGGTGTTCGACTACAAGGTCGTCCTCGAGCCGGAAGGCCACGTGGTGGGCACCGTCAACGAGGATTTCGCGGTCGAGTCCCTCCCGGGCGACGTGTTCCAGCTCGGCAACGCGTCGTGGAAGATCCTGCGCGTGAATGGCGGCGTCGTGCGCGTGGCCGATGCGCACGGCCAGCCGCCCTCCATGCCGTTCTGGCTGGGGGAGGCGCCGGCGCGCAGCGACGAGATGAGTGTCGCGGTCACGCGCCTGCGCCAGGCGGTCGATGCGTTGCTGCCGGGGCCCGAGACCACGCGCACGCCGCACGAGCTCGAGCCCGCCATTTGCATGCTCGAGAAGGATTACCGGGTTGCGCGCGAGGCGGCCGCGCAGATCGCGCTTTATCTCGGCGAGGCCAAGCGCGCGCTGGGCGTCGTGCCCAGCATGGACACCATCGCCCTCGAGCGCTTCTTCGACGAATCCGGCGGCATGCAGCTCGTGCTGCACGCCCCCTTCGGCAGCCGGATCATGCGCGCGTGGGGCCTCGCGCTGCGCAAGAAGTTCTGCCAGGGCTTCAACTTCGAGCTGCAGGCGGCCGCCACGGAGGAAGGGCTCATCCTCTCGCTCAGCACGGTGCATTCCTTCCCGCTCGAGGACGTGTTCCGTTACCTCAACCCGAATTCGGTGCGGGAGACGCTCACGCAGGCGATCCTGCAATCGCCCATCTTCGAGACGCGCTGGCGCTGGACCAGCACCATGGCGCTCGCCGTGCCGCGCAATCGCGGCGGCGTGCGCATCCCCAACCAGCTCCAGCGCATGTACAGCGAGGACGTGCTGCAGGCGGTGTTCCCCGATGCCGTCGCCTGCCAGGACAACCTCGAGGGCGCGCGCGAGATCCCCGACCATCCGCTCGTGAACCAGGCACTGCGCGATGCGCTCGAGGAAGCGGTCGATGCCGAGGGCCTCCATCGCACGCTCGAACGGCTCTACGCGGGCGGGATCCAGGCCATCGCGCGCGATACGCCGGAGCCGTCGGTCCTTTCGCACGAGCTGCTGAATTCCGCCGTCTACACCTTCCTCGACGATGCGCCGCTCGAGGAACGGCGTACGCGTGCCGTCTACACGCGCCGCGCGACGGACGTGCGCAGCGCGGACGACCTCGGCGCCCTCGACCCCGCGGCCATCGAACGCGTGCGCCAGGAAGCGTGGCCCATCGCGAATACCTCCGACGAGATGTACGACGCGCTGATGGTGGCGGGATTCATTCGCGACCGCGAGCTTGCGACGCATTGGCCGAAGCTGCTGCAGGAGCTGGGGCCGCGGGTGGTGAAGCACGGCGACGCGTGGCTCGCGCACGAACGCAGGAACGATGAGCCCACCGACCTCGTCGCAAGCCGCCTCGAGGTGCTGGGGCCGGTGACGGAAGTCGCGATCGCTTCGTCGCTGCGCGCGCTGCGGGGGGTCGATGACGCTTCCTCGCTCCGGCCGCGGCAACGCAGCGTTGGGCCGGAGCCCGATCTCCCCGACGTGGCGGCGATCCTCCTCTATCTCGAGGGCCAGGGACGCGTGCTGCGTGGGCGCTTCACGCCCGGCGCGCCCGAGGTCGAGTGGTGCGACCGGCGGCTCCTCGCGCGCATCCATCGCTACACGCTGAGCCGCCTGCGCGCGGAGATCGAGCCGGTCAGCGCGGCGGATTACTACCGCTTCCTCACGCACTGGCAGCACGTCGCGGGCGAAGACCAGGTGCACGGCGCGGAGGGCCTCGCCGCCGTGGTGGAGCAGCTCGAGGGCTTCGAGGCGGCCGCGGTCGCCTGGGAACATGACGTGCTGCCGGCGCGCGTCGCCGACTATGGCGGTGAGCTCATCGACCAGCTCTGCTTCAGCGGGCGCGTCGCGTGGGGACGCCTCACGCCGGGCACCAAGGCGCCGCTGCGCACCTCGCCCATCGCGCTGATGATGCGGGAGCACGTGGGGCGATGCGTGATGCCGGCGGAGGGCAGCGTGCAACCGTTGTCGTCCGAGGCGGCGGCCGTTCGCGATGCGTTGGTGCGGCGGGGCGCTTCGTTCTTTCACGAGCTGGTCGCGGTGACCGGTTTGCTGCCCGCGTTCGT
>DATMJE010000380.1:0-10593 GCA_035553995.1 Usitatibacter sp. | reverse complement strand
TACATCACCGGCACCAACCTCTCGGTGAACGGCGGCCTGCACATGTACGCGTGATGAATTCCCGCGCCGCTTAGGCAGCGCGAGCAGGCAAAAGCCCCGCGGCCGTGAAGCCGCGGGGCTTTCTTTTGGGACGACGTGCTGCGTGCTTACTGCAGCGCGTTCACCGCGTCGAGGCGTCCCTTGCCGGTCGCGGCATCCGCGCCAGGCTGCAGGATATCGACGGCGGAGCGCTCGATGCGCGTGCGCAGTTGCGCGGGCGACATCTTGCCGTACTTGCCGACGATCAGCGCCGCCACACCGGAGACGTGCGGAGCGGCCATCGACGTGCCCGCGGCCCAGAACGAGAAGTTCAGGCCCTGCGTCACGGCGCCGGGCGCGAACACGCCGTCGAACGTGGCGCACGAGCGCGTGATGCCGGCCACCGTGCAGAGGTCGCGGCCCGGGTACACGAAGTCGCCGCCCGGGGCGCCGACGCTCACGACCGACTTGCCGGTGTTGCTGTACGAGGCGAGGAGGTCCGTGTTGGTGCTGCCGAACGGGCTGAAGAAGCCCACCGGAGCCAGCGCCGAGACCGCCATGCCGTTGCCCGATTGCGCGGGGATCGACCACAGGCGGCTGTCGAGGTTGACCGCCTCGTTGCCGGCCGCGCTCACCACGAGCACGCCCTGCTGCGTCGCGAAGTCGATCGCGCGATTGAGCGCCGCGATCAGCGGGCCCGCACCGCCGCCGCCCGCGTTGATGCGGTCGAACGTGGCGCCGAGGCTCATGTTGATCACGTCGGCCTGCACGGTGGAGCTCGCCGCGTACATGATGCCGTTGATGATCCAGCTGAAGGCGCCGCTGCCGGTGGCGGACTCGAGCACCTTCACGTTGACGATCTCGGCCTTCGGTGCCACGCCGACGATGCCGTTGCCGTTGATCGGCGAGGCGATGATGCCGGACACGTGCGTGCCGTGGCTGAACCACACGTTCACGTTATCCGGCGGGACGAACGCGAAGCCGGGCTCCGAGGGCACGAACGACTTGCTGAGTGCGGTGTTGAGGTTGGCGGCGAGATCCACGTGCGTGGGATAGACGCCCTGGTCGACGACGGCCACGCGGGCGCGCTTCACACCCCAGCCCAGGTCGCCGTTGTTGTGCGCGGCGTCCGCACGGATGGCGCCGAGGTTCCACTGCAGGGCCTGCCGCGGCTCGGCAGGCACCGGGGCGGCTGCGGCCGCCGCCGACGGCTCCTGCACGCTCGACAGCACTTCATTGTCGGGAATCCAGCGGACCTTCACGTCCTCGGACACGAACTGCACGGCGGGATTGGCGAGCATGTCCGCCGCGAACGTCGGGGAATCGGAGGAGGCGAATGCCACGCCGATGTCGGGCTGGCGGCCGTTCAGGCTGCCCTTCGCCTTGGCGACGGCGGCGTCGAGGTCGGTGCTGCCCGCACCCTGGGAGCGGGAAACGATGACGTAGTCCGTCGCGGCGGCGCCAAGGCTCGTGGCCAGTGCAAAGACGCTCACTGCGACTGCAAAAACTCGCTGCATGGGTTTTCTCCGTTTGGGGAACGACAGGAAGTCGCTGCTGAATCGACCCTACCGAGGAACGGACCCGGATGTCAAATAGCGAAATGGCAGGGGGTGCGGTCTTTTGCCACAGGGTGATTGGGCCCCGGCCTTCGCCGGGGCGACAGCTGCTTGGGGCCCCCGGCCTTCGCCGGGGCGACGGTGACGCGCCGTCATCCCGGGCGCCGCAGTGGCGGCGATGGCCCGGGATCCAATCTCGGGGTGATTGGGCCCCGGCCTTCGCCGGGGCGACGTGCTGCAGCCGCTAAACCGCTACTGCATGTGCTGGCCGCCGTTGATGGCGATGTTGGCGCCGGTCACGAACGCCGCCTCGTCCGAGGCGAGATAGGCGCAGAGGCCGGCGACTTCCTCGGGCTTGCCGAGGCGCCCGAGCGGGATCTGCGGCACGATCTTCGAGTCGAGCACGTCCTTCGGGATCGCGAGCACCATCTTCGTGCCGATGTAGCCCGGCGAGATGGTGTTCACGGTGACGCCCTTGCGCGCGACCTCGAGCGCGAGCGCCTTGGTGAAGCCGTGCATGCCGGCCTTCGCCGCGGAATAGTTGGTCTGGCCGAAGGCGCCCTTGGAGCCGTTCACGCTCGACACGTTGATCACGCGGCCCCAGCCGCGCTCGACCATGCCGTCCACGACCGGCTTGGTCACGTTGAAGACGCTGTCGAGGTTGGTGTGCATCACGACATCCCAGTCGACCTTGGTCATCTTCTTGAAGGTCATGTCGCGCGTGATGCCCGCGTTGTTGATGAGGATGTCGACGGGGCCGACTTCGTGCTGCACCTGCTCGATCATCTTCTGGCACGAGTCGAAATCCGCCACGTCGCAGGGATAGGCCGCGAAGTGGTAATCGCGATCCGCCATCTCCTTGAGCCAGTCCTTGTACTTGGTGTTGCCCGGCGAATAGGTGACGACGACCTTGATGCCCATGCGCGCGAGCTTCATGCAGATGGCCTCGCCGAGGCCTCCCATGCCGCCCGTGACGAGTGCGATGCGCTGGCTCATTGATGCTCCTCCTTTACCGTTTCTTGGGGTTGTTCACGTCCGCTCGCGGGCATAGCGCCCCGGCGCGGGCTCGATAGGCTTGTTCTTCGCGTCGCCGAGTTTCTTCCGGGCGGCGACGGGCTTCCCGGCGTACGGCTTCACCCACTTCGACCACTGCGGCCACCAGCTTCCGGGATGCTCCTTCGCGGCGGCGAACCATTGGTCCGGCTCGGCATCCACGTCGCCATCCATCCAGTAGCTGCGCTTGTTCTTCGATGCGGGGTTGATCGTGCCCGCGATGTGTCCCGAGGCACCGAGAATGAAGGTGACCTTGCCGCCCAGGGCCCGGGCGCTCAGGTAGCCGCCCTTCCACGGCACGATGTGGTCCTCGCGCGCGGCGAACACGAACGCGGGCAGCTTCACGCGCCCGAGGCTCACCGGCTCGCCGCACATGGTGAGCGCATCGGGCTGCACGAGCTTGTTGTCCTGGTACGTGTTGCGCAGGTAGTACGCGTACATGGGGCCCGGCAGGTTGGTCGCATCCGAGTTCCAGTAGAGGAGGTCGAACGCGGGCGGCTGCTGTCCCTTCAGATAATTGTTCACGACGTACGGCCAGACGAGGTCGTTGGCGCGCAGGCTCGAGAACGCCGTGGCGAGCTCGGTGCCGGGCACGAGGCCGCCCTTCTTGAGGTTCTTCTCGCGCTTGTCGACGAAGTTCTCGTCGATGTAGACGCGGATCTCGCCGCAGTCGGTGAAATCGAGCAGCGTGGTGAGCAGCGTCATGCTCTCGACGAAATTGGTGCCGCGCTTCTCCAGCACCGCGAGCGCGGACGACAGCAGCGTGCCGCCGATGCAGAAGCCGAGCGCGTTGATCTTCTTCTGGTGCGTGATCTCGCGCGCCTTCTCCAGGGATTCGATGACGCCCTTGCCGATGTAGTCGTCCCAGGTGAGCTTGGCGAGGTCCTTCTTCACGTTGCGCCACGACACCATGAAGACCGTGTGCCCCTCCTCCACCGCATAGCGGACGAGGGAGTTCTCCGGCTGCAGGTCCATGATGTAGTACTTGTTGATGCACGGCGGCACCATCACCAGCGGGCGCTCGAACACCTTGTCCGTGGTGGGGTTGTACTGGATGAGCTGCACCAGCTCGTTCTCCCAGACCACCGAGCCTTCCGAGACCGCGATGTTCTTGCCGACCTCGAAGGCCTTCTCGTCGGTCATCGAGATGCGGCCCTTCTCGACATCGGAGAGCAGGTTCTTCAGGCCTTCCTGCAGCGACTCGCCCTGGGTCTCCATCGCCATGCGCAGGGCTTCGGGATTCGTGAGCAGGTAGTTCGACGGCGCGGCGGCATCGAGGTACTGGCGCATGAAGAAGCGCATGCGCTGCTTGGTGCCGGCATCGAGATCCGCCTTCTCCACCGCCTGCATCATCATCTTCGAGGTGAGGAGGTACGAGTCGCGGAAGTAGCGGAACATCGGCAGCTCGTCCCACTCGGGCGCGGCGAAGCGCTTGTCCGTCGCCTTCTCGCCGTTGGACCTGGCTGCCGGCTGCATCACCTGCATCCACAGCTTCATCTGCTCCTGCATGTAGCGGCCCTGCAGGTCGAGCATGGTCTGGGGCTTGGCGGAGACGGCCTCCAGCCAGGCGCGGTAGGCGTCGGCGAAGCCGGACATCACCTGTTGCGTGGCGCCCTCCCCACCGGCTTCATGGAAGGCGCCGTGGATCTGGCGCAGGTGGGCGGCGAGCTGTTCTGTCTCTGAAGCGTGCGCGGTCTTGGGCATGGGGTCCGGGAATAGGAAAAACAGGAGAATTCAAGGCGTTATCGATTCTGTGATCGGGGCGCCGCGGGTGTCAATACGCACTTCGTACCGAGTTGCCGCACGTCAACCATGCGGGAAAAGCGAGGCGTGGATCCACCAGATGAGCCCGATGCCGAGCGCGATGAAGACGACCTGCAGCAGGCTCTCGCCCACCGCGGTCCGGCGATGCAGCCCCGGGATGAGGTCGGCCACGGCCACGTAGATCATGCTCGCTGCGGCGATGGCGAGGATTTCCGGAATCCACGCGCTCACCTCGCGCAGCATGAAGAAGCCGAGCAGCGCACCCACCACCATGGCGAGCCCCGTGAGCGCGTTCATCAGCAGCGCGCGGCGCCGGTCGAAGCCCGAATGCAGCAGCACGAGGAAGTCGCCGATCTCCTGCGGGATCTCGTGCGCGATGATCGCGAGCGCGGTGACCACGCCCACCTTCTCGTCGGCCACGAAGGCACCCGCGATGATCACGCCGTCGGTGAAGTTGTGGAACGAGTCGCCCACCACGATCATCCAGCCCGAGCGGCCGTGGTCGTGCTCGTGCACGCCCTCCTCGCCGTGGTGGTGATGGCGCCACAACAACAATTTCTCCAGCACGAAGAAGGCGAGGATGCCGCCGAGGATGAAAGCGGCCGCGCGCCCGGGCTCCTTCGCCTCCTCGAAGATGTGCGGCAGGATGTCGAGGAAGACGGCACCGAGCAGCGCGCCCACGGCGAAGCTCACGAAGGTCGGCACCCAGTGCAGCTTCACGCGGTAGCCGACGAAGGCGGCGATCGCGAGCGAGACGAGGCTCCCCGCCGCGCAGGCGACCACGATCTGTACCAGCAGCGGCAGGGCGAGGAACTCGCTCACCGCGCGAGCCAGATGAAGGCACCCATGCGTCCGCTCGCCTTCTCGCGCCGGTAGGAGAAGAACCGCTCGCGCTCGTGGAAGGTGCAGAAGCCGCCGCCGTGGATGCTCTCCACGCCCGCGCGCTCGAGCCGCCGGCGCGCAAGGGTGTACAGGTCGGCCATGTACTTGCCCTCGCGATGGCTGCGGAACGCCTCGCCGGCCCCGGCATCGGCAGCGAGGAACGCTTCGCGCACTTCGGCTCCGACTTCGAACGCATCCGGCCCGATCGCCGGTCCCATCCAGGCATGCACGTCCTCGCGCGGCACGCCGAGGGCGTGGATCGCGTTCTCGAGCACGCCCGCCGCGAGCCCGCGCCACCCCGCGTGCGCGACGGCCACCGAGCGGCCATACGCATCGCAGAGCAGGACCGGCATGCAATCGGCGGTGAGGACCGCGCACACGCGATCGGGCTGCGTGGTGGTGGCGCCGTCGGCCCGCGGCGATTCGAAGGCGATCGCCGGATCCACGACGTGGGTGCCATGCACCTGTGCCAGCCAGAGCGGCTCGCCAGGCAGGTGGGCGCGCACGATGGCGCGGTTGCGCGCGACGTTTTCAGGGGCATCGCCGCCGTGGGCGCCGAGGTTCATCGAGGCGTACTCGCCGGTGCTCACGCCGCCCGCGCGCGTGGTCACGAAGGCGCGCACGCGTGCCGGCGCGGGCCAGTCGGGGACGATCCACTGCGCGAGGCTCATGGGCGCAACGACGCGAGGAGGGCCGACATGTCGGCGGGCAGCGGCGACTCGAACGCCATGGGCGCGCCGCTGGCAGGATGGTCGAAGGCGAGCTTCCACGCATGCAGCGCCTGGCGCGGGAAGATCGCCGGGCCGCGCCCGGCATAGACCGGATCGCCTTCGAGCGGATGGCCGATCGAGGCGAGGTGGACGCGAATCTGGTGCGTGCGCCCGGTCTCCAGGCCGCACTCGAGCAGCGTATGGGCGGCAAAGCGCTCGCGCACGCGATAGTGCGTGACCGCGGGCTTGCCGCTCGCGACGACCGCCATGCGCGTGCGTTGCACCGGATGCCGGCCGATGGGCGCCTCGACGGTGCCGTCGCGCTCCACGCGGCCGCGGACCAAGGCGAGATACGTGCGCTTCACCGTGCGCGCCTGGAGCTGCCGCACGAGGGCGAGCTGCGCGGGCTCGGTCTTGGCGACCACCAGCAGGCCGCTGGTGTCCTTGTCGAGGCGATGGACAATGCCTGCCCGCGGCAGCTCGCGCACGGCCGGCACATGGTGCAGCAAGGCATTGAGCATCGTCCCTTCCCAATTGCCGCTGCCCGGGTGGACCACGAGGCCCGCGGGCTTGTCGACCACCAGCAGGTGCTCGTCCTCGTGCACGATCGCGAGCTCGATCGCCTCGGGCGCGTGGGCCGTGTCCGCGGGCCTGGGGGCGAGCCACAGCTCCACCGCCTCGCCGCTGCGCACCTTCCTGCGGACCGCGGCAGGCTCGCCATCGACCTGCACATGTCCTTCCTCGATCAGGCGCGCAAGGCGGCTGCGCGACTCTTCGGGCAGCAGGCGCGCGAGCGCCTGGTCGAGCCTGAGGCCCGCCATCTCGAGGGGAATCGTGAGCTTTCGCGGCGAGGCCGAGGGGGGTGCCACGGTATAATTCACGCTTCAGCGACTGGACCCGTCATATGACCCGCAGTGTAACGGCATTGGCCGTCCTCCTCGTCTCGCTCGGCCTTGCGGGGTGCAGCCTCTTCGGCGACAAGAAGGACCCGAAGAAGGACTGGACCGCGGCGCAGTACTACCAGGCCGCGAAGGAGGACTTCGACAACAAGAACTGGGAAGCAGCGGTAAAGAACTACGAGCAGCTCGAGTCGAAGTTCCCCTACGGGCGCTTCGCGCAGCAGGCGCAGCTGGAGGTCGCGTACGCGTACTACAAGCAGGGCGAAACGGCGCAGGCGCTCTCCGCGGTGGACAAGTTCATGAAGCTGCACCCGAACCACCCGAACCTCGACTACGCGATCTACCTGAAGGGCCTCATCAACTTCAAGGAAGACCTCGGCATCCTCGCGCGCTGGGTGAAGCAGGACCTCGCGGACCGGGATCCCAAGGCCGCGCGCGAATCGTTCGAGGCCTTCAAGGACCTCGTGACGCGCTTCCCCGAGAGCAAGTACGCGGCCGATTCGCGCGAGCGCATGGCCTACCTCGTCGAGGCGCTCGCCCGCCACGAGGTGAACGTGGCCAAGTACTACCTCTCGCGCGGCGCCTACGTCGCCGCCATCAATCGCGCCCAGGATGCCATCACGCACTTCCCCACCTCGCCCACCCACCGCGATGCGCTCGAGGTGATGGTCGAGGCTTACGACCGCATGGGGCTCGGGGACCTTCGCGACGATACCAAGAAGGTGCTCGCGAAGAACTACCCCGCGGACAAGCTCGCGCAGGAGGGGCAGAACCGCTCCGGGCCGTGGTGGAAATTCTGGAAGTGAGGCACGCGGCACGCATCACGCAGCGCCCGAACTTCTAACTGGGGATCTCACCACAAGAGGACACAGAGGACACAGAGGGTGGCACAGAGGAAAGGCGTTTTGGGTTGTTCGTGCGCGTATTCAAGTTATCGGCATGCTTGAACCAACCACGGTCGACACTCAAAAGTTATCGACACGCTTGAACCAACCACGGTCGACATTCAAACGGTTTTCCTCTGTGCCACCCTCTGTGTCCTCTGTGTCCTCTCGTGGTGAGATCCCCTGCCTGAACTTCGCGTGACGCCGGCTATTGCGCGAGAGCCTTGAGCAGCTCGAGCTGCGCGCAGTGCACCTTTCCCCGTCCGCGCTTGCGCCGCTTGTAGCTGCCGTCGCCGAGCATGTCCCACGCCTGCATGTTGTCGTCCAGGTACGGCTTGAGCCCCTCGCTCATGATGCGGCGGCGCAGCTTGGCATCGAGCACCGGCACGCACAGCTCGATCCGCTTGAAGAAATTGCGGTCCATCCAGTCGGCGCTCGACATGAGCGTCTGCTCTTCCTTGCCGTTGGCGAAGTGGAAGACGCGCGTGTGCTCGAGGAACCGGCCCACGATGGAACGCACGCGGATGTTCTCCGAGAGTCCCCGCACCTGCGGCCTGAGCGCGCAGACGCCGCGGATCAGCAGGTCCACCTTCACTCCCGCGCGGGAGGCGTTGTAGAGCGCCTCGATGGTGTCGGGCTCGAGCAGCGCGTTCATCTTGGCGATGATGCGCGCGGGCTTGCCGCTGCGGGCGATGCGCGTCTCGCGGTCGATCGCCTCGAGCACCTTCTGGTGCATCGTGAAGGGTGACTGCCAGACGCGCTTCAGCTTCATGACCTTGCCCAGGCCGGTGAGCTGCTGGAAGACCTCGTTCACGTCGCTGCAGATGTCCTCGTCGCACGTGAGGAGGTCGAAGTCGGTGTAGAAGCGCGCGGTGCGCGGATGGTAGTTGCCGGTGCCGAGGTGGGCATAGCGCACGAGCTTGCCTTTCTCGCGCCGCACCACGAGGCACATCTTCGCGTGCGTCTTGTGGCCCACGACGCCGTACACCACGTGCGCGCCGACCTCCTCCAGCCGCGCCGCCCAGTTGATGTTGGCTTCCTCGTCGAAGCGCGCCATCAGCTCCACCACGACCGTGACCTCCTTGCCGTTGCGCGCCGCATCGATGAGCGCCTGCATGATCACCGAGTCGGTGCCGGTGCGGTACACGGTCTGCCGGATGGCGACCACCAGCGGGTCCTTCGCCGCCTCGCGGATGAAATCGATCACCGGCATGAACGACTGGAACGGCCGGTGCAGCAGCACGTCGCCCGCGCGCAGCGCCTCGAAGAGATCGCGCTCCTTGCGCAGCGCCTTGGGCAGGCCGGGCGTGAACGGCTCGAACTCGAGGTCGGGACGCTTCACCTGCTCCGGGATGCTGATGAGGCGCACGAGGTTCACGGGCCCCGCGACGGCGTAGAGGTCCTGCTCGTCGAGGCCGAACTGCGCGAGGAGGAAGCGCATCATCGCTTCCGACATCGTGTCCGCCACTTCCAGGCGCACGGCGTCGCCGAAGTGGCGTTGCGGCAGCTCGCCCTGCAAGGCCTGGCGCAGGTCCTTCACCTCCTCCTCCTCGACGAAGAGGTCGGAGTTGCGGGTGACGCGGAACTGGTGGCAGCCCAACACGTTCATGCCCGCGAAGAGCTCGTCCACGTGCGCGTGCAGGATCGAAGTGAGGAAGATGAAATCGTTGGGGCCGGGGGCGACGCTGCGCGGCAGGCGGATCACGCGCGGCAGCACGCGCGGCGCCTGCACGATGGCGGCGCGCGAATCCCGGCCGAAGGCATCGCGCCCCTCGAGCTCGACGGCGAAGTTGAGGCTCTTGTTGAAGACGCGCGGGAACGGATGCGACGGGTCGAGCCCGATGGGCGTCAACACGGGCATCATCTCGCGGAAGAAATACTCGCGGATCCACTCCTTCTGCGAGTCGGTCCATTCGGAGCGGCGCAGGAAGCGGATGCCCTCCTTCGCGAGCGCGGGCAGGATCTCGTCGTTGAGCAGCTTGTACTGGCGGTGCACGATGTCGTGCGCCACGCGCGCGACCTGCTTGAAGACCTCGGGAGGCGGCATGCCGTCCGGCCCCGCGGCGGCGGCACCGAGCTTGATCTGCTCCTTCACGCCGGACAGCCGGATCTCGAAGAATTCGTCGAGGTTCGAGGAAACGATGCAGAGGAAGCGCAGCCGCTCGAGCAGCGGCATGCCGGCATCTTCCGCCTGCGCGAGGACGCGGCGGTTGAACGCCAGCGCCTGCAGCTCGCGGTTGAGGAAGTGTGCGGGAAGCCGCGACGTGGACTGCGGCGGCGCGGGCTTCGGCTTCTTGGGCATGGACGATATATGCTTCGCGCTCCATGGAATATAACACCCTCGCCGCGGCCGACCTCGGGTCCAACAGCTTCCATCTCGCCGTCGGCCGCGTGGTCGACGACCAGGTCTACCAGCTCGATTCGATGAAGGAGACGGTGCGCCTCGGTAGCGGGCTCACGGAGGACAAGCGCCTCGACGTCCAGGCGCAGGAACGCGCCATCGCGGCGCTGCGCCGCTTTGCCGAGCGGCTCGAGGGCATGCCGCGCGGGGCCGTGCGCGTGGTCGGGACCAATGCGCTGCGCGTCGCCAAGAACGCGCCGGAATTCCTGCGCCGTGCGGAGAAGGTGCTCGGATTTCCGATCGAGGTGATCCCCGGCCGCGAGGAAGCGCGCCTCATCTACCTGGGCGTCGTGCACTCGCTGCCGCTTGCGAGCCACAACCGGCTGGTGGTCGACATCGGCGGCGGCTCCACCGAGTTCATCATCGGCAACCGCCTGCGTCCCAAGGCGATGGAAAGCCTGTACATGGGCTGCGTGAGCTATACCG
>DATMJE010000379.1:0-4941 GCA_035553995.1 Usitatibacter sp. | reverse complement strand
GTGATCGACGTGGGCGTGAACCGCCTGCCCGACGGCAAGCTCGCCGGGGATGTCGATTTCGAGAGCGTGTCGCAGGTGGCTTCCGCCATCACGCCGGTGCCCGGCGGGGTGGGGCCCATGACGATCGCCATGCTGTTGAGGAATACGGTGCGCTCGGCCGAACGCGTGGCGGGACTCGCCACGCGCGCCGAGACGCGCATCGCCTGAGGGGAGAAAACCATGTCCCATCCGTATGAGAGCGGTCTCGAGCGCAACCCGGCCAACTACACGGCGCTCACGCCGGTGTCCTTCCTCGCGAAGGCGGCATCCGTGTATCCGGAGCGCATCGCGGTGATCCACGGGCAGGTGCGGCGCACGTGGGCGGAGACCTACGCGCGCTGCCGGCAGCTCGCCTCCGTGCTCGCCAGGCGAGGAGTCAAGCGCGGCGACACGGTCGCCACGATGCTGCCCAACGTGCCCGCGATGATGGAGCTGCATTTCGGGCCCGCGATGATCGGCGCGGTGGTGAACACGCTCAACACGCGCCTGGACGCCGAGGCCATCGCGTTCATGTTCGACCACGGCGAGGCGAAGGTGCTGTTCACGGATCGCGAGTTCTCCGCGACCGTGGCCAAGGCGCTGAAGCTCTGCAAGGCGAGGCCCCTGGTGGTCGATGTCGAGGATGACCTCTTCACCGGCGGCGAGGCGCTCGGCAGCATCGAATACGAGGCGCTGCTCGCCCAGGGCGACGAGCGCTTCGAGTGGACCTTCCCGCCGGACGAATGGGATGCGATCGCGCTCAACTACACCTCGGGCACCACCGGCAACCCGAAGGGCGTCGTGTACCACTACCGCGGCGCGTACCTGAACGCGGTCAACAACATCCTCGACTGGTCGATGCCGAAGCACCCGGTCTACCTGTGGACGCTGCCGATGTTCCACTGTAATGGCTGGTGCTTCAACTGGACGATCGCCGCGGCGGCGGGCACCAACGTGTGCCTGCGCAAGGTGGATGCGCGCCTCATCCTCGACCTCATTCGCCAGCACCGCGTGACGCACTACTGCGGCGCGCCGATCGTGCATTCGATGCTGCTCAATGCGCCTGCGGAGTGGAAGCGCGGCATCGACCACGAGGTGCATTGCCTCGTCGCGGCCGCCCCGCCGCCCGCGGCGGTGATCGACGGCATGGCGCGCATGGGCTTCGACATCACGCACGTCTACGGCCTCACCGAGACGTACGGCCCCGCGGCCATCTGCGCGAAGCATCCGGAATGGACCTCGCTGCCCGTGGAAGAGCAGGTACGCCGCAACGGCCGCCAGGGCGTGGCCTACCTGCTGCAGGAGTCCATGGCGGTGCTCGATCCGCAGACGCTCGCGCCCGTGCCGCGCGACGGCGAGACGATGGGCGAGATCATGTTCCGCGGCAACATCACCATGAAGGGCTACCTCAAGAATCCCGCCGCCACCGAGGAGGCGTTCCGCGGCGGCTGGTTCCGCTCCGGCGACCTTGCCGTGATGCAGCCCGACGGCTATGTGAAGATCCGCGACCGCTCGAAGGACGTGATCATCTCCGGCGGCGAGAACATCTCGTCGCAGGAAGTGGAAGACGTGCTCCACGGCCATCCTGCCGTGATGCTCGCCGCGGTCGTGGCGCAGCCCGATGCCAAGTGGGGCGAGACGCCGTGCGCTTTCATCGAGCTCAAGGAGGGCGCCGCTGCCACCGAGGAGGAGATCGTCGAGTTCTGCCGCACGCGCATGGCGCGGTTCAAGGTGCCCAAGGCGGTGATCTTCGGGCCGCTCCCCCGGACTTCCACCGGCAAGATCCAGAAGTTCCTGCTTCGCGAACGGGCACGCAGCACCGCTGCGATCGAGTAGGTTTGGCCGAAAGGCTGGAACACAGATGAACACAGATGAACACGGATGAACACAGATGAATATGTGTGGTCAGAGCCTGCGCTGACACCTCGACCAGCGCCCAACCCGATTCAATCCAAAAAGGTTTTATCTGTGTTCATCTGTGTTCATCTGTGTTCTCGGCCTTTTGTTTGCTCGACCCGCCATGCGTGAAGGGTCGGTGCTGTGCATGGACGCGCATGGCTTTCACCGCATGCGGTACGTCGAGTGGGGAGACCCCACCAACAAGCGTGTGCTGGTGTGCGTCCACGGCCTCACGAGGTGCGGGCGCGATTTCGACTACATCGCGGAGAGCCTCGCGGACATGTACCGCGTGGTCTGTCCGGATGTCGTCGGCCGCGGCCGCAGCGAGTGGCTGCGCAATCCGGCCGATTACACGTATCCCACGTACTGCAACGACATGACGACCCTCATCGCGAGCCTCCACGCGGAGACGCTCGACTGGCTCGGCACGTCGATGGGCGCCATCATGGGGATGCTCATGGCGAGCCTGCCGGGGACACCCATCCGCAAGCTGGTGATGAACGACGCGGGCTGCGTGGTGCCGAAGTCGGCGCTCGAGCGCATCGGGCAGTACGTGGGGTGCGAGCCCACGTTCGATTCGCTCGAGGCCCTCGAGGTGGGCATGAAGGCCGTGAGCCCCTTCGGCGAGCTCACCGCCGCTCAATGGCGCCACCTCGCCGAGCACGTCGCGAAGAAGGACGACAAGGGCCGCTGGACCTTCCGCTACGATCCGCGCATCGCGGACAACTTCAAGCCCGTCATGGGCGCGGACGTCGACCTGCGCTCCTTCTGGGCCAACGTGCATGGGCAGGTGCTGCTCATCCGCGGCGAGACGAGCGATCTCCTCACGCCCGAGCTCTTCGAGGAGATGGGCCGGCATCCGCGCACGGAGAAGCTGGTCGTCCCGCGCACCGGCCACGCGCCGATGCTGATGGACGACTTCCAGGCAGGCGCGGTTCGCCGCTTCCTGCTGGGTTGACGCGGGCGTAGCGCGATGGCGCGCGCGGACTACGACGCCATCGTCATCGGCGCGGGCCACAACGGCCTCACCTGTGCGTGCTACCTCGCCGCGGGCGGGATGAAGGTCTGCATCGTCGAGCGCCGCAACGTGGTGGGCGGCGCCGCGGTGACCGAGGAATTCCATCCCGGCTTCCGTAACTCCACCGCGAGCTACACGGTGAGCCTGCTGAATCCGAAAGTGATCCGCGAGCTGCGCCTGGCCGAACATGGCCTGCGCATCGTCGAGCGGCCGTTCTCGAACTTCCTGCCGCTGCCGGACGGAGATTCGATCCGCGTGGGCGGCGGCGTGGAGGCCACGCAGCGCGAGGTGGCGCGCTTCTCGAAGCGCGATGCCGAGCGGTTGCCCGCGTACTACGACCGGCTCGATCGCGTGGCCGACGTGCTGCGCGAGCTGCTGCTGGAAACGCCTCCCAACGTGGGCGGCGGCATCACCGATCTCTTCCAGGCGTGGAAGACCGGCCGCCGGCTGAACCGCCTGCCGCTCGAAGCGAAGCGCGATGTGCTGGACCTCTTCACGCTTTCCGCGGGCGACTGGCTCGACCGCTGGTTCGAGTCCGAGCCGATCAAGGCCTGCTTCGGCTTCGACAGCGTGGTCGGCAACTTCGCCGGCCCCTATGCGCCCGGCACCGCGTACGTGCTTCTGCACCACGTCTTCGGCGAGGTGAACGGCCGGAAGGGCATCTGGGGACATGCCATCGGCGGCATGGGAGCGATTACCACCGCGATGTTTCGCGAGGCCGAGGCCCGCGGTGTGGAGGTGCGCCTGGGCATGGGCGTCGAGCGCATTTATGCCGAGGACGATCGCGTGACCGGCGTGGTGCTCGAGGACGGCAACAAGCTCGAGGCGACGCGCGTGGTGTCCAATGCACACCCTAAGCTGCTCACTGCGCTTCTGCCCGGCGTCGCGGGCGACTGGCACGAGCGCTTCGATGACTATCAAAGCGAATCGGCGACGCTGCGCATGAACGTGGCCTTATCGGAGCTCCCCGAATTCACGTCTGCCCCCGGGCGCGAGGCGCAGCTCCACCATCGCTCGGGCATCATCATGGCGCCGTCGCTCGCGTTCATGGAGCGTGCGTACGCCACGGCGCGCGAGCATGGCTGGTCCGACGAGCCGATCGTCGAGATGCTCATCCCCAGCACCGTGGACGATTCGCTGGCACCTCCGGGCAAGCACGTGGCGAGCCTCTTCTGCCAGCATTTCCGCTACCGGCTGCCGGATGGCCGCTCGTGGGACGCCGAGCGCGAGCGCGCGGCCGATGCCGTGATCGAGCAGGTGAACCGCTTTGCGCCGAACTTCAAGGCGTCAGTCCTTGGCCGTCGCATCCTTTCACCCGCGGACCTCGAGCGCGAGTTCGGGCTCGTGGGCGGCGACATCTTCCACGGCAAGCTCACGTTGAACCAGCTCTTCAGCGCGCGTCCGGTGCTGGGCTACGGCGACTACCGCATGCCGGTGCGGGGCCTCTACCTCTGCGGCTCCGGCGCGCATCCGGGCGGCGGCGTGACCGGAGTGCCCGGGCACAATGCGGCTCGCGAAGTGCTGCGGGATCGGCGGCGGGGGGTTCCGCGGTAGGTTCCTGCGTGCGGCTTTGGGGGCGCTGTGTGCGCCAACGCCGATCGAGCGCGCGAGCACCGTTCACATCCCAGTGACTTCGGGGACTCAGAGGACGCCGCCATTTCCTCTGTTAATCGAAGGCGGGGATGTCGAAGGTACAAGGCAATACCGAATCGCTTGTTCGTCGCATCAAGTTCGGTACTTGTCACGATCTTTTGCAGTGAACCGTGAGAAGGCTAACGCGCCGGCCCCATGGCCACGCCCCACGGCAGCTTGCCCACGGCAATCTCGCGCAGCTTCTTGTAATCCTTGGTATCCACGACCGCCACCGTACCCGAGCGCCCGCACGCGACGTAGAGCTTGCTGCCGTCGGGCGTGAGCGCCATGTTCCACGGACGCTGGCCCACTTCCACCGACGCCACGATCTTGTTGGTCGCGGTGTCGATCACCTGCACCGTGCCCGCGCCGCC
>DATMJE010000378.1:0-8987 GCA_035553995.1 Usitatibacter sp. | reverse complement strand
GGCCGCGCGCAAGCGCCTGTTCGGCTCGTGGGAGATGAACTGGCTCGCGTACAACTACGCGCATGACCTGTCGCTGCCCGGCTCGCGCCGCGGCAGGATCGGCTTCCTCATGTATCCGCAGAGCGAGACCGACGAGGGCCGACTGGATAGCCTCGATCCCGACAACTTCAAGTACACGATCACCTCGAAGGAGATCGTCTAGCGTGCGGCTCGCACAGTGCATCGCCGCCACGGCCGCTCTCGCAGCGGCCGTTGCGTTTGCGGCCGAGGCGCCGGTAGCGCCGATCAAGCGCTGGGACGGCAAGCCCACGCCCGCGCTGGTGCTGCCGGACCTTTCCGGTGAGACCGTGGACCTGCAGAAGCTCAGGGGCACCGTGGTGGTCGTGAACTTCTGGGCCACGTGGTGCGAGCCGTGCCGCGCGGAGATGCCCTCCCTGCAACGGCTGCAGGCGCGCATGCAGGGCGGTCCCCTCCGGGTGCTCACCGTGAACTACGGCGAGTTCCCGCCCCGCATCGAGCCTTTCCTCAAGCGGGAGAAGATCGAGCTGCCGGTGCTGCTCGACACCCAGAAGGACGTAGCCCGCGAGTGGAACGCGGGGGGACTGCCGATCACCTTCCTCGTCGATGCCCAGGGCAAGGTTCGCTACTGGGTGTTCGGCGAGCGTGACTGGGACCAGGGCGAGCCGCTCAGGCTGGTCGAATCGCTCGTGGCGGAGGCGCGTGATGCCGGACGATAAGCATTGCGCGTACACGCTGCTCGATCGGCGCGGCGAGAGCGGCGTCGACGAGTGCGCGCAGGTGGTCGCGGCGCTCACGGCCATGCCCGCCTCGATCGCGCCCAAGTACTTCTACGACGAGCTGGGCTGCGCGATCTACGGCGCCATCTGCCAGTTGCCGGAGTATTACCCCGCGCGAACGGAAGCGGCACTCTTCGAGGAGCGCCGCAACGACATCGCCGCGGCCGTCGGGGTGGGCAAGCAGCTCGTGGATCTCGGGGCCGGCGACGCGCGCAAGGCCGAGGCCTGGATTCCGTGGCTCGGGCCCTCCCGCTATGTCGGTGTGGACATCGCGGCGGCCGAGCTCGAGCAGTCCGTCGCGCGCCTCGCGCACGGCTTTCCCGAGCTGCCCATCGTGGGCGTGGTGACGGACTTCACGGCGGGACTGCCGCTCCAGGATGCGCTCGACGCGCGCGGCGCCACGTTCTTCTACCCGGGCTCCAGCATCGGCAACTTCACGCCCGCCGAGTCGGTCGAGTTCCTCGCGCGCGTGCAGCGCTTCTGCGCCGAGCGTCCGGGCAGCGGGCTGCTCATCGGCGTGGACGGCAAGAAGGACAAGTCGCGCCTCGACCTCGCCTACGACGACCCCCTGGGGGTCACGGCCGCGTTCAATCGCAACGTGCTGCGCCACCTGAACCGCCGCTTCGGCTTCGATTTCGACATCACGGGCTTCGCGCACCGCGGCTTCTACGAGCCCTCGCAGGGGCGTATCGAGATGCATCTCGAAGCGCTGTCCGTGCAGCACGTGATGCTCGGCGCCGCGCGCCGCACCTTCGCGCCCGGCGAGCGCATCCACACGGAGAGCTCGTACAAGTACGCGCCGCTGGAATTCGAGGCACTGCTGCGCGAGGCGGGCTTCGGCACCCTGCGCCGCTGGGATGCCGCGCAGGACGCCTACTACGTGTTCTACGCGACCTGACCGTCGCGGGCGAGGCGCACGCCCGAGAATTGCCAGCGCGCCTCCGGCGGGAAGAAGTTGCGATAGGTCGCGCGGATGTGCGATCGCGGCGTCACGCACGAGCCGCCGCGCAGCACGTATTGGCCGCACATGAACTTGCCGTTGTATTCGCCGACCGCGCCCGCTGCGGTCCGGAAGCCGGGATAGGGCGCGTAATCGCTGCGCGTCCACTCCCACGTGTCGCCGTAGGCCTGCGACAGCTCTCCTGTCGCGGGCGGCTCGCGCAATGCGAGCGGATGCAGCATGCGCGATTCGAGGAAGTTGCCTTCGCGCGGCGCACCTGCAGCCACTTCCCACTCGGCCTCGGTGGGCAGCCGCGCGCCCGCCCAGCGGGCGTACGCATCGGCCTCGAAGAAGCTCACGTGGCAAACGGGCGCGTGCGGCTCGATCGGCGCCATGCCGTGCAGCGTGAACGTGCGCCACCGGGAATCGAGCCGTTCCCAGTAGAGCGGCGCCTGCCAGCCCCGCGCGCAAACCAGATCCCAGCCGGGCGAGAGCCACAGCTCCGGCCGCCGGTAGCCGCCGTCTTCGATGAACGCGAGGAATTCGCCGTGCGTCACCGGCAGCGAGGCGATCTCGAAATCCTCCAGCCACACCGCGTGTCGCGGGGCCTCGTTGTCGTAGTGGAAGTGCTCGCCCGCATGACCGATCTCGTGCCGGCCACCCGCGACGCGGATCCATTCGCGCGTGCCCAGGTGCACCGGCGTGAGCGGCCATGCCTTCTGGTACGCGGGCTTCACCGGATTGCGCGACAGCAGGTGCTTCACGTCCGTGAGGAGCAGCTCCTGGTGCTGCTGCTCGTGATGCAGTCCCAGCTCGACCAGCGCCGCGAGCGCGGGTGCGAGGCTTCCTTCGACGAGGGCGCGCGCAAGCTCCTCGTCGATGCTCGCGCGATATCCGAGCACCTCGGCAAGCGACGGGCGCGAGAGCATGCCGCGCTCCGGCCGCGGGTGCTTGTCGCCGACCGCGTTGTAGTACGAGTTGAAGAGCACGCGGAATGCGGGATCGAAGGGCTTGCGCCCGGGCCGATGCTTCTCGAGCACGAACGTCTCGAAGAACCACGTGGTGTGCGCGAGGTGCCACTTGGCGGGGCTCGCCTCGGGCATGGATTGGAGCGCGCAGTCCTCGCTGGAAAGAGGCCCTATGAGCGCGATCGATGTGGCGCGGACGTCGCGAAAACGCGCCTCGATGGCGGGCGCCTGCGCAGCGCGTCCGGCATGCCTCGAAGTTTCCATGCGCCTCCCCTCCCGGGCGCCGCGAAAGCGCCTAGACGATCTCGACCTCGCCGTCGCCCGCGATCACTTCGCCGATCACGGCCGCGCGATCGAATCCCTCGCTGCGGAAGATCTCCAGCACCTGCGCGGTCGTCGCGGGCGAGCAGGCCACCAGCAGGCCGCCGCTGGTTTGCGGATCGGTGAGCACGGCCTTCGCGGCCTCGCCCAGTTGCGGCGGCAGTTTCACGCGGCTGCCGTATCCCGCCCAGTTGCGGCCCGACGCGCCGGTGAGGATTCCTTCCTGCGCGAGCTCGAGCGCATTGGCGAGGCGCGGCACGCGCTCCCAGTCCACGCGGGCGCCCGCATGCGAGCCCTTGGCGATCTCGAGCAGGTGGCCCAGCAGGCCGAAGCCGGTCACGTCGGTGAGCGCATGGACGCCTTCCAGCGCGCCCAGCTTCGTACCGGGCGTGTTCAGCTTCGTGGTGTTGGCGATCATCTCGCGGTAACCGGCGTCGTCGAGCCTGCCCTTCTTGAGGGCAGCGCTGAAGATGCCGACGCCGAGCGGCTTGCCGAGGATGAGCTGGTCGCCGGGCTTCGCACCGGCGTTGCGCTTGACCTTGCGCGGATCCACCAGGCCGATGGCGACGAGGCCGTAGATCGGCTCGACGGAATCGATCGTGTGGCCGCCCGCGATCGGGATTCCGGCCCGGGCACAGACCGACTCGCCTCCCTCGAGGATCTTGCGGATCACCTCGAGCGGAATCTGGCTCACCGGCATGCCGACGAGCGCCAGCGCGAAGAGCGGCTGCCCGCCCATGGCGTACACGTCCGAGATCGCATTCGTCGCGGCGATGGCGCCGAAGTCGAAAGGATCGTCCACGATCGGCATGAAGAAATCGGTCGTGGCGACGATCGCCTGCGTCTCGTTGATCTTGTAGACCGCCGCGTCATCGCTCGTCTCGATGCCCACGAGCAGCTCCTTCGGCACGAGGCCCGGAGCGGTCTTCGCGAGGATCTGCTCCAGCACGCCGGGGGCGATCTTGCAGCCGCATCCGCCGCCGTGGCTGAACTGGGTGAGACGGACCTGCATATCCATGAAAAATCTCCGCGGTTCGGGGGTTGTGCCGATTCTACCGCCTTGCCCGCAGCAAGCCGGCGACCAGCGCGTTCACAGCGCGTGCTTCATTCTCGGGGCGGAAGAGGGGGCGCCTCTTGCGGCAGGCGCGCTCGAGCGAGATCCTGAAATCCTCGTCGCGTGCAGCGCGTGCGATCAGCCGCGCCAGCCCCTTCGCATCGCCCACGCGGAAGTAGCCGGGATAATCGCGCCCCAGCATGCCGACATTGCCGGACATGCGGCTCGCGAGGACGGCGGTGCCGGCGGTGATTGCTTCCACGATCACGTTCGCGCCGCCTTCCATGATCGACGGGTGGATGAGGAGGTGCGCCGCGCGCATGGCCGAGCGGGTGCGTGCGTGGCTGAGGCCGCCGAGCCAGCGATAGCGTGTGTCGCTCGCCGCGCATTGCCGCGCCTTCCCGCCCAGCTCCGCATCCAGCGCCTCACCGATGTGGGTGATCTCGACCGGCAACTGCGTGGGCAGCAAGCTCACCGCATCCCAGATCGTCTGCGGGCTTTTTTCGCCGCGCAAGTGGCCGACGACGACACACTGGAGGGGCTGGGCGGGCTTCGCTCGGGGCTCCAGCGCCGGCGCGGACTGGAAGATCACTTGCGCCTTGCGCCGCCAGGATGGCGCCAGCTTGCGCAGCGCGTCGTCCTGCAGCACGACGAGCCGATCGGCGCGGTCCAGCGAAGCGCGCGCTTCCTCGCTCTCGGGCAGGTCGCGATAGAGATCGGTGCCCGTCAGCACGACTGCGAGCGGCCCTTCGGGATGCCGCTCGCGCCAGTCGGCGACGGTGGCGGCGCTGCGGCGTGCATGCAGCGCGACCAGCGCATCCGCGGGCCGTCCGTCCCATGCCGTCTGTACAATCACCCGATAGCGGTCGCGAAGCATGCGCGACCATCGCGCCGCAGTGCGCCAATTGCCATTGTTCGAGGAACGGGTCGCGGGCGTGACGATGAACACCACGGGTCTGGCACGGGAAACCATCGCGGGATTATACGAAGGCGATGCGCTCGCGCTGGCGCTTCGCGATGCGCGTGCACGCACGCTCGCCATCTATTCGCTGCTCGACCTCGACCATGCGAGCCTGCCGTGCATTCCCACGGTGAATCCGCCGATCTGGGAGCTCGCGCACCTCGCGTGGTTCCAGGAGTACTGGTGCCTGCGCTACGAACGCGAATGCGATGGCCCGGTGCGTCCCTCGATGTTCGCGAACGCGGACCCGCTCTTCGACTCGCGCGTCATCGCACACGATGCGCGCTGGGAGCTGCAGTACGAGCCGGCGAAGACGTTGCGCCGCTACATGGACGACGCGCTCGACGCGACGCTCGCCGCACTCGCGCGCACGCCCGAATCCGAGCGCTACTACTTCGCGCTGGCGCTGCTGCACGAGGACATGCACGGCGAGGCGCTGCTGATGACGCTGCAGGCGATGGGCTGGGAGCTTCCCGCCATCTCGTCGCCGGCCCCGCGAAGCGAGCCCCGGACCGCACGTGACGTCGTGTTCGAGGGCGGCGAGTTCGCGATGGGCACCGCACCCGGTCACGCGCGCTTCGTGTTCGACAACGAGAAATGGGCGCATCCGGTTCACGTGGCGCCCTTCGCGATTTCCGCGACGCCGGTCACGGCGGGCGAATTCGCGCAATTCGTCCAGGATGGCGGCTACGACGAGCGTTCCTTCTGGAGCGACGCGGGCTGGCAGTGGCGCGCGCTTGCGCAGGCGGAGGCGCCGCACCACTGGAGGCGCGAGCATTCGCGCTGGCACGTGAGGCATTTCTCGGAGTGGCGCGAGCTGGAGCTCTCCGCGCCCATGATGCATGTCTGCCTTCACGAGGCCGAGGCCTATTGCCGCTGGGCGGGCCGCCGCCTGCCCACCGAAGCCGAGTGGGAGTACGCCGCGCGCAATGGCGGCCGCGGCGACGCCTACCCCTGGGGCGACGACGCGGTGGCGGGCGGGGCCACGGACCTGCGTTTTTCCGGTCCATCGCTCGCGGTGGCGGATGCTGCGCCGCCCGGAAGCGGCGTGCACGGCCTGATCGGCGGCGTCTGGGAATGGACGTCCAGCCCGTTCACGCCCTATCCGGAATTCGCCCCGGACCCCTATCGCGACTATTCGCAGCCGTGGTTCCACAGCCACTATGCGATGCGCGGCGGCTCCTTCGCCACGCGCTCCCGCCTGGTGCACAACCGCTTCCGCAATTTCTACCTGCCGGGCCGCAACGACGTGTTCGCGGGATTTCGCACATGCGCGTTGGAAGCGGCGTAACGGTGTCATAATCGCAAGTGGCGGGCCTCCCCGCATTGGAGGCCGATGAACCTGGTCAGGTCGGGAACGAAGCAGCCACAGTCGATCCCTTCAAGTGCCGGGGGTCAGGCTCGCCTTGAATTCATGATGGCTTGTTGGCCGGATCCGAGAAAAGCGCCCCAACGTGGCGCTTTCGCAACCCCGAGATGACTTACCAGGTTCTGGCCCGCAAGTGGCGGCCCCGTGCGTTCGACCAGATCGTCGGCCAGGCACACGTGGTCACCGCGCTGGTGAACGCCCTCGAGACCCAGCGTCTGCACCACGCGTATCTCTTCACCGGGACGCGTGGCGTGGGCAAGACCACGCTCGCGCGCATCCTCGCCAAGGCGATCAACTGCGAGACCGGCATCACGCCGCGGCCGTGCGGCAAATGCGCGGCGTGCGTCGAGATCGACGCCGGGCGCTTCGTGGACCTTCTCGAGGTCGATGCCGCCACCAACACGCGCGTGGACGAGATGCGCGAGCTGCTCGATACGGCGCAATACATGCCCGTGTCCGGCCGCTTCAAGGTCTACATCATCGACGAGGTGCACATGCTCTCGCGGCATGCGTTCAACTCGATGCTGAAGACGCTGGAGGAGCCGCCCGAGCACGTGAAGTTCATCCTCGCCACCACGGATCCGCAGCGCCTGCCGGTGACGGTGCTTTCGCGCTGCCTGCAGTTCAACTTGAAGCCGCTCACGCCGCAGCTCATCGCAGGGCACCTGCGCCACGTGCTCGAAGCCGAAGGCATCCCGTTCGAGGAAGCCGCGTTGTCGCAGTTGAGCCGCGCCGCGGCGGGCAGCGTGCGGGACAGTCTCAGCCTGCTCGACCAGGCCATCGCCTACGGCGCCGGCAAGGTGGAAGCGCAACCGGTCGCCGAGATGCTCGGCTCCCTCGGCGGAGATCTCCTGTGGCCGCTGCTGGAGCAGGTCGTGGCCGGCGATGGCAAGCGGCTCATCGCGGAGGCCGACCGCATCGCCGAGCGCAGCGTGTCCTTCGATGCCGCGCTCGAGGAGCTGGCCGCGATCCTGCATCGCATCGCGCTTGCGCAGGCGGGCGCGCCGCCCGATGACGACGAGCCCGATGCCGCACGCGTGATCGAGATGGCCTCGCGCCTCGATGCCGGACGCATCCAGGTGATGTACCAGGTCGCCCTGCTGGGCCGCCGGGACCTGCCCCTTGCGCCCGACGAGTACGCCGGCTTCACCATGGCGCTGCTGCGCATGCTCTCGTTCGGGCAGGGCGCGCCCGCGCAGCGCACGCCGGCCAGCTCCGATGCCGCATCGGCGGCTCGCACGCCCACGGAAGCCGCTTCGCGTGATGGCGCGTCCGCGACGCGAGCCTCACGAACGTCGGCGCCGGCCGCAGCCGCGCCTCGGCCCGCAACAACATCCGCGCAACCGTCCGCTGCGACCGAGCCCGCGCCGCCGGTGGCCGAATTCAATGGCGACTGGCACGCGCTGGTGCAGCGGCTCAATGGCCTCGCGCGCATGGTGGCGGCCCACGCCGAGCTCGCCGAGTACAAGAGCGGGCATTTCGAGATCGTCCTGCCCGAAGCGCAGCGCATGTATGCGGAAAAGAGCTACCAGGACAAGCTGCGCGCGGATCTCGCGACCCACTTCGGTCCCGGCGTGCGCCTTTCGGTGCGCGTCGGCAGCACCTCCGGCAACAGTGTGGCCGCCGCACGCTCGCGCGAGATGGCGCAGAAGCAGGCGAGCGCTGCCGAGGCCATCGAGGAAGATCCATTCGTGCGGGACCTCGTGCGCGATCTCGGCGCCGAGGTGGTCTCGTCGACCATCCGTCCCGCGGAAGACGGCAACCAGACCAACGAGCAGAGGTGAACCCATGATGAAGGGCGGACTCGGCGCGCTGATGAAGCAGGCGCAGCAGATGCAGGAGAACATGCGCAAGGCGCAGGAGGAGCTGGCCAACATCGACGTCGAGGGCCAGTCGGGCGCGGGCCTCGTGAAGGTGACCATGTCCTGCAAGTTCAAGGTGAAGAAGGTGGCGATCGATGCCAGCCTCGTCGGCGAGGACAAGGACATGCTCGAGGACCTCGTCATGGCGGCGATGAACGATGCCGTCGCGAAGGCGGAAGCCACCACGCAGGCCAAGATGGCGGGATTCACCGCCGGCCTCAACCTGCCGCCGGGCATGGGCCTGCCGTTCTAGGTGGCCGCGCCGCTCGACAAGCCCGCGGCACTCGAGGAGCTCATCCAGGCGCTGCGCTGCCTGCCTGGCGTCGGGCCGAAATCCGCGCAGCGCATGGCCTACCACCTGCTGCAGCGCGACCAGAAGGGGGCCGGGCGGCTCGGCGCGGCGCTTTCCGCGGCCCTGGAGCGCATCCGCCATTGCGCGCGCTGCAACACGTTCACGGAGAGCGAGGTCTGCGCGCTCTGCGCCTCGCCGCGTCGTGACGCGAGCCTGCTGTGCGTCGTGGAGACGCCCGGCGACCTCCTGATGATGGAGCAGACACAGAGCTATCCCGGGCTCTATTTCGTGCTGCTGGGGCGGCTTTCCCCGCTGGACGGCATCGGCCCCCGCGAGATCCACCTCGACCGCCTGGTCCGGCGTGCGACCGACGGGGCCGTGAAGGAAGTGATCCTGGCCACGAACTTCACCGTCGAGGGCGAG
>DATMJE010000377.1:0-15233 GCA_035553995.1 Usitatibacter sp. | reverse complement strand
GTGACGGAGCCCACCGCGTGCGTCGTGAAGAGCCCCGGATCGTAGGGCTTGCCCAGCCATGCCGAGCCGTTCGTGCGAAAGGCCGTGCCGGTGAACACGTTGGCCGCGCTCCACTTGCCGCCGGGAATGACGTACCAGATGGTCCGCCCGTTCGCATCGTACGTGTACCAGACGCAGAAAAGCGTCCGGTACTGCTGGTTGATCGCGATGCCCCAACCGTTCTGCGCGGCACCGCCCCACCACAGGTCGCCGTACGAGCCTCCCGGCGTTGCATCGGGGGGACCGAAGAGCTGCCGCTGGATCGACTTCGTGGCGGACTTGCCGTTGATCGTGTAGGTGAGCGTGGCCGTCGTCGCGTTCGTGAACGTGATGGTGGCATTGCCGACCGCGGGACCGGCGTTGAAGCCGCTCACGTCATAGTTGGCGAAGGAAGAGCCCGTCGGCTGGAAGAGCGCGCCGGTGTACGCGGTGTTGGCGGCATTCCAGCTGCCGCCGGGCATCACGTACCAGACGGGCTGGCCGGCATCGTCGTAGACGAACATCGCCGAGAAGAGCGTCGAGCCGTGCTGCGCGATGCTCATGCCCCAGCCGTTCTCCTGCGAGCCCGCCCACCAGAGGTCCTGGTAATTGGCGACGTTGGGCGCGGCGAGCGCCGCCTTGTACATGCCGCGGCCGAAGGTCGCCGCCCCGAGCGTGGCGTTGTCGATCCAGAAAAGCTCGCGCACGCGGATGTTCGCCGGGCCCTCGTTGGAAGTGGACCACGAGGCGCCGCCGTCCTCGCTGGTGAAGATGCCGACGGAAGTGGCGACGTAGAGCCAGCTCGCGTTGCCCGGATTGCGCTTCACGTCGAAGACCGGCGCGAAGGGCAGGTTGGCGGTGATCGAGGACCACGTGGCGCCGCCGTCGCGCGTCTGCCAGAGGTTGTCCGGCACGAACCCCGTGAGCGCCACGATCACGTGGTTCTGGTCCGCGGGATCGGTGAGGATGCGCATGACCCGCCGCGCGGGCAGCCCCGCGACCGGCGTCCACGTGGGTGCCGGCGACAGCGCGTCCACGCTGTGGAAGAGCTCGCCGTCGTTGTGGCCGACCCAGACGCCGTTGCCGTTGCCTTCCTGCACCGCGATCGCGTTGATGAAGTTGCCGGCGATGCTCGACGGCGGCTTGATCGCGTGCCACGCGGGATTGACGGCGCGCACGTTGTCCGTGACCCAGAGCGAGCTGCCGCCCGCGAGCATGCGTCCGGAATTGTTGGGATCGAGCATGAACGGGGCGATGAAGTTCGCCTTGCCGGTCGCGCCCTTGCCGCAGAACGTGGTGTTGCCGTCGTCGCCGAGCGCGTCGGCGATGCCCGAGCAGATGAAGCGTCCCGGCAGCCCGCCCTGCGAGCGGTGGATGGCGAGGTTCACGTACTCGCCATAGAGCACGTCGGCCGCGGGATCCACCGCGACGAAGCCGCCGTCGCCGCCGAAGAAGCGGCGCCAGCCGCCGTCGCGCAGGACGAGGGAGCCGTTGTCCTGCGTGCCGCCGGTGACGCGCCCGCCGTTCGCGTTGGTGCCCGCGCCGCTGTAGAACTGCGTGACCATGAGGCCCTGGTTCATGTTGGTCCAGCCGACGCCGACATTGCCCGCGCCCAGCGCATACACGTTGTCGGCGCGGTAGAGGCCGCCGTCGCTGCCGTCGAAGAGCGCGGTGTTGCCCGCGGCGAAGTTGGGCGGCGAGACGAGCTGGTGATGGTCGGAGTGCGGGGAAGCCGGCCAGTTCGTCGAGTCGCTCACCGCGACGAAATTCTGTCCGCCGTCGCGCGACTGGTAGATGTCGAGCCCGGCGACCACCACGTGGTTCGCATCGGTGGGATCGACCCAGATGGCGTTGTCGTAATCGCCCTGCTTGTTGAGATGGCCGGGTGTGGCGGCCTGCACCCACGTGGCACCGAAATCCGTCGAGCGCCACACCTCGCCGCGGTTGTTGTCCACCGAGGCGTAGACCACGCCCGGCTGCGTGGGCGCGAAGGCGATCTCCGCACGCGCGGTGCCGCCGCTGCCGGAGGGCGTGGGCACCAGCGTCGCCGTGCGCTGCCACGAGATGCCGCCGTCCGCGGAGAAGGCGATCGTGCCGTCGTCGAGGCCGGCCACGGCGTGCGTGGGATCCGTGGGCGAGAAGTCCACGTCCAGCGCCTTCACCGTGGAGGCCTTCGTCCACGTGCTGCCGCCGTCGGCCGAGCGGTAGATGGCGCCGGTGGTGAAGTTGTTGTTCGTCATGCCGGCGAGGAGCACGCGCTGATCCGCCGGGTTGATGGCGAGGCGGTTCACGAAGCGCCAATCGGGATTCGCATCCGGGTTGGTCGCATCGAGGAAGTGGAAGGTCGCCCCGCCATCGGTCGACTTGAACACGCCCACGCCGACGAAGCCCTGGGTGGCCTCGCCCGTGCCGATATAGACGGTGGCCGGGTTCTTCGGATCGAAGACGATCGACGTGATCGACAGGTTCGGCAGGAAATCGAAGCTCGCGCGCCAGGTCACGCCCGCGTCGTCGCTGATCCAGAGGCCGCCGGTGGCGGAGCCGGCGAAGAGGCGCGACGGATTGGAAGGATCGAAGGCCAGCGCCCGCAGGCGGCCGCCCACGTTCGACGGGCCGAGCGGCTGCCATTGCGACGGCAGCAGGCCGGCCATCTTGTGCTCGCCCGCGCTGCGCACGATGGCGTCGCGCTGCGCGTGCGCGCGCAGCAGTTGCGCCACCGTGGGCGGGCCGTGCTCGTCGGCCTCGGTCTCCAGGTTGTACTTCGCATTGGGCGGGCCCTGCTCACGGTCGTTCGCGAGCTTCGGCGCGCCCGGCGGCCGCTTCGCCGCCACATAGGGAAATCCCGCGGAAGCGACGCGAACAGGACCTGCCTCGTCCGCAGCGGCTTCCTGCCGTGGTGCCGCGGCACATCCGGCCAACGCCACGGCCGCCATCCCCAACGCAAGCTTCCCCCACATGGAAACGATTCTCCCCGTCCGTGATTCACGCAGGCTCACAGCAGCACCCGCTCGATCCCACCGTGATTCGCCTTGTCGACGAATTCCCGCATCCAGTTCTCGCCAAGCAGGTGGCGCGCCATCTCGACCACGATATAGTCCGCCGAGGTGCCCGCGTCGTCGTCGTAGCGCTGCAACCCCTGCAGGCACGACGGACACGAGGTCAACACCTTCACGGGCCCGTCGAATCCATCGGCCCGCGCGTGGGCGGCACCCTTGCGCATCTCCTCTTCCTTGCGGAAGCGCACCTGGGTGGCCACGTCCGGGCGCATCACCGCAAAGGTGCCCGCCTCGCCGCAGCAGCGATCGTTCACCTCGATGTCGCGCCGTCCCATGAGCTCGTTCACCAGCTTCTTCGCGTTGGTGGTCTTGATCGGCGTGTGGCAGGGATCGTGGTACATGTAGCGCACGCCCTGCAGGCCGTCGAGCTTCACGCCCTTTTCCAGCAGGTACTCGTGGATGTCGATGAGCCGGCTGCCGGGGAAGATGCGGTCGAATTCGTAATGCTGGAGCTGGTCCATGCAGGTGCCGCACGACACCACCACGGTCTTGATGTCGAGGTAGTTGAGCGTGTTGGCCACGCGGTGGAAGAGCACGCGGTTGCTGACCGTGATCTGCTCGCCCTTGTCGCGCCGTCCCGCGGAGGTCTGCGGATAGCCGCAGCAGAGGTATCCCGGCGGCAGCACGCACTGGCTGCCCACGTGGTAGAGCATCGCCTGGGTGGCGAGGCCGACCTGGCCGAAGAGGCGCTCGCTGCCGCAGCCGGGGAAATAGAACACCGCGTCGGAATCCTCGCTCGCCTTCGCCGGATCGCGGATGATCGGCACGACCGACGCGTCCTCGATGTCCAGCAGCGCGCGCGCGGTCTTCTTCGGCAGGTTTCCCGGCATCGGCTTGTTGATGAAGTGGATCACCTGTGCGCGCAGCGGCGGCTTGCCGTGCGTCTCGGGCGGCGCCTTCACCTGGTGCTGCACGAAAGGCGTGCGGCCCCACAGCTTGTTGGCCAGGCGCTGGACGCGGTAGCCCACGTCGATCATCGCCACCTTCAGGAACTTGATGCGCATCGGGTCCTGCGTCGACAGGAACTGCATCGACAGCCACGTGCCGAGGCTCGGACGGCGCTTGCGCAGCCTCGACAGCAGGTTGCGCATCTCCGTGGACACGTCGCCGAAATCGATGTCGACGGGACACGGCGACTCGCACTTGTGGCACACCGTGCAGTGGTCGGCCACGTCGCCGTACTCGTCGAAGTGGCGGATGGAGACGCCGCGCCGCGTCTGCTCCTCGTAGAGGAACGCCTCGGTGAGCAGCGCCGTGGCGAGGATCTTGTTGCGCGGGCTGTAGAGCAGGTTGGCGCGCGGCACGTGCGTGTTGCACACCGGCTTGCACTTGCCGCAGCGCAGGCAGTCCTTGAACATGTCGGCGATGGCGCCGATGTCGTTGTGCTCGAGGATGAGCGACTCGTGCCCGATGAGCGCGAACGACGGCGTGTACGCATTGCGCAGGTCCGCGCCGGGCATGAGCTTGCCGCGGTTGAAGCGGCCCTCGGGATCGACGCGCTGCTTGTAGTCGACGAAGGCCTGCACCTCCTCGGGCGTGAGGAACTCGAGCTTGGTCACGCCGATGCCATGCTCGCCCGAGATCACGCCGCCCAGCGAGCGCGCGAAATGCATGATGCGCGCGACCGCCTCGTTGGCCTCGCGCAGCATCTCGTAGTTGTCCGAGTTGACCGGGATGTTGGTGTGCACGTTGCCGTCGCCCGCGTGCATGTGCAGCGCCACGAACACCCGCCCCGAGAGCACCTCGGCGTGGATCTTCCCGATGGCGGCAAGCACCGGCTCGTAGTCGCGGCCGCCGAAGATCTCGCGCAACGGCTGGTACAGCTCCTGCTTCCACGAGATGCGCATGTGGTGGAGCTGCACGCGGTTGAAGACGGTGTGCTCCGGGTCGCGGCCCACCTTGTCGGCATCCATGCCGAGGCCCTCGAGATCGGTCAGCACCTCGTGGGCCGCGCGGTCGAAGTTGGCGGCGACGAACTTCCACCGCGCCGCAACCCGTGAGAGCAGCTCGAGCGCCGCCTGCGGACGTTCGGCCATGAGCTCGCGCCAGTCGACCTTCGCATCCGGGTGCGTGGGCAGCTCGCCGGAGAAGAATTCCGCGAGGCGCGCGACGAGCTTGAGCTTGTTCGCGATCGAGAACTCGATGTTGATGCGCTCGATGAAGTCGGTGTAGTCGCCCAGCCGGTCCAGCGGGATCACCACGTCCTCGTTGATCTTGAAGGCGTTGGTGTGCTTGGAGATCGCCGCGGTGCGCGCGCGGTCCAGCCAGAAGCGCTTGCGCTGCTCGGCGGAGGCGGCGACGAAGCCCTCGCCGTCGCGCGCGTTCGCGAGCTTCACGATGTGCGAGGCCGCCTGCGCCGCGGCGTTCTCGTCGTCGCTCACGATGTCGGCCAGCAGCACCATGCGCGGCCGGCCGCGGCTCTTCGCCTTCGTGGCGTAGCCGACGGCCTTCACGTAGCGCTCGTCCAGGTGCTCGAGGCCCGCGAGGATGGCGCTGGGGTGCCCCTCCATGTAGTCCTTGATCTCGACGATCGAGGGCACCGCCTTCTTCACGTCGCCGAAGAATTCCAGGCAGACCGTGCGCATGTGCTTCGGCATGCGGTGCAGGATGAACGTGGCCGACGTGATGAGTCCGTCGCAGCCTTCCTTCTGCACGCCGGGCAGTCCCCCCAGGAACTTGTCGGTCACGTCCTTGCCGAGGCCTTCCTTGCGCAGCCGCCGGCCCTCGATCTCGAGCAGCTCCTCGCCCACGAGCGTGGTGCCGTCGGCCTCGAAGCGGCGAATGCGGAAGCGCGCTACCGGGGCGTCGTGGATGCGGCCGCGGTTATGCTCGAGCCGCTCGACCTCGAGCCAGCGCGCCTCGGGCGTCACCATGCGCCACGAGACCAGGTTGTCGAGCGCGGTGCCCCACAGCACCGCCTTCTTGCCGCCCGCGTTCATCGCGACGTTGCCGCCGATGCACGAGGCGTCGGCGGAAGTCGGATCGACCGCGAACACGAGCCCCTCCAGCTCGGCGGCCTCCATCACGCGTTTCGTCACCACGCCGGCGCCGCAACGGATGACGGCACAGGCCTCGGTCATGCCCGGCAGGACGCGCCGCTCGATGGGCTGGTAGCGGTCCAGCTTCTCGGTGTTCACCACCGCGGAGAGCCGGTGCAGCGGGATGGCGCCGCCGGTGTATCCCGTGCCGCCGCCGCGCGGGATGATCGTGAGGCCCAGGTCGACCAGCGCCTTCACGATGGGTGCGCATTCTTCCTCCGTGTCGGGGTTCACGACCACGAACGGATATTCGACGCGCCAGTCGGTGGCGTCGGTCACGTGCGAGACGCGCGCCATGCCGTCGAACTGCACGTTGTCCCGCCGCGTGATTCCGCCCAGCCTGCGCACGATGCGGCGGCGCAGGGTGCGCGTCTCCTCGAACTGCGCCTCGAACGCATCGACCGCACCGCGCGCGGCCGCGAGCAGCCCCGCCACGCGCTGGTCGTTCGCCTTGTCGCCGCGGCGCTTGTCGATCTCGTTCAGGCGGTGGTGCATCGCCTCGACCAGCAGGCGCTGGCGGCGCGGGTTGTCGAGGAGGTCGTCCTGCAGGTAGGGATTGCGCTGCACCACCCAGATGTCGCCGAGCACCTCGTAGAGCATGCGCGCCGAGCGGCCGGTCACGCGCTGCGCGCGCAGCTCGTCCAGCGCCTGCCATGCGGGCTCCCCCAGCAGCCGGATCACGATCTCTCGGTCCGAGAAGGAGGTGTAGTTGTAGGGAATTTCGCGGACGCGGGCGGTCATGGCAAAAGCGTTTGATTTTATCGCAGGGCCTGTTGGTTCGACTGTAGTACGCTTTCAGGTTCCATGAGCCAGATACCCGGCAAGGTTCGCATCGCGACGCGCGAGAGCGCGCTCGCCATGACGCAGGCGCAGATGGTCCGTTCGGCCCTGCTGGAACGCTATCCCGGGCTCGAGGTCGAGATCGTCGGCATGACCACGCGGGGCGACCGCGTCCTCGACCGGCCGCTGGCGCAGGTCGGCGGCAAGGGGCTGTTCGTGAAGGAGCTCGAGGTCGCCATGGACGAGGGGCGCGCGGACATCGCGGTGCACTCGCTGAAGGACGTGCCGATGGAGCTGCCGCCGCAATTCGCCCTCATCACGTTCGGCGAGCGCGAGCAGCCCCTCGATGCCTTCGTCTCCAACAAGTATGCGTCGCTCGAGTCCATCCCCCCGGCCGGCGTGGTGGGCACTTCGAGCCTGCGGCGTGAGTGCCAGTTGCGGCGCGCGCATCCTGCGCTGGTTTTCCGGCCGCTGCGCGGCAACGTGAACACGCGGCTCGCCAAGCTCGATGCCGGCGACTACGACGCCATCATCCTCGCGTGCGCGGGCCTCCGCCGCCTGGGCTTCGACGGCCGCATCCGCGCCACGCTGGCCGAAGGCGTGTCCCTCCCGGCCATCGCGCAGGGCATCCTCGCGATCGAATACCGCAAGGAGCGCACGGATCTCGCGGCGCTGCTCGCCCCGTTCGAGCATCCGGCCACGGCCTGTGCGGCGCGCGCCGAGCGCTCGCTGGGCCGCGTCGTGCAGGGAAGCTGCGACGTGCCCGTCGGCGCCTTCGCGCGCGTGGCGGGCACGCAGGTCACGCTGGAAGGCTTCGTCGGCCTTCCCGATGGCACGAGGCTCGTGCGCGAATCGGCATCCGGCGCGGTGGACGAGGCCGAAGCCCTGGGCGCCCGGCTGGGCGAGCGCATCCTCGCCGCCGGTGGCCGCGCCATCCTCGACCAGCTCCTCGAGAAAAGCGCATGAGCCCGCGACTCGACGGCACCGGCATCGTCATCACGCGTCCCCGCCAGGCGGCCGAAGCGCTTGCCGCGGAGCTGGTGCAGGTGGGCGCGCGCCCGTTCGTGTTTCCCGCGCTGGCGATCGAGGACCTGCCATGGTCCCGCCACATCGAAGCCACCCTCGCTTCGCTCGCGCAAGCCACCTGGGCGGTCTTCGTGAGCGCCAACGCGGTGGAGAAGGGATTGGCCGCCGCGCGGCGCGCCGGCACGTGGCCCGCGCATGTGCGCGTGGCCGCCGTCGGAGAGGCCACGGCGGAAGCGCTGCGCGCCGAAGGCATTGGCGACGTGCTCGCGCCCCACGAGCGCCACGACAGCGAGGGACTGCTGGCGCTCGCACCGTTGCAGGATGTGGCGGGGCAGCGCGTCGTGATCTTCCGCGGCGAAGGCGGCCGCGAGCGCCTGCGCGAAGGCCTCCAGGGGCGCGGCGCCACCGTGGCGTACGTCGAATGCTACCGGCGGGTGCGCCCGGAAGCCGATCCGGCGCCGCTGCTGCGGGCCTGGTCGCGCGGCGAGATCCACGCCGTGAGCATCCTCAGCGGCGAGACGCTGGAGAACTTCGTCGCGATGATCGGCGGCGAGGGCGAGCGCCTCGCGGCCGGCACGCCGCTCTTCGTTCCGCACGAGGCGGTCGGCCGCCACGCGCAGGCGCGGCGCTTCGCACGTGTCGTCGTCACCGGGCATGGCACGCCCGCGCTGGTGAACGCGTTGGCGGCGCTCAAGTCGGTCGCATGAGCGCGTCCACACCGGAATCCACGCCGCCGGCGCTGCCACCGCCGACCGCGCGCGTCGTCCCATCGCGACCGGCCGATCGCAGGACGCGCATCATCGCGGCGACAGCGCTCGTGCTGGCGGTGGGCGCGGTCGCGCTCGGCATCGCCATCCGCGTGGGCGAGCACGATTTCCAGTCGAACGCGGGCGCGCGCCTGGCCGAGCTGGGCGCCGAGCTGCAGCAGTCGAGGACCACGCTCGCCCAGGCGCAGGCGGCGCTCAAGGATGCCCAGGCGCGCATCGCGGAGCTCGAGGGCAGCGTCGCGGATACGCAGGAGCAGCGCGTGGCGCTCGAGGAGATGTACCGCGAGCTCTCGCGCAGCGCGGACGACCGCCTGCTCTCCGAAGTCGAGCAGATGCTGGTGCTCGCGAGCCAGCAGCTGCAGCTCGCCGGCAACGTGCGCGGTGCGCTGGTGGCGCTCCAGGCGGCCGACCAGCGCCTCGCCCACGCCGAGAAGCTCGCCGCCACGCCGTTGCGGCGGGCGATCACCCAGGACATGGAACGGCTGAAGGCCGTGCCGCAGGTGGATACCGTCGGCCTCGCGGTGAAGCTGGACGGGCTCATCGCCCAGACCGATTCGCTGCCGCTCATCATCTCGGAGACGATACCTCCCATGCGCGCCACGCGCGTGCGCGCGGACGAAGGGGGCGTATCGCGCGCCGCGCGCGACCTCTGGGAAGAGATGAAGGGCCTGGTGCGCATCCGCGAGCTGGATACGCCGGACGCCGCGTTGCTGTCGCCGGCACAGGCGTATTTCCTGCGCGAGAACCTGAAGCTGCGCCTGCTGGCCGCCCGCGTGGCGCTCCTCGCGCGCGACGAGGGCTCGTTCCGCGAGGACGTGCGCACGTCGCAGGCGTGGATCGCGAAATATTTCGACACCCGCGCACGCAGCACGACGGCCGCCATCGCCTCGCTCAAGCAGGTGGCCGACAGCCCGGTCACCATCGCCGTGCCGGACATCAACGCGAGCCTCGCGGCCGTGCGCACCGCGCGCGCGGCACGCGCCGTGCGCGACAAGAGCTAGCCGTGCGCTTCGCGATCTGGTCGATCATCCTGGCAGCGCTTGCCGTGGGCATCGCGCTCTTCGCGCGCAACTCGACCGGCTACGTGGTGATCGTGTCGGCACCGTACCGCATCGAGCTGTCGCTCAACCTGCTGGTCTTCCTCGTCTTCACCGGCTACTTCGCGTTCCATTACCTCGCGCGCATGGTCGCGGCGCTGGTGGCGATTCCGGCGCGGGTCCGCGCCTATCGCGAGGAACGCACGCGCACCCGCATGCGCCAGTCTCTCAACGACGCGCTGCTCGCTTTCTTCCAGGGCCGCTACGCCTCGGCGGAGAAAAGCGCCGCGGCGGCCCTCATCGGCGACGAGACCAAGGGTGTGGCCGCGATCATCGCCGCGCGCAGCGCGCACGAGCTGGGCCGTTTCAGCGAGCGCGAGCAGTTCCTCGACCAGGCGCGGGGTGCCACGCCCGAGCTCGACACCGCGCGGCTCACGACGCTCGCCGACCTGCTGGTCGCACAGGAACGCCACGAAGAGGCGCTGGCGGTGCTGAAGGACCTCTCCGCGCGCGACTCGCGCAACCTGAGGCTGCTGCGCCTCAAGCTGCAGGCCGAGCAGGCGCTGCGCCGCTGGGACGAGATGCTCGAGACGCTTGCGGCGCTGGTGAGGCTGGGCGGCATCGGCCCCGCGGAAGCGGCCACCGCGCGACGCACCGCGAACCTGGGGAACCTCAATCGCAAGGCGCAGGATGCGGCGGCGCTGACGGCGTACTGGAAGCAGCTTCCCGCGGACATGCGCACGGATCCGGTCGTCGCCGCCACGGCGGCGCGCTACCATCTCGCGCTGGGCGGCAATGCGGAGGCGCTGGGGATCATCGAGCAGGCGCTGGAGCGCGAGTGGAGCTCGGGCCTCGTGGCACTGTACGGCGAGGCGGCCGGTGCCGATGCGCTGCCGCAGATCGAGCGCGCCGAGAAATGGCTGCGCAGCCATGCGCGCGACCCGGCGCTCCTGCTGGCGCTCGGCAAGCTGTGCATGCGCCAGGGGCTGTGGGGCAAGGCGCAGAGCTACATCGAGGCGAGCCTGGCGCTCGAGCCCACGCACGACGGCCACATGACCCTCGCGGCACTCATGGAGCGGATCGGCAAGCCCCAGGAAGCGGACAAGCACTTCCGGCGCAGCGCGCAGCTCGCCGGGTAAACCTTCGCCAGGGAGAAAACAGATGCGCGAATATGCCGCCCTCACCCACGTCCGGCTCACGCAGGGCGCCCGCGTGGCGCAGCCGCCGCAGCCGCCGCGGGTGACGCTCGACGATCCGGCCTTCACGGTGATGACCGACTTCACGGTCGACGCCGCGGCCACCACCTATCCCGACGAGCCCGCGAATCGCGCCCACGCCATGATGGTGGAGCGCGGCGTGCGCTTCCTGTTCGTCCTCGATCGCGAGGGGGCCATCGCCGGCGTCATCACCGACACCGACTTCCTCGGCGAGAAGCCGCTGTCGGTGATGCAGGCGCGCAACGTCCCGCGCAGCGAGCTGCGCGTGGTCGACCTCATGACTGGCGCCGCGCTGCTGGAAGCCATTCCCTACTCGGAGGTGGCGCAGATGCGCGTGGGCCATGTGGTCTCCACGCTCCGCGCCGTCGGCCGCAAGCACCTCCTCGTGTCCGAAAACGAAGGCCGCGTCGTCCGCGGGATCATCTCGGCGCGGCAGGTCGCGCGCCAGCTCGGGCTCGCGGTGGAAACGGTCGAGATCGCCGAGACCTTCGCCGACGTCGAGGCGGCCCTGGTGCGCTGAGCGGCGATGGCGGACCGCTGGCGCGAGGTCTACGAAGCCTTCCGCTGGCAGGTGCCGCCGCAGTTCAACATCGCGCAGGCGGCCTGCCGCCGCTGGGCTGCGGAACCCGGGCGTCTCGCGCTCTACTGGGAGGACGAATCGGGCGAGGCGCGCGCGATGGCCTACCGGGAGCTCCAGGAGGCCGCCAATCGACTCTCCAATGCGCTGGCGGCACTCGGCATCACCCGCGGCGATCGCGTCGCCCTGGTGCTGCCACAGCGGCCGGAAACGATCGTCACCTACCTGGCGTGCTTCCAGATGGGCGCCATCGCCGTGCCGCTCTCGTTCCTGTTCGGACCCGAGGCGCTCGAGTACCGGCTCCAGGATAGCGGCACCCGGGCGGTCGTCGTGGACCGCGACACGTTGCCGGCGGTTCTCGCCGTGCGCGCGAAGCTGCCGGCCTTGCGGCACGTGATCGGCGCGGCGGGCGCGCGCGAAGCTGGCGTGCTCGACTACGAGACCCTGCTCGCGAAGGCCTCGCCGCGCTTCGATGCGGTCGCAACGGGCGCCCACGATCCGGCCGCGATCATCTACACCAGCGGCACGACCGGCCCGCCCAAGGGAGCGCTCCTGCCGCAGTGCGTGCTCATCGGCAACCTGCCCGGCTTCGAGCATTCGCATGACGGCTTCCCGCAGCCGGGCGACCTCTTCTGGTCCCCGGCCGACTGGGCGTGGACCGGCGGCCTGTGGGACGCGCTCATGCCCACGCTGTTCCACGGCAAGGCGATCCTGGGCTACCGCGGCCGCTTCGATCCCGAGCGCGCGTTCCACCTGCTCGGGAAATACGCCATCCGCAACGCCTTCCTCTTCCCGACGGCACTCAAGATGATGATGCGCGCGTGCCCGAAACCGCGTCTTCGCTACGCCCTCGACCTGCGCTCGCTCATGAGCGGCGGCGAGCCGGTGGGGCCCGCGGTGTTCCATTGGACGCGCGAGGAGCTGGGCGTCACGGTGAACGAGATCTTCGGCCAGACCGAGATGAACTACATCGTGGGCAACTCGCACCGGGTGTGGCCCGTGAAGCCGGGCTCGATGGGCCGGCCTTATCCCGGGCATCGCGTGGCTGTCATCGACGCGGACGGCAACGAGGTGGCCGCGGGCGCGAGCGGCGAGGTCGCGGTGCACCGGACGTGGCTCGACGGCACGCCCGACCCGGTGTTCTTCCTCGGCTACTGGAACAACGACGCGGCCACGCGGCTCAAGTACAGCGGCGAATGGTGCCGCACCGGCGACGAGGCCTCGGCGGACGAAGACGGCTATCTCTGGTACCAGGGGCGCTCCGACGACATGTTCAAGAGCGCGGGCTATCGCATCGGCCCCGCGGAGATCGAGAACTGCCTGCTGCGCCATCCCGCCGTCGCCAACTCCGCCGTCGTGCCGGTGCCCGACGAGACACGCGGCGCGGTGATCAAGGCGTTCGTGCTGCTGGCACCCGGCGAGACCGGCTCCGAGGCGCTCAAGGACTCCATTCGCGAGCACGTGAAGCGCCACCTGGCCCCCTGGCAGCAGCCGCGCGAGATCGAGTTCGTGCCCGAGCTGCCGCTCACCACCACCGGCAAGGTCCAGCGTCGCGTGCTGAGGGAGCGCGCGAGGGCGCCGAAGACTGCGTCTTTCTGACGCGTACCTGAATGTCCCTGCGGTCAATTGTCGCAGTTTGGGCGTTTTTTCCCAGTTGGGAGGATTTTCCCACGCGGTGAGTTGTCGCAGCCGCGCCTTAACAGGTGTTTGCCCCGCTACGTTTGATCTGCCGCATGGGAACGCATGTGGCGACTCCAATTCCTTCTCCACGGGAGCAAACAAATGAAACAACGTCGTATGGCGCAGAAGCTGTTGGCAGCAGCGGTATCGATGGCTTTCCTCGCGCCGGCGCACGCCGTCCTCGAACGCGCAGGACCGGTCGACAACCGGGCTACGGTCGGTGGTTTCCCGGCCTGGTTCCAGGACAAGACCGGTCTCGCACTGGAATTCTGCGATCTCACCAGCCAGGCGGAGCTCGATGGCGGGTGGTGCACGCTGATCCCGCCCGGACCGATCTTCCCCGAGTCGTTTCCGGACAACTTTTTCCCCGAGCATTTCTACTACCGCGCGGATACCTCCCTCACCGTAGGCACGACGAAAGCGCGCCTCGTGCTGGCGATGGAGGCGGCGTTCGCGAACAACGATCCCATTCCGGGTGACCAGATCGCGTTCGGCCGCGAGCGGGTCTTCATCACCAACGTGCCGTTCACGGGCACGTACACGGTGTACTACCCCTACGGCAAGTTCGTGTTCGACGACGTGGCCGCCGGCGATCGCATCTTCTTCACGAAGGACGTCGGCCTCACGTGCGTCGCGACCTTCGAGTGCGCCCTCGGCACCGGGCTGGGCCCGTTCCTGCTGCCCTCGCCCACGCCGGGCGGCATCGAAGTGCCGCCGATCCCGGACCTCGTCGTGGGCCAGGATCCGGCCTACGACGCGCTGGTCGCCGCCGGCGGGACCACGCCTTATCCCGGCAACGGCAAGAAGTACATCGCCGATCCGGGACGCCTGGGTCCGGTGACGGGCAGCCCGCTGCCGCCCTTCGTCGCCAACGATGGCGTGACCTACGACCACAACGTGTTCCGCGTGGAAGGCCCGAACGGCTTCGTCATGCACACGACGGACTTCACGACCAACGGCCGCCTGGTGAGCGGCAACCTGGCCGGCAGGGTTTCCGTCGACCGCGCGAGCTACGCGCAGACGGTCGCCAGCGCCACCGGCAAGAAGCTGGATGTGTTCGTGACCGGGGAGCCCACGGTCCCGGCGCGTACGCCTGCGCAGCCCCAGCAGACCGCGATCGTCCCGCAGCTCCTGTTCTTCGACGCGCCTTGCGCCGGCACGCTCAACCCCGCCACGGGCGAGATCCTGCCGCCGTTCAGCGCGCCGGCGGGTTTCGCGCCGACGCAGCTCGTCTCCGCGGACACCAAGTACTGGGCGCAGTCGCAGCCGGCCGCGATCCCGACGGCGGTGTGCGTCGAGGACACCAACTCGCGCAACCTCGCGGGGCAGGTGGTGCCGACGTTCTACAACCAGGCGGTGATCGATGAAGTGACGCCTTCCGGCGGCTCGGGCGCGACGTACAGCCCGGCTGGCGGCGGTACGCTCACGCTGTCGGTGAAATCGAGCGACACGCTGGCTCCGCCGGTCCTCACGGCGCCGGGCTACGGCACGCTGGTGGCTGGCGCCCTGACGGTATCGCCGCTCGCGGCGCCGCCGTCGACGGTGATGATCACGTCCTCGGAAGGTGGCGTCGCGCAGTTGCTGGTGCAGACGGCGGTGGGCGCGGCGGGCGGCGGTACGCCCATCGCCTTCAACGACACGCTCACCATCAACGAGGACGCCCCGCCGCTGGTGATCAGCCCGCTCGCGAACGACACGCTCAACGGCGGGCCGATCCCGGCCGGTGCGACCGTCGCCATCACCGCGACGCCGAGCCTCGGCACGGCCGTGCTGAACGCGAACAACACGATCACCTATACGCCGAACGCCAACGCCAACGGGGCCGACAGCTTGTCCTATACGGTGACCGTGGGCGGCACGGTGTCCAACGTCGGCGTCATCACTGTCAACATCACGCCGGTGAACGACCCGCCGGTCGCCGTCAACGACACGTACGACGCGGTGACCGGAAGGGTGAACCGCGCCAACCTGATCGCGAACGACACCGACGTGGACAGCCTCACGGACGTGGTGAACGCGCAGATCGTGACGTGGCCG